>NZ_JBFUDZ010000026.1:0-80785 GCF_056404455.1 Mesorhizobium sp. P2_D1
AAGCTGGCATGCTGTCGGAGGTCGGCTATGAGATCAAGGAAAAGCAGTTCATCGTCTTCCAGGGCTGGGCGCCGCATCCGATGAACACGATGTACGATTTCAAATATCTCACCGGCGGCGACAAATTTTATGGCCCCAACCTCGGCGCCGCGACGGTGACCACGCAGGTGCGGAAGGGCTACCTGCAACAGTGCCCGAATGCCGGGCAATTGTTGAAAAACCTCACCTTTGACATCGATTTTGAAAATGTCGGCATGGGCTACCTGATCAATGACGGCATGAAGCCGGAAGAGGCGGGGCTGAAGGCGATCAAGCTGAACAAGGATCGTCTGGACACCTGGCTTGCCGGGGTCACCACATTCGACGGCAAGCCCGGCCTTACCGCGGTCAAGGAAAAGCTTGGCCTGTGAGACCGGCAGCATTTGATGCCTTTCCGAATGGCTGGGCGGAACAGGACGGCTGGGCTGGCCGCAAGCAATTCATCAATAGCGGCGATCTCGACATTGCTTATGTCGAGATCGCCGGCGCCGAGCCGGCGCTGCTGTTGGTGCACGGCTTCACTGACACCAGCCGCAGCTTTTCGCTCCTGGCGCCGCATCTGGCCGGACGTCGGCTGATCATGCCGGATCTGCGCGGCCATGGCGGGTCGCAAACTGGCGAAGGTTGCCGCATCGCCGATTTCGCAAGTGACATTGCTGGATTGATCGCCCACTTGCGACTTGACCGGCCGGTGCTCGTCGGCCATTCGCTGGGCGCCATGGTGGCTATCGCGTTGGCTGCGCGGCATAACGAACTCATCGGCGGGCTGGTATTGTTGGCCGGCACATTGAAGCCCGACCTGGCGCAGAACCATCCACTGGTCATGGGCGTTGAGGCTCTGCGCGACCCGATATCGCCGGACGACCCGTTCTATGCCTGGTGGCATGCCTGCCGGCCTGGCGTGCCCCAGCCCTTTCTCGCAGGCCTGGCCAAAGACGCCTCGGAGATGCCGGCATCACGCTGGCAAGCGACCCTGAAGGAAATTCGCCGCACCGATCTGAGTGACCTGGCGCGAGCCGTGCAGGCTCGAACGCTGATCATCGCCGGCCAGCACGACCCGCTGTTCGGCCAGGCGCATCAGCAGGCGCTGTTGGACGCCCTTGTTGGGGCAAGCCTCGTGCACGCCGAGGAGTGTGGCCACAACCCTCATTGGGAAGATCCGGCTTTTGTCGCCGAGGCGATCAGCAAGACATTCGGATTCCGCTAGCGCCCGAACAAAGCGCGTGCCGCCGGCACGTCCTGCCGGGCTTCGGCACCATCACCATCCCTGATCAAGCGGACCGCTGCCCAAGCCGCGAACGCGAGGTCGGGGACAGACGCAAAGTCTCGGTTGGTCTGGTCAGATCCTGCTGGACCGCTTGCCAAAACACCTGCCATGCAGGCGAACCGGCCAGCGTGGCCTCGTGGCGGGCGTGTGTTTCCGGGCTGTCAAATCCCATGACGCTGATGAAGACGTTTTCGATGGCCCGTATCGGCAGGCGCGGAAAGCTGTTTTCGGTATGCTCGGTAACGAACGCGGCGAACACGCGCGCGCCGGGTGCGGTCATCAGCGGCGCCATCTCGGGCTCGAAGCGACTGGCAAAAATGCCCTCGGCGCCTGGCCGCAAATGATGAATCCGGATCACAACAATCGCCGACAGGGGCTTGTTCCGGCTTGATTTTTTGTCGGCGGTCAAGCCTGCCCGCAGTGTGCCCGAGAGATCAAAACCGGCGCCTGGCCATGCCGGCTTGAGCAGCAACACATCGTCGGAATCGATCATTGTTGCGTTGGCCGCATTGCTATGCGCCGCCCAGATCGGCCCGCCATAAAAGGCGGTCAGTGCATCCCTGCGCGCGTCCATGCCGTCGAAACCGCGCATCCAGACGAACATGTCCGGACGATCGAGATCCCTGAACTGGCCGATGATGGTCATCCCGACGTCTTCCTGGCCCTCGATCAGTCTGCCGTCGAAGATGTCGATGAGCGTGTCACGCTTGCCGGGCTTCAGCGTGTATTGCCGCAGCTCGACCACAGGCGAGGCGAGCACCGCGGGTTGCGGCGTGGCATTCAGGGGCAGGTTCATCCGTCAGTCTCCAAGAACAGGGTGATTGTCCTGTTTATAAACAGACCGGTTGTCCTGTTTTGTCAACATGCTATTGTTCGGTAATGTCAGCAGAGATCACAACTCGACCGAGGCTTCGGTCGCGAAAGCGCATCAACGACCCCGAAGGCATGCGCAACAAGGTGCTCGATGTCGCGGAGGCGGCGTTTCAGGCGCGCGGCTATCATGCCTCCAGCCTCGGCGACCTGATGGCGGCGGCTGGTGTCAGCGGCGGCGCGCTGCACCACCATTTCCCGACCAAGAAGGCGCTGGCGCTGGCGGTGATCGACGAGCGTGTGGCGGCAGCGGTCGAAGCGACATGGATCGCGCCGGTGCGGGCGGCGGCTTCGGCACGCGAGGGCGTGCGCGCGGTGTTCGAGGCCGTGGCAGCGGAACTGGAACAGCAGGGTTTCGTGCGCGGCTGCCCGCTCAACAATCTGGCGCATGAACTGTCGCTCGCCGATCCCGATTTCCGGACGGCACTTGCCCGCATCTTTTCGGCATGGCGCCAGGCGATCGCCGACAAGGTCAGGGCCGACCAGCAGGCGGGCGGGGAGCAAGGCATCGACCCCCAGCGCTTTGCAGCACTTGCCGTAGCCACCTATTCCGGCGCCATGTCGATGGCCAAGACGGCGCAGGATGCGGGTGTGCTGCGCGACTGCCTGCCGGTGCAGGGCGAGGCCTGGAAATGATCCCGAAAGGTGATCGAGCAGTTCTGTGACGCTGTTGTCGCGATGTCGCGCGTTGAACTGGACGGCCGGCCGCTCTCCATGCTGAAATTCACCTCATGATGAATCGCCGCTCGCCTGGTTTGTTTTCTCGACGCAACTTTCTGGCCCAGGCCGCCGGATTGGCCGCGGCCGGCGCGTTGTCGTGCCCGGCACGCAGCCAGACCGGGCAGCGCGTCGAGCCGATCGACGCCACCTTCCTGTTCATCGCAGATGTCCATGCCTGTCGCATGGCGAGCGGCTTGAGCCCCAACTGCCAAAAGGAAGGCAAGACCGACGCCGCGCTGCTGCGCAACATCGCAGCGCTGAACGCCCTCGGCGACAAGGATTGGCCGGCCGAGATCAACGGCGTCGCCACCGGTCTGCGCTCGGCCGGCAGCCGTATCGGCACGCCGCTTGGGCTCGTCGTTGGCGGCGACATCACCGACGATGGCGGCGGCCAGATCACGCAGCCGAGCGAGGGCACCCAACTGCTCCAGTTCAGCCAGCGCTACCAGCAAGGTGTCGGTTCCGATCGCGTGCACGTGCCGGTCTATGTCGGGCTCGGCAACCACGATCTCGACCAGAACGGCCCGCCGCACCATGTCGACTGGTACCGGCGCGAAATGCGCGACTATGTCGAGGTCAATCACCGCGCCGGCGTATTCTTCAAGCCGCCGGTGCCGGCCACCGACTACGACGTCGACAGCGATTGTTATTCCTGGGACTGGGGCGGCCTGCATCTCGTACAGACGCATCGTTTCGCCGGCGACACCGGCCACGGCGCCGACAGCGGCCTGCCATGGCTGAAGCAGGATCTGGCCACCTACGCTGCGGATGGCCGCCCGGTCATCCTGTTCCAGCACTATGGCTGGGACACCTTCTCGATAGAACGGTGGGATGCCGCCAAAAGGACGTATGACGATGGCGGTGCCGGCGCGCCGCACTGGTGGAGCGAGGCCGACCGGCAGGCCCTGCTGGCGGCGCTGAAGGGCTACAATGTCGTCGCCATTTTCCATGGCCACAAGCACGACACACCGCTGATCTACCGCGGCGACGGGCTCGACCTCATCAAGCCGAAGGCTGCCTATATGGGTGGCTTCGCGCTGGCCAGGGTGACTAGCGACGCCATGGACGTGGTGCTGGGCGAGGCGACCGGTGATCATGGCGAGGTCGCCTTCACCAACGCCTTCAGCAAGGACTGGAGCACATGAAAAAGGCGGCCCTGGCGGCCGCCTTTCCCGGGCAAAAGCGATATCCGATGGGGATCAGAGCGCCTTCTTGATCTTGTCCTTCACGTCGCCATAGGCCTTCTGCACCTTGCCGGCGATCTTGTCGGCCGTGCCTTCGGCTTGGGTCTGCCTGTTGCCGGTCGCCTTGCCGGCAGCTTCCTTGACAGAGCCCTTGACCTGCTTGGCCATGCCCGCGACCTGATCCTTGTTCACCATTTTCCGCATCTCCTGGGAGTTTGAATTCGGGGAATTCGTCCGCGGAGGCTAACGAGCCGGCGTCGGTTAGGTTCCAAGCTTCCCCAGCCGCGAATCAAAGTTGCGCAACCGCTTTCGGCGTTAAGGCTGGCAGGCTAAAGGACTTCAGGACAATCGTGCGCTCGGGGAGAAAAATGGCTGAATTCACACTCTATATCGGCAACAAGTGCTTCTCCTCATGGTCGCTTCGGCCCTGGGTGGCGATGAAGCATCTGGAGATTCCGTTCGAGGAGGGGTTCGTGCGGCTGCGCACGCCCGAGACTGCGGCCAATCTCGGCAAGATTTCGCCGACCGGGCTGGTGCCGGTCTTGAATCACAATGGCAGGATCATCTGGGAAACTCTTGCCATCCTTGAATATCTTGCCGACCTGTTTCCTGAGAAAAATCTCTGGCCGGCCGATATCGGCGCCCGTGCGCTGGCGCGCTCCGTGGCGACCGAAATGCATTCCGGTTTTCGCGAGGTCCGCTATGGCTGGCCGATGAATTTGCGTCGCCCGAAAGGCCACAAGCCTCTCGACGCCGAGGGCGAGGCGCAGCGGGAGCGCATCGAGGCCCTGTGGCGCGAGTGCCGGGAAGGACACGGCAAGGGCGGCCCGTTCCTGTTCGGCCACTTCACCGCGGCTGACGCCATGTATGCACCGATCGTCACCCGCTTCGACACTTATGGCGGCACGCTGGCGCCCGACACCAGAGCCTATGTCGATGCGGTGCTTTCAACGCCAGCAATGCGTCACTGGTACGCGGAGGCCGCCAAGGAAACCTGGCCCGAGCCTGGTCCGCACGAACAGGACTGATCTGGCACGCGGCTTCGAGCCTCGCAGCCGCAAATATGGTTTCAGGCGATGCGGCTGAGGGGCGCCTGTCTGTCCCTCGCGGATGTCGGCGGCAACGCCAGGCGTGTCTGGCTTGGAGTGAGGCAGTCTCCAAATGCATCCGGAATCGGCTGCGAACGAGAATTGACCGGAACGGCAATTCGGCATAATTCGTAACCAAATGGATACGTATTATGCCGCAGGCTGACCCCGACCGTTCCGTTTTCCGCGCAATTGCCGATCCGACGCGGCGCGCGATCCTCGACCGCTTGCGGCAGGGACCGGCGCCGGTCAACGAACTTGCCTCGGCCTTTTCGCAGAGCCGGCCAGCGATCTCCAAGCATCTCAGGGTCCTGCGCGAGCTCCGGGTAGTCTCCGAACAGAAATATGGCCGCGAGCGGCTCTACCGGCTGGAACCGGCGGAGTTGAAGGACGTGGCCGACTGGATCTTGCCATATCGCGATTTCTGGCAAGCGAGCCTCGGCAGCCTGAAATCCTACCTGGAGAATGAATGATGGCCAACAACGACAGACCGCGCGCTATCGCCGATGTATCGGCGGGCACGATTCTCGCCACGGTAACGATCGCGGTGCCGCCCGAGCGAGTGTTTCGCGCGTTGACGGCGGACGACCAGATACCGCTCTGGTGGGGGTCGGACGAACTTTACCGGACGACGAGACATACCGCCGACTTGCGGCCGGGCGGGGCGTGGCGATCGGAAGGCAAGGGGGCCGACGGTCAGGACTTTCATGTCCAGGGCGAGTATCTCAGGGTGGAGCCGCCGCACCTTCTGGTGCTGACGTGGAAAGCGCCATGGGACGGCGACAACGTCACCACCGTGACCTACATGCTCGAGGCGGTGGGTGCCGGAACGCGGCTGACCTTACGCCATGAAGGGTTTGGCGTCCGTCAAGGCGCATGCCGCGATCACGGCTCCGGCTGGGAGCGCGTGCTCGGCTGGCTGACCACTTTCCTCACCGATGAAGCCGGCAGCAAGCCGCAAGGCGTGTTCCACTGCCGGCTGATCCCGCCCCGGCCCGACTTTGCCTTCACCCTGACCGATGCAGAAAAAACACTGATGAAGCAGCACTCGGACTATCTGCGCGGCAAATTGGGTGAGGGGGCTGTCATCCTGTTTGGGCCGGTCGCTGATCCCGCCGGTCCCTGGGGGCTCGGTATCGTGCGTGCCGTCGATGAGGCCGCCGTCCGGGCGCTGACCGAGGCGGACCCGACGGTTCGTTCCGGGTTGGGCTTTCGATACGAGATCCTGCCGATGATGACCGCCGTGATGTGAGGGCAAAAACAAAAACGCCCCTCGCGCCTTTTATCGCGCGGGAGGCGTCTTTTGCCGTCAACCTTTCCTTCGATTGCTCTCATGAACTGCTGACGACACAGCTAAAATGCACGGGCGCCGATCTGGTTCCCGGCATGTTGCGTTTTTTTGGAGCGGCGGCGTTTCGTTTCCTTCTCGCCGGACAACTTTGCGCCTGATCTCGATGGCGGCTAAACCAGAAATTGACACGGCGCAAAAAGAAGCCTACAAGAATTTCGTCGATATTTGTTTGACCGACTTTTGTTATCCGCGCACGCATGCGCGCCTTTGACGAACTTCCCCATCAAAAATCGAGACAAAAATCGTTGTGCATTCGCACCGCGATTAACGAATATTTGCCATGGAAAGGGTTCGTCATGAGCACCGGCACAGTTAAATGGTTCAACGCCACCAAGGGTTTTGGTTTTATTCAGCCTGACGACGGCTCGGCCGACGTTTTTGTCCACATCTCGGCCGTAGAGCGCGCCGGCATGCGCGACATCGTCGAGGGCCAGAAGCTCGGCTACGAGATGGTCCGCGACAACAAGTCGGGCAAGATGTCCGCCGACCAGTTGAAGGCGGCCTGAAAACAGAATTCAGCCTTCCCGGTGACCACGGATGTACTGGCACCGGTGAATGGCGAATTCGGGCGCTTGGCCGCGGAGACTTGAGTTTCTACGGCATGCGCATGTGAAGGGCGTTGCCTTGCATCCCTGGTGCATCCTTCTGGATGTCACCTGTGCATCCTTCTGGATGTCATTGGATGCGCGGCGCTCTCATGGGGAGGTCAGGCGGTGCCTGGCCTTTTTCATTTTGCGCGTCTTGCCGCCGAAAGTGCACTGCGCGTCGGCCTGAACGTGCTAAGGGACGCTCCAGCAATTTGAATCCGCTGCCGTATTGCTTTGTGCGTGGTCCTGACCGAAGACCCGGTCTCGCCATGTCTGCACCAGCTCCTGACAGGAGAAAGATTTTGACCGCCAATTCGAAGACAGCCCCTGATCAGGCCGTGTCCCTGTTCAGCAAGACGCAGACCCAGTCGATGTCACTCAACCGCATCATTTCCGAGCGCGATGCCGTCAGCGAGGCGCGGGAAGCCAAGACCGCGCGGCTACGCGAACAGCGCCTGGAGAAGGAGGCCGATGAGATGGCCGCGGCCGCGGCTCTCGCCGCTTTGCCGAAACGAGTCGGAAAACGCTGATGGCCACCAAGCGCGTCCCGCCTACTCCGATTGCGACCGATGCGACCATTGCCGACATGGTCGAAGGCCTCGACAAGCCGGTCGAATATGTCCGGCGCGTGCTGGAAAAACTCGAACGCTGCAAGCGTGCCCATGGGGACGCCCAGGTGCGCGTCGGCGTGCGTGGCCGGGCTGAGTGCCCGAACTACCTGATCGAGTATGTCCGCGAAGACACCAAGACGCATGAGCGGGTGACTTATCAGGATGCCGCCTACAGCGGCAGCACGCATCGCGAACTGGCGCCCCACCACATCGAGGCGGTTAAGAACTGGTCGCCCGAGGAAATGAACATCACGGCGGTTTCGGCGCTGATCGGCCGCTTGCGCAATCCGCGCGCTCCATCATCGCGTTTCGCCGACGAGGACTGACATGGCCATAAAATTCTCCGCCAAGGACCAGCCTGCAACGCCAGCTGCTGCAAAACCGGGCAAACCGGTTGCCGCGCCGAAAGCCGACGAAGCCGCGACCGATCTGTTCAAGTCGCCGGTGGATGCGCCAAAGGGCAAGACAGGCAAGAAGAAATAACACCTTGCCGCAAGACGCCGATCACAACCCTGCCGAGCCGGGACTGTTCGCCTTCGCGGCCGCTGCAAGTCTTTCGTCGTCGCAACGCAGCACCGGCCCTGTCTTCGACTGCCAGAGCTGCGGCGCCTGCTGTTCCTATTCGGCGGAGTGGCCGCGCTTTTCCACCGAGGATGACGCCCATCTCGACCGCATCCCGGAAAAATATGTGGCAGCCAACTTGTCCGGCATGCGCTGCGACGGCGTGCGCTGCTCGGCGCTCTCCGGCGAGATCGGCAAGTCGACCGCTTGTGGCATCTATGAAGTCCGCCCGGATGTCTGCCGCGCCTGCATGCCGGGCGACGACGATTGCCTGATGGCGCGCCGCGCGCACGGATTGCCGACGTCTTAAAGTCCTTTTTTTCGCGCAGGTTGTCGCAAGACCGCTGCGCACTTTCGGACGACACGCACCGGCAACGACAGCCGGCGGCTTGTGTGCAACCTCCTTGCTGGCTACGCTGCTACAGGGCAGGCGCGCCGGGAGGAACCATCGTGAGCATCGAATTTCTGTTGACGTCGCTGATCGTCGTGGCTTCGCCCGGCACCGGTGTTCTCTACACGCTGAGCGCCGGCCTTTCGCGCGGCGCACGCGCCTCGATCATCGCCGCCTTCGGCTGCACGCTCGGCATCATTCCGCACATGGCAGCCGCCATCACCGGCCTTGCGGCGCTGCTGCACACCAGCGCGGTTGCCTTCGAGACGCTGAAATATCTCGGCGTCGCCTATCTGCTCTACATGGCCTGGAACACACTGAAGGAGAAGGGTGGCCTGAGCGTCGAGCAGGATGTGACGCCCCGCTCCGCCGGCAAGGTGATTGCGACCGGCGTCCTCGTCAACGTGCTCAATCCGAAACTGTCGATCTTCTTCTTCGCCTTCCTGCCGCAATTCGTCAGCACCACCGAGCCGAATGCGCTGTCGAAGATGCTGGAGCTCAGCTCCGTCTTCATGCTCCTGACCTTCGTTGTTTTCGTCGGCTACGGCATCTTCGCCGCCTCGATCCGCAGCCATGTCGTGTCGCGGCCGATGGTGCTGACCTGGATGCGCAGGACCTTCGCCGGCGCCTTTGTCATGCTCGGCGCAAAACTGGCCTTGGCAGACCGGTAGCGGCGAGCGGTCAGGGGCGGCTATCCCTTGACGTACCCCATCGCTTCGACGATCAGCCCGCCCTCGACGCGCATCAGATTGACGCCGCGGATGGAGTTGCCATCGGCGAGCCAATAGCGCCAACGGATCGTCGCCCGTTCGCCCGCAACGAATGTCTCCTCAAGGTCGAATCGCGTGCCGGGCTGGGTGGCGATCGCTGACCACAGCTGGACGCACGCCTCCCGACCGACATGACGGGCGCCGTCCGGTGCCGGCACGGTGTTTTCGATCACGCAGTGTTCGGCGACCAGGCCGGGGAGTGCCGACGGATCATGCAACTGGAACACGTCGTTGAAGCGCTGCATGATTTCAGCTGTCTGCCTGGACTGTTCGTCGGGATGAACGGTCACGATGCTGTCCTGTTTCATCTCATCCTCCTGATTTCATTGTTGCGTAGCGGCGGTCGCGACGAGCTCGGCTTTCAGCGTGATGGTTGCCACGCCGGCCAGGGCGCGCGACACAAGGCATGCCGCTTTCGCCGTTTCCGCAAGGTTCTGGAATTCGTCCGGGGCAATGCCCGGGATCTCGGCTTGGGTCTCAATTTCGATGCGGGTGATCGTCGGCCCCGCAGCGGTTGCGCCGAGATGCACCTTGGCGATCGTGTTGATGCTTGTCGGGACGTACTTGGCGCCGCCCAGTATGGCGCTCAAAGCCATCGAGAAGCAGCCGGCATGCGCTGCCGCGATCAGTTCCTCCGGGTTCGTGCCCGGACCGTTTTCGAAACGCGACGGAAAGGAATAAGCGCCTTCGAACACACCGCTGCCGAGCCGTAGCCGTCCTGAGCCTTCCTTCAGCGTGCCTTGCCACTCGGCCGAAGCTTTACGAATTGTCATTGTCTGCACTCCTTGGTTCCGAGAAATGGATGGGTCAGGCGCCGTCGACGACCACTTTTCCGAAGACGTCGCCCTGCTGGAAATAGCGGTACGCATCACCGGCTTGGGTGAAGGCAAAGACCTTGTCGATGACGGGCCGCAGCCGGTGATGTGAGACAGCGCGCAGCATGGCTTCGAGATTGGTCCGGCTGCCGACGAACAGGCGGCTGATGGTGGCGAGGCTGCGCTGGTAGAGCGCTGCCGGCATCTCGATTGACCTGCCTTGCTGGTCCTGCAGCGTCAGCAGCACGATGTGCCCGTAGAGCGTGCTGGCGATCAGCGATTGCGCGAATGTCGCCGGGCCGCCGGTTTCGACAACGAGGTCGATGCCGCCTGTCTGGTCGCGGACAGTCGCACCCCATTCGGGCATCTCCGAAGTCGAGATCACAAGGTCGGCGCCCAGCATCCGCAGCCTCTCGGCCTTCTCGCCACGTGAGGTGACGGCGACGACGCGGCAGCCGAGCAGCTTGGCGAACTGTAGCGCAAACAGCGAGACGCCGCCCGAGCCGATGACCAGAACCCACTGGCCAGGCTTCGGAATTCCAGCGCCGGTCACCGCATTCCAGGCGGTCAGGCCGGCGCAGGTCAGCGTTGCTGCTTCGTGCCAGTCGAGATGATCTGGCAAGCGCACGGCCCATTGCTCGTCGAGAACGGCATGTTCGGCCAGCATGCCGTCAAGCGTGCAGCCGAGCTGGTCGATGAGGCCGGCGTTGATGCGGCCGTCGATCCAGCGGGCGAAATAGCTGCCGGTCACGCGATCGCCAACGGCAAAGCGGGTGACGGCATCGCCGATGGCGACGATTTCGCCAGCCCCGTCGCTCAGGGGAACGACGCCCTGGCGTGGCGTCAGCGGATAGGCGCCGTTGAGGATCATCGTGTCGCGCCGGTTGAGCGAGGTGGCGCGAACGCGCACGACGATCTCATGCGGTTTCGGCTCCGGGCGCGCTTCGTCGCGCATCACCAGGCGTTCCGCCCCGCTGGATCCTTCAAGACGATAGGCGTTCATGTCGACCTCTCAAATATATAGACTGATCTACATATTATGTAGACCGATTGTCATATTTGATGCAAGGCCTATAATGATGGCTACTGACAGAGGTTGACATGGCCAACGACACCCGCACCCGCATACTCGAGACGACAGCGCTGCTGCTCAGGCAGCGCGGCTATCACGGCACCTCGCTCAACGACATTTTGAGCGCCAGCGGTGCGCCGCGCGGCTCGCTCTACTTCCATTTTCCCGGCGGCAAGGACCAACTGGTCATCGAGGTGACGCGTGACAGCGTCGACAAGGTGACGAAAAGGCTCGGCGCGGCATTGGCCGCCGAGCAGGATCCGGCAGTGGCCGTCCACCATATCTACCAGGAGGTCGGACACATGCTCGAGGAGAACCAATTCACGCTCGGCTGCCCGATCGCACCCGTGGTGCTGGATTCACCGGTCGATGTACCGGAGCTGGCCGAATTGTGCCGGTCGGCCTTCGAGCAATGGATCGGCCTTCTGCAACAGGCCTTCGTCAGGGCAGGGGTGCCCGAGCGCCGCGCCCATGCCCTGGCGCTGCTGGTCGAATCGTCGCTGGAAGGGCTGATGGTGATCGCGCGCGCCACCCGCGACCGCGCCCCGCTGCAGGCGGTCGCCGACGAAGTCGCGGCACTGATTGAAGGCGCGGTGCTGGCTGGAGAGGCACGGCGACGCGCGGATGCCGCGGTCTGAGGCCGCTGCGATCAAGGTGCAGGCGAACAAAAAGGGCGCCTTTCGGCGCCCTTTCCATAAGCTCAGCGAGATTGGCTGGATTAGAAGTCCATGCCGCCCATGCCGCCCATGCCGCCGCCGCCCATGCCGCCAGGCATGCCGCCGCCAGCCGACTCCTTCTTCGGAGCCTCCGCGATCATGGCTTCGGTGGTGACGAGCAGGCCGGCAACCGAGGCCGCGTCCTGGAGAGCCGTGCGCACGACCTTGACCGGATCGACGATACCCATGGCGATCATGTCGCCATACTCGCCGGTCTGGGCGTTGTAACCGAAGGTCGCGCCCTTGTTCTCAAGGATCTTGCCGGCAACGATCGATGCTTCCGCACCGGCGTTCGCCGCGATCTGGCGGGCCGGAGCCTGCAGTGCACGACGAACGATGTTGATGCCAGCGGCCTGGTCGGCATTGGCGCCGGTGGCCTTGATGTTGGCCGAAGCGCGCAGCAGGGCAACGCCGCCGCCTGCAACGATGCCTTCTTCCACGGCCGCGCGGGTCGCGTTGAGGGCGTCATCGACGCGGTCCTTCTTTTCCTTGACTTCGACTTCCGTCGCGCCGCCGACGCGGATCACCGCAACGCCGCCCGCGAGCTTCGCGAGACGTTCCTGCAGCTTCTCCTTGTCGTAGTCCGAGGTGGTCTCTTCGATCTGCTGCTTGATCTGGGCAACGCGGCCCTGGATCTCGGCCTTCTTGCCGGCGCCGTCGACGATGGTGGTGTTCTCCTTGGAGATCGACACCTTCTTGGCGCGGCCGAGCATGTTGAGGCCGACGTTCTCGAGCTTGATGCCGAGGTCTTCCGAAATGACCTGGCCACCGGTGAGGATGGCGATGTCTTCCAGCATGGCCTTGCGGCGATCACCGAAGCCCGGCGCCTTGACGGCGGCGATCTTCAGGCCGCCACGCAGCTTGTTGACGACCAGCGTGGCCAGAGCCTCGCCTTCGACGTCTTCCGAGATGATGAGCAGCGGCTTCGAGGTCTGCACGACGGCTTCGAGAACCGGCAGCATGGCCTGAAGGTTGGAGAGCTTCTTCTCGTGCAGGAGGATGTAGACGTCCTCGAGCTCGGCAACCATCTTGTCGGCGTTGGTGACGAAGTAGGGGCTGAGGTAGCCGCGGTCGAACTGCATGCCTTCGACGACTTCGAGTTCGGTCTCGGCGGTCTTGGCTTCCTCGACCGTGATGACGCCCTCGTTGCCGACCTTCTGCATCGCTTCCGCGATCATCTTGCCGACCGACTCGTCGCCATTGGCCGAGATCGTGCCGACCTGGGCAACTTCCTCGGAGGTCTTGATCTTCTTGGCAGCCTTGCCAAGCGCCGCGACGACTTCGGTCACGGCCAGATCGATGCCGCGCTTCAGGTCCATCGGGTTCATGCCTGCGGCAACCGACTTGTGGCCTTCCTGGACGATCGACTGCGCCAGAACGGTCGCGGTCGTGGTGCCGTCGCCGGCAATGTCGTTGGTCTTCGAAGCAACTTCGCGGACCATCTGCGCGCCCATGTTTTCGAACTTGTCCTCGAGCTCGATTTCCTTGGCGACGGTGACGCCGTCCTTGGTGATGCGCGGGGCGCCGAACGACTTGTCGATAACGACGTTGCGGCCCTTGGGGCCGAGCGTGACCTTCACCGCGTCGGCGAGGATGTTGACGCCGCGCAGCATGCGCTCGCGGGCATCACGGGAGAATTTTACGTCTTTGGCAGCCATTTTTAACTCCTGGCAAGGGCTTGGATTGAGCCCGGGAATTCAGTTGACGGAAGGTGCTGATATCAGCCGATGATGCCCATGATGTCGGATTCCTTCATGATCAGAAGGTCTTCGCCATTGAGCTTGACTTCGGTGCCCGACCACTTGCCGAACAGGATGCGGTCGCCGGCCTTGACGTCCAGCGGAACGAGCTTGCCGGCTTCGTCACGAGCGCCGGAGCCGACAGCGATGATCTCGCCTTCCTGCGGCTTTTCCTTTGCCGTATCGGGGATGATGATCCCGCCGGCGGTCTTGGATTCGGATTCGACCCGGCGAACGACCACGCGGTCATGAAGCGGGCGGAACTTCGACTTTGCCATTTTTTCTTCCTCGATGAGAACGGTGAGAACAGTTCCTCCGTCCGGCGACGCCGGACACATGGTTAGCACTCACCAATGGCGAGTGCTAACGTGGCGCTGAAATAGGCCGCCGGCCTGCCAGAGTCAAGGCGCGACACGCTGTCGAAACACGCGAAATTCGCATGAGGCGGTGGCTAGAGAAAGAGCCGCAACTGAGTGTGGATGATCGACCGGTAATCCTCGATGGTTTGTCGACTTTCCACTTCGCCCTCGGCAAGCGCCAGGCGCACCACACCACCGGCTAGCTGGAAGATCAGCAGAACGATGCGTTCGAACTGCTCCCGCTTCTGGAGTTCGAGCAGGCCGATGACGTGGTCGCAGAACATCTTGGCTTGATGCCGGGTTTCGGCGATGTCGAGATTCTTGAGCGCCTTGTCGGCCTGGATGGCGTTCTGCAGATCCTGGATGGCCGGATCGCCTGCGACACGGCTGTGATAGTCGTCAAGCAGCCGGTCGGCGGCCACGATCACGTCCTTGGCTTCGCGGATGTCGCTGATGATCGCTGTCAGCCGCGTGCGGCTGACCTCGGAAAACCGCTGGTAGAGCATTGCCAGGATCGCTGACTTGTTGGGAAAGTAATGGTAGACGGTGGCGATCGGTCCGCCCGCCAGCATGCCGACCTCCTTCATGGTCACGGCGTCGATGCCCTTTTCGCCGATCAGCCGCATGGTTGTCGACAGGATCGCGTCGATGCGCTCGCGGCTGCGCTCCTGCTTGGGTTTGCGCCTGGGTTCGGTGGCCGTTCGCGTTGCTTCCATCATGCACGGGTCTTTCGCACGAGTTTCCAAATTCTGATTGACAAAAAATATGATCAAGTATCAGTTTCTGAAATGCTGACAGACTGTCAGTTTTTTTGCCGCACGGCAAGGACGTTGGGAGGCGCCTTTGACTTCGACAGATACCGGGCACCCCGGAAGCGGCGACTGGCTGGTCGGCAATCCCACCGGCAGGCAGCTTGCCTCGGCGCTGTGGATCGGTTCGGTCGGCCTGCTCATTCTCGGACTGCAGCCGGTGCTGCTCGGCGCCCTTTTCACCGAGGGCCATGTCCGCGGCGATGAGCTGGCGCTGGTCGCCACCGCCGAGATGATCGCCATTGCCATCGGCTCGGCGATCGTGGCGATGCTGCTTTCGGCCCACAACATGCGCTGGAAAAGTGCGGCCCTCTTGCTCCTGCTGGCGATGGCGAATGTTTGGACGGCCTATGCCGCTGGCGCCAACATGCTGATTGCGGCTCGCGCCCTGGCAGGCCTGGCCGAGGGCGGCCTGGTGGCGGTCGCCACCGAACTCATTGCCCGCTCGCGGCGAGCCGAGCGCGTCGGCGGTTATTTCGTCACCATGCAGACGCTGGCGCAATGCGCGCTTGCCCTGCTGCTGGCGCTCTATGTCATCCCGGCAGCCGGGTCGGCGGGCGGCTTCCTCGTTCTCGCCGTCGTCTGCGTTGCCTCGGTGGCGATCGCCTTCACCGTTCCCAGTGACTATGCCGATCTGCCCAAGGAAGAGAATCTGGCCAATGTGCTGACGGTCCCTTCGATGACCGCGCTGCTTTCGGTCTTCTGCTACTTCATGTTCTTCGGCGCGGTGTGGGCCTTTCTGGAGCCGCTTGGCGCACAATACGGCATCGATGGCCGCACCGTCGGCCTGATCGTCTCGGCCAGCCTCGCGGTTCAGGTCCTGGGTGCGATGACGGCGACCGTGTTCGAGGCGCGCATCGATTACCGCCTTGCCATTGCGGCGATCGGTGCCGTCGCGTTTGTCTGCTCCCTGGTCCTCGCCGGCGGACCTGACCTCATCTCATTCTGGGTTGCCGCCCTGATCATGGGCTTCATCCTCTTGTTCATCGTGCCTTATCAGATCCGGCTGGCGATCACCGCCGATGAGACGCGCACCGCCGTGCTGCTGGTGCCGGCGGCGCAGCTTTTTGGCCTGGCGATCGGGCCGGTCGCGGCGTCGTTGCTTATCGACGGCAAGGATTTTCGCCCGGTGCCGGAATTCGCCGCCACCAGCGCCATTGCCAGCGCGGCGCTGCTCGGCCTGTTCATCCTGGTGTCGCGGCGTCGCCGCGCCGTTGCCTGAGGAGGCAACATGTCGAACACCTGGAGCAACTGGTCCGGCTACGTCAGCGCTGAACCGCAGCTGATTGCCACCCCAACTGACGCCGGCGAACTCGGCGATCTCGTTCGCACCGCACCCGGGCCGGTCCGCGTCGTCGGTGCTGGCCATTCCTTCACGCCGCTGGTGAAATCCGAGGGCACGATCCTGTCCTTGGAGAGACTGGAAGGGCTGGTCTCGCACGACGTCGAAAAACATCAGGCGAGCGTACGGGCAGGGACCCGGCTCGGCCCGCTCATGCACATCCTGCAAGGCATCGGCCAGGGCCTGCCAAACATGGGCGACATCGACCGCCAGGCGATCGGTGGTGCGCTCGGCACCGCCACGCATGGCTCTGGACCGACGCTCGGTGCCTACCACACGCAGCTTGAAACGGTGCAGATCGTCGACGGGCTTGGCAAACTCCGCGACTTCAAGCGGGCAGGGGATCAGGAGATGATCCATGCGGTCGGCGTCGCTCTTGGCGCCTTCGGCGTGATGACCGAGGTGACGCTGAACAACATTGCGACCTACCGGCTGCGCCGCCGCAAATGGGTGCTGCCGATCGCCGACATGCTGCGCGATTTCGAAACGATGATGGCCGCGGCGCATCGTTCGGCCGAATTCTACTACATTCCGTTTTCCGGCTATGCGCAGTTCATCGCGAGCGATTTCAGCACCGCGGCGACCACCACGCGCCCGACCGAGGATGACGAGGGCGGGTTGAGGACGCTGCGCCGGCTGCGCACCGGGCTCGCCTGGCTGCCGTCGCTCCGCCGCAGGCTGATCCGCGGCGCCGTCGCGAAAGTGCCCGCCGAGGATTATGTGCAGGACTGGCTCAACGTCTACGCCAGCGACCGGCAGACCACGTTCAACGAGATGGAATATCATCTGCCGTTCGAGGAGGGGCCGAAGGCGCTGGCCGAGATCATCGAACTGACGGAACAGCGTTTTCCCGAGGTCTATTTCCCGATGGAGGTTCGCTCCGTCGCACCGGATCAGTTCTGGCTTTCGCCATTCCACAACAGGCTGACCTGCTCGATCGCCATCCACCATGACGCGGCAAGCGATCCGCTGCCGTTCATGCGGGCGGCCGAGCCGATCTTCCGCAAATATGGCGGCAGGCCGCATTGGGGCAAGATGCACAGCCTGAAGGCGGCGGACTTGAAAAAGCTCTATCCGCGCTGGGACGACGCCATGGCGGTCCGCCGCGACATCGACCCGCAAAACCGACTCATCTCGCCATACATGGCCGACCTGTTCGGCATCGACCAATGAGCGCCTATTTCGTCGCTCTTTCGGATGCGTTGAAGGAAGCCGGTATCTTCCAGCCCTGCCTGCTGCTCGATCGCGATCGGCTGGACCGCAACATTGCCCTGGTGAAAGAGAGGCTCGACCCCGGCCTTGCCGTGCGGCTGGTCGACAAGTCGCTCGCTTGCCTGCCGCTGCTGTCGCACATCGGCAAGGCTCTAGGCACCAATCGATTCATGACTTTCCATCCGCCGATCAGCGGAGCGGTGTTGAAGGCATTTCCAGATGCCGATCTGCTTTATGGCAAGCCGATGCCGGTCGAAGGGGCAAGGGCGGCACTGGTGAAAGGGGACGCCGACTGGTCGCGTGTCTGCTGGCTGATCGATACCCAGGAGAGGCTGGCCGAGTATGGCGCACTCGCGGACGAACTCGGCGTCGAGCTGCGCATCGCCTTCGAGATCGATGTCGGGCTGCATCGCGGCGGCTTTGCCAGCCCGGATGCCTTGTCGAAAGCATTAGGCGCGCTGCCGGTTCATCAACGGCTGCATTGCGAAGGCGTCATGGCTTACGAGGCACATGCGCCGCTCATCCCCGGCCTGTTCGGCGGGCCGGCCAAGGCGTTGGCGAAAGCTTCGGAACGGGCCACCGCCTTCGTCGCGTGCCTCGGCGCCGACCAGCGCCGTATCCTGAACATCGGCGGCAGCAAGACCGCGCTGCTACACCATCGCAGCGCCGCCAACGAGGTGTCGATGGGCTCGGYCTTTGTGCTGCCGAGCGATTTCGATACGCCCGGCCTCGAAGGCTTCCAGCCGGCGGCCTTTATCGCGACGCCGATCCTGAAAGTGGTTGAGCCGATGCTGCCCGGTCCACCGGCCGTCACCCACCTGCTGCAGGCGCTCGGCCGGTTTCCGCGCAAGGGCTGCTATCTCTATGGCGGCAAGTGGATGGCCGAGCCGGTCTTTCCCGAAGGAATGAAGACGAACGGCCTGCTCGGCCTCTCCTCGAACCAGCAATTCATGGGTCTGCCGGCTGACGCGACCGCAAGGCCCGGCGTCTACGCCTTCCTGCGCCCGACGCAGAGCGAGGCGGTGCTGCAGCAGTTCGGATCGATCGCGGTGTTTTCCGGCGGCAGGATCGCCGAGCGATGGCCCGCTCTGCCGATGGGATGAACGACTACGCCTTGACCGGTATCCAGATCTCCAGCCCGCCATTGCCGCTGCGCGGATCGAATTCGGGGCCGTAGCGCTCGAATTCGGGAGCATCCGCGATCTCGTGGCCGGAGGCCGGCAGCCATTTGTTCCAGATCGTGTTGACGGTCCGGCGGATGGTCGAGATGTGCTCGCGATGGGCAAAGACGGCATATTTCTGCGCCGGTACGCGCACCCGGCTGAATTCCCCGGGCAGGTCGGAAAAGTCGAATACCTCGACGCCGGCGATGTAGTCGAAATTGCCTGCATCGTCGCCGTTGACGCAGACGCCATAAGCGACGTCGCCGGTCTCGCCCGGGATGTTGCCGATATAGGGGCCAAAGCGCTGCCACTGCATGGGAATGGCGGCGCTGGTTTCGCAGCTGTAGCGTTCGCCGAGGCCGGCGATCAGGAACGGCCGGCTGGTCTCGAAGCGCGGTGGTTCGAGGTGGGCAAGAAGGGACTGGTCCATCAGGATCGGCTCCACGAGATCGAGGTTGTCGAGCGTGCCTCGCGCGCGCACCAGTTCCGGCGTGGTGCCGAACTGGTCACGGAAGGCGCGGGTGAACGCCTCATGCGAGTTGTAGTCGGCGTCGAGCGCGAGCGAGAGGATGTCGGGCGCCCCGCCGGCCAGCTTGCGCGCCGCTTCGGTCAGCCGGCGTGCGCGCATGTAGCCCATCACCGAGCGGCCGGTGGCGGCCCCGAAAGCCCGCGTCACATGAAAGCGCGACACGCCACTGCTTTGGGCGATGTCGTCGAGCGAGACCGCTTCGGGCAGATGGCTCTCGACGAACCACAGCGCTTTTTCCGTCGGATTCATCGAGTTCCTTCCCGCGTTGGCCAGATCATCTTGCTGTCTCTCCAAGCGGCCAGTTTGATTGAAATTGCGCACTGGGCAATAATGCACCAAATCCCGTGCCGCGTTGATGTGGGTTCGACGCGGCATGATGTGCAGTGTCCGGGGAGGGGTCCCAATGACGACGGCGACTGCCGGTCAGCTTTTCCGGTTCGGTGGATACACTCTCGACCTCGACAGGGGAACGTTGCGTGGCGTCAACGAGCCGCTGTTCCTGCGCCCGAAGGCCTACGCGCTGCTTTCGCACCTTGCCCGCAACATGGGCCGCGTCGTTCCGAAATCGGAACTGATGGATGTCGCATGGCCGGGTGTCTACGTCACCGAGGATTCGCTGACCCAGTCGATCCGCGAAATCCGCAAGGTGCTCGGCGATGACATGGTGCGCACAGTATCCAAGCGCGGCTATATGCTCGCCGCCGAAGCCGAGACTGCACCGGAGATCGGGGCGCAGCCGGTTGTAGCCGTGATACGCTTTCGCAACGACAGCGGTGATCCGGCCGACGAGGCGGTGGTCGACGGCTTTGCCGAGGATATCATCAACGGCCTGGCGCGCTTTGGGACGGTCACGGTGCTCGCCCGCAATTCGAGTTTTTCGTTCGCCTCCTTCGGACGCGACGAGTGGTCTCAAATCCGCGCCCGCATCGGCGCAGACTATCTTGTCGAAGGATCGCTGCGCCGGCAAGGCGAGCAAGTCATAACGGCAGTGAACCTGATCGACATCGCGACCGCAAGCCAACTCTGGGGCGACCGCTACCAGTCGCAGGGCACAGGCCTGTTCGCCATCGAGCAGGAGGTCGTCGAGCAGATCGTCGGCAGGCTGGTTACGCGGGTCACCAATGCAGGGTTGCAACAGGCATCGCGCAAGCCGGTCACCAGCCTTGCCGCCTATGAACTGGCTTTGCGCGGCTTTGCGCTGTTGCGTGATCCCGCCCAGACCGACCAGAAAGGTGCGGAGGCCCTGTTCGAGGCGGCAATCGCCAAGGATCCGAACTATGGACTGGCCTACACCTACCTCGCTCTGACGCGGGCGCTGGATGGAGAATTCGGGCGCGCCAGCGACGTAGTGCTGGAAAATGCGCGCGATCTCGCCGACAAGGGCCTGGCATTGTCGCCGGACCAGCCGACCGGCCATCGTGTGCAGTCATTGATCAGGCTGTATATGCGCGACCATGAAGCGGCCGAGCATCACATGCGTATCGCGCTGCAGCTCAATCCCTACGATGCCGACTGCATCGAGCAGATGGGCATGCTGCTCACCATGCGCGGTCGGCCGCTCGATGCGCTGACGTGGCTGGCGCGCGGCATCCGCATCGATCCCTTGCACCCGCACTGGTACCAGTTTGACCGGGCTCTGGCGCTCTACATGATGGGGGAATACCGGCAGGCGGCGGAGGCGCTGGAGCTAGCCACGCGTCCTGCACCCTGGATACGCACCAGGCTGGCAGCCTGCTATGCCCAGATAGGCGACATGGAACGGGCGCGTCGGCAGATCGCCCTCATCGAGGAGGGCGATCCGTTTTCGCCGATCGACTATGCTCTGCGCGGCGTGCCATTCGAGAACAAGGTCGACGCCGAGCATCTCGCGGAAGGCGTCAGACTCGCCCTCGGCGAGACCACGTCCGAGGCCGGTCAATCGACGACCACCACGATATAGCGGCCCTGATAGGCGCGGTAATATGTGCCGCCGCAACGCCAGACATCGAAGCCGTTGACCTTGGTGCGCACGCAGCCTGCCGGCAGTGTGGCGACCCAAGCCGTGGTGTGTCTCAGCACGCGCCATGCTGTGGTCCGCCGCGCCACGCCTGCGGCACTGCGGGGCGTCCAGGGCTGACCGATACGCGCTTCGGCCTGGCTGACGAATGACAGCGCCGGCAGGGTGCTGCCGATGATCTCTACGGCGAGGCCAATTGCGGCCGCCGTGGCGATCAGGCTGATTTTCTTCACGGATTCGATAGGCATTTTCTCTCTCCTGATTTTGGTTGTGATGAAACGTCTTTTCAGTACGCRCGAATGCGCACGCCGTTGGGTTGGCGCATTCAAGCCAGGCTGTGCATGGTGCCCGAGATGCGATAGGGCGCGCGCTCGGCGATCCGAGGCCTGATGGCGAGGCCTGCAATGTACCGCTGGAAGGACGCTGCCTCCTGGACCGGCGAGGCCAGCGCGACATGGCCGTCCGGCCTCACCAGATAGGCGCCGTCGCGCTGCAGGCCAGCGGCCTTGGCCGTGTCCGACCAGGCGAAGGCATGGATTGGGATACCGGCGGGCGCAAGCATCGCCCGGAACTCGGCATTGAGTTCTCCATAGACATGCACCTGCCAATCCAGCGATCGCAGCGGCTCGAAATTGTCGTCCCTGGTGCCGGCGATATAGGGTAGACGGTCGCCACCCTCGATCTTACCGGCCTTGCCGCTGCTGATCGGACTTTCGCGGTAGCGGATGCGGGTCTGCGAAATCAGCCCGAAAAACGCGCGCGATCCCGCCGTCGTCCCGAGCGCTATGCGCAGGATCTTCGGCATCAGGTAGCGGCGGAATAGCCCGACCAGCCGCGAGCGGCTGGTGGCGACCCGAAACGCCTGGTCGGTGCTGTCGATCAGCTTGCGGGCGAAGGCGATGCGCTCCGGCTCGTAGCTGTCGAGCAGGCGCTGGTCGGCGCGCCCCTGAACCACGGCGGCCAGTTTCCAAGCGAGGTTAACCGCATCGCCCATGCCGGTATTCATGCCCTGGCCGCCGGCCGGGCTGTGGATGTGGCCGGCATCGCCGGCGAGGAACACCCGGCCGATGCGGAAATTCTCGGCGACTCGATGATGCACGCGGTAGGTCGAGAACCAGTTGACCTGATGAACCTTGACGCCGGTGTCACGCTGGACATCGGCGCGGATCGTCTCGAAGGTGATCGACTCGTCGGCCTCATGCGCTTTCGGCACGATGCCGATCAGGCGCAGGGAGCCCGATTGCCGGACCGGCATGACGATCGCAAAGCCATAGGCGCTGATGACAGTGTCCATGCCATTGCGTGTGACGTCGCCGCGACCGTCGACGTCGGCGACGTAGAAGGACTGTTCGTAGGTGCCGCCGGGAAAGCCGATGTTCAGCCCGTGGYGCACGGCGCTGCGAGCGCCATCGCTACCGGCCAGGTAGGCGGCACTGACCGTTTCAGTGCGGCCGTCCCTATTCAAGGTAACGACGACAGCATCGCCCTTGTCCTCGAAGGCGACCAGCTCCGTGTCGCGCTCGACCTTGATGCCGGCACGTTCCAGGTGCGTGATCAGCACGCGCTCGTGGATGTCCTGCGGCAACGCGAAAGCGAACGGGTAGGGGCTGATGCCGCGGCCGAAGTCGGCCAGCGGCAGCCTGGCTGCTATGCCGGCAGGCGTGTGCACGGTGAGCTGTTCGATCCGCACGCCGGCGGCGAGCACGTCCTCGACGACGCCGATCTGGCGATGGAACTCCAGCGTACGTGCCTGGACGGCCAGCGCACGCGAGGTTTCGCCCGGGCCGGACGCCTTGTCGAAGATGCGGACCGGCACACCGAGCCGCGTCAACCAGAGCGCAAGCGTCAGCCCGGTCGGCCCGGCGCCGGCAATGAGGACCTTGGTCTTTGACATGCTCATTTTTCTTCTCCTTGAACAGTGCGGACTTTTTCGCCAGCCACATGGTCTTGCGATGTCGAGGCCGAAAAATCCCGATTCGTTTCTGAAAATTTTCCGATGTTTGGTTGAGTTGGTCGTCTGCTTGTGCAGGCATCGCCACCGCCTCGATCTATCGGCGCGGCAAGGATCGCGGCACGGCGGGCCGGGAATGTTGCCTTGAGTGGACAAGCCTCGGCAGAGCGTCGCTTGACAGCGCCAAGGGATACCCCGGTCAGTTTCATCGAATGCGCATCGAGCAAAATCGAAACGAAGGTGATCGGCCGATCCTGCAAGACGCCCATTTTTTGGGGGCGACGAGAATTGGCCGGAAAAGGCTATCGAAGCGATTGCGCAAACGTTTCGATGGTCCTATGGTTTCCCAAAATCCGCCAAGACCAATGAGAGCGGACTGGAACGCATCATCAGGGAGGAGCGCTTGCCAGCACTCCGTTTGAGTCACCATGCCGACAATGGCTGAGGTCGCGCGCCGCGCCGGCGTGTCGGTTTCGACCGTTTCGCATGTTATCAACCGCACCCGCTTTGTCTCGCCGCAGAAGGCGCAGCTCATCAATGATGCGATCGCCGCCATGGGTTATCAGCCCAACGAGCTGGCGCGATCGTTGAAAGTAGCCTCGACCAACAGTGTGGGCTTGGCGATCTCGGCGATTTCCAACCCCTATTTCACCGACATCATCTGCGCGGTGGAGGCCGAATGTGCACGCCTTGGCCTCATGGTCTTCCTCTCTGATACGCAGGAGGATCCCGACCGCGAGCTTTCGGTGGTGCGCGCCTTCCACCAGCGGCGGGTCGACGGCGTCATCCTGGCGCCGTCGGGCGCGCCGCAGCGGGCGATCGACTATCTGGCGGAGAAGAAGCTGCCCTGCGTGCTCATCGACCGCTTCGCCGACGACCGCTTCGACCAGATCGGCGTCGAGAACCAGTCGTCGATGCGCGCGCTGATCGATCACGTCGCCTCCTTCGGCCACAAGCGCATCGGCTACATCGCCGGCCAGCCGGATCTGGCGACGACGCGCGAACGCATCGACGCTTTTCGCGGGTCGCTGGCCGCCAATGGACTCGAGTGCCTGCCGCACTATGTCTCGCCGGAGAACGTCGACACGGCGAGCGCTACGGCATCGACCCACGCCATCCTGTCATTGCCTTCGCCGCCTACGGCATTGGTCACCGGCAACAACATGACGACGATCGGAGCGGTGCGGGCGATCCGCGAACGAGGCCTTTCGATCCCGGCGGACCTTTCGCTTGCCGGCTTCGACGATTTCGAATGGGCGGACTGCTTCGAGCCGCGCCTGACGCTTGTCGCGCAGCCCTGTACCGAGATCGGACGGCAGGCGGCTGCCTTGCTCTGCGCCCGCATCGCATCCACCGGTTTGGAGCCGCAGGCGGTGCGGCTGCAGGCCGCGCTGCAGGTCCGTCAATCCTGCGCGAGGCCGGCATGAGTGCGCCGCTGCTGTCGGTCACCGGCGCGGTCAAGCGCTTTGGCGGCGTCCAGGCGCTGCGTGGCGTCGACTTCGACCTCAAACCCGGCGAGATCCATGCGCTGCTCGGCGAAAACGGCGCCGGCAAGTCGACCCTCATGAACCTGTTGTCGGGTGTCTATGCGCCGGACGAGGGCACCATCCAGATCGACGGCAAGCCAGTGCGCTTCAACAACCCGCGTGAAGCGCAGGCGGCCGGCATCGCCACCATTTTCCAGGAGCTCGACCTGGTGCCAACGCTCGACGTGGCGGCCAACCTCTTCCTCGGCCGCGAACTGATGCGGCCGGGCGGCTTCCTTGACGTGCCGGCGATGCGCAGCGAGGCCCGCAAACGGCTCGAAGCCATAGAGCTTGCCATCGATCCCGCCAGCATGGTGGCGAACCTGTCGATCGGCCAGCGCCAGGTGGTGGCGATCGTCAAGGCGCTTTCCTACGCCTCGCGCGTGCTGATCATGGACGAGCCGACGGCAGCGCTGACGGTGGGCGAGGTCGAAAGGCTCTTCGACATCATGCGCAAGCTCGCCGCCAGCGGCGTCGGGATCGTCTATATCTCGCATCGCCTGGAAGAGGTGCCGCAGATCGCCGACCGGGTTACGGTGATGCGCGACGGTCGCGTCGCTGGCGTCACCGAGCCGCATGCGCCGCAGGCCGAGCTGGTGCGCCTTCTGGTCGGGCGACCGCTGGATGAGCTTTATCCCGAGCGCGCCAGGGAGGCTGGCAAGACGCTGCTCAGCCTGCGCAATGCGAGCTTCAGGCTCGCCCATGAAAGCGCTGGATGGCAGCCGCCGACAGGCATCTCACTCGACGTCAAGGCGGGTGAGATCGTCGGGCTGGCCGGCATCATGGGGGCAGGGCGTACCGAGCTCTTGAGCGCGCTCTACGGCACCGGCCTTTCGGGCCGCTGGGAGGGTGATGTTGCGGTCGACGGCCGCCCGGTAAAGCTCGATTCCATCAAGGCCGCACGCGACGCCGGCATCGCCTTCGTCACCGACGATCGGCGCGGCAGCGGCTTGATGCTGAGGATGGCGGTGGGCCTCAACCTGGTCATGTCGGTGATCCGGCGCATCTCACCCTTCGGGCTGATGTCGGCGCGCCGGCAGGCGGACGCGGTGAAGCAGTCCTTCGGCCAGTTCGATATCAGGCCGAAGAATCCTGACATCGCCGTCGGCGCGCTTTCGGGCGGCAATCAGCAGAAGGTGGTGCTCGCCAAGGAGATCCTCGGCAATCCCCGGCTGCTGCTGCTCGACGAACCGACGCGCGGCGTCGATGTCGGCGCCAAGGGTGAGATCTACACACGGCTGCGGCAACTGGCTGCACAGGGCCTCGGCATCCTGGTCGCTTCCAGCGAGATGCCGGAGCTGATCGGCCTGTGCGACCGCATCGTAGTGCTGCGCCAAGGGCGCAACGTGGCGGAATTCATCGGCGGCGTTGACGAGCACACGGTGCTTGACGCGGCAAATGGCAGGGAGGCCTGATGTCTGAGCAGAAGATTTCGACGGCAAGCGGCCCAGTGGCCGCAGCACCGGTGCATCGCGATCCGCTAGCCTTGGTGGTGCGCTTCCAGAGCCTGATCGGCCTCGTCGTCGTGGCGATCGGCGGCGTCATCTTCTCGCCGCGCCGGCATGGCGAAATCCTGTTCCTCAACCCCGACAACATCGCCAACATCGTTCGCGCCGTGTCCGAGACCGGCATCATCGCCATCGGCATGACCTTTGTCATCATCACGGCCGGCATCGACCTTTCTGTCGGCGCGGTGCTCGGGCTCTCCAGCGTCGTCACCGCATCGATGATGATTTCGGGCGGCTTCGGGCTCATCCCCACCATCCTCGCGGTGCTCGTCATGGGCATCGTCTTCGGCGTCATCCAGGGCACCATCTCCAGCCGCTTCCGGCTCGAGCCGTTCATCGTGACGCTCGCCGGCCTGCAGGCGGCGCGCGGACTGGCGCTGGTCGTGTCGGGCAATCAGTACATCAACATTTCCTATGGCGACGGGCCGGGGCTGGCGCCACCGGTGTTCGCGGTGCTGGGTGAGCGGCTGTTCGACAACACCGTGCCTGTGGCGACGATCGTGTTCATCGTCTTTGCCGCRATCGCCACGATCGTGCTCAACACCACACGTTTCGGCCGCTATGTCTTTGCCGTCGGCGGCAACGAGCGCGCGGCGCGTATTTCCGGCGTGCCGGTGTCGATGGTCAAGATATCGGTCTACGCCATCACCGGCTTTGCCGCCGCACTTGCCGGCATCGTGCATGCTGGCCAGTTCAATTTTGGCAGTGCCAATGACGGCATGGGCTACGAGCTTACCGCGATTGCCGCCGTGGTCATCGGCGGCACCAGCCTGTTCGGTGGCGCCGGCTCGATGGTCGGCACCGTCGCCGGCACCATTATGCTCGGCGCGCTCGCCAACATCCTTCAGCTCAACAACATCACCCCCGCCATGCAGCTGCTCGCGACCGCCGCGATCATCGTGTTGGCGGCAGTGCTTCAATCCCTCGTTCGTCGCCGCGAGGGTTTGGGTCGTTAGGAGGTTGGCGGCAGGAAGTCGAAGTCAACCAAGGTCTGGCCCCGGCCCGACGAGGAGGAGAGTGAGTATGAAAACCACAAGACAAAGGCGTGCCCTCAAGGCAGCACTTCTGGCAGGCGCTGGCCTGTGCATCGCGGGAGCCGCCCAGGCTGCCGATCCCATGGTCAAGGCCTGCGCCAAGGACGGCCAGTTCATCATCGGCTTTTCGCAAGCCAACAATGCCGAACCCTATCGTCAGCACGTCAATGACGAGCTGACCGCGGCGGCCAAGGAAGTGCCGGGCTTCACGCTGCAGATCGCCGACGGCGCCGGCAACGTCAACACGCAGACCTCGCAGGTCGACAATTTCATCACCCAGAAGGTCGATTTGCTGTTGATCTCGCCCTTCGAGGCGGCACCGCTGACGCCGGCGGTCAAACGCGCCATGGATGCCGGCATCCCGGTCATCGAACTCGATCGCAAGACGGTCGGCGATCCCGGCAAGGACTACACCGCTTTCATCGGCGGCGACAATTACAAGATCGCGCTCGAGGCGGGTAAGTATACCGCCAAGACCTTGCTGCCCGATGGTGGCGAAGCAGCCGTGCTCGAAGGACTGCCAAGCTCCACGCCCGCGGTCGAACGGCTGAACGGCTTCAAGGATGGCGTCAAGGAGAATGCCAAGATCCAGGTCGTCGCCGAGCAGGCGGCAGACTGGGTGCCGGACAAAGCCCAGACCGCCTTCTCGGCCATGCTGCAGGCGCACCCCGACATCAAGGTGCTTTATGCCTCGAACGACATGATGGCGGCCGGCGCGCTGCTCGCCGCCAAGGGCGCCGGCAAGGACGTCAAGATCATCGGCACCGACGGCTTGCCGGGACCTGCCGGCGGCATCGAGGCGGTGGCGAAAGGCGACTGGGCCGCGACCTTCACCTATCCGACCGGTGCCAAGGAAGCGATCGAGATGTCGAAGAAGATCCTGCTCGACTGCGCCTCGTCAGTGGATTCGACCGTCACCGTCGACACCACCGCGATCACGCCCGAGAACGCCAAGCAGCTCGCCGGCAAGTAGGCTCTTCTTGTAGATTGTCCGAACCAGGGCGGGGTCCAGACCCCGCCCTGCGCGCGTTCGCAACCCTCACCGGCAAGTCGACCGGCTCTGATCGCGGTGGGCAAGAGTTCCCTGGATCACACGGGGCGCGTGTGCCGTCACGAGCGAAGATAGCGATATCGCTAAGACGACTATCCGGAGGAGGGGTGTGTCACCCCTTCTGCCTGTTCAGCCGCTCCAGCGCATCCACAATCAAATCGCAGAATTTTTGATGGTCGAGCTTCATCGCAACGGTGTGGCGGAAGTCGACCTGCTCGCTCGCCGTGCCGCCGAAATGGTGCATGCCACCCATCTTCTCGAAATTGCAGACCGTCATGCCCTTGGTCCAACGGCCGGCAAGCTCGACGCGGATGTCGGCCTTCTCGGTGGTGAAGACGGTCGGGTCGATCATCGCCGCGACGCAGCACGCGTCATGGATGGCAGGATACTCGATCTGCAGGAGGCCCCCATGCGTGGTCGCAATGAACTCCCAGATATCGAGGATGAACTTGGCCATCGGGCCGCCGACGGCGCGCACCCTGTCCTGAAGTCCCTTGGTGGCGAGTGCCTGATGCGTCAGGTCGAGCCCCACCATGGTGACGTCCCAATTGGCCCGGAACACCACGTCGGCGGCTTCCGGGTCGGCATAGACGTTGAACTCCGCCGCGGGCGTGATGTTGCCTCTGGTATAACTTCCCCCCATCGCGACGACACGCTTCACCCGCTCGACGATGCGGGGGTCCTTGCGCACGGCCAGTGCGATGTTGGTGTAGGGACCGACCGGTACCAGTGTGATCGTCCTCGGCTCATGCGCCATGACGGTGTCGATGATGAAGTCGACGGCATGCCGCTTGTCGAGCTCGAACGAGGCGGGCGGCAGAACAGGGCCATCGAGCCCGGTTTCGCCGTGGATCTCGATGGCCAGAACCTGATCGATGAGGAGCGGGCCGGGAGAGCCCTTCGCCACCGGCACCTTGATGCCGTAGGCGGTGCATACCGAAAGAGCATTGCGCGTGGTGTTTTCGACATTGTGGTTGCCCGACACCGTGGTGATGCCGAGGAGATCGATCTGTGGATTGCCTGCCGCCAGCAGGATGGCGATAGCGTCATCATGCCCAGGGTCGCAGTCCAGTATGATCTTTTCCATGTGGCACCTCTTTTGCCGGCCGAGTCTGTCGGGACAAGAGACTGCCGCATCTACGCCGTCAAGCATCTGGCGCTCAGCCGACCCAGCGTAGAGTTTCCAAACAGGCGCTCACACCGTCCAGAAATAGCGCACGATGTGGAAGAAGACCGGGGCAGCGAAGACCAGGCTGTCGGTGCGGTCCATCATGCCGCCATGGCCTTCGATCAGATGGCCCCAGTCCTTGACGCCCTGGTCGCGCTTGATGGCCGAGGCGACCAGTCCACCCAGAAAACCCATCGAGCAGGCGACGAAGGCCACGGCTGCCGCCTGCAGCTGCGAGAACGGCGTCACGAACGACAACAGCGCGCCGAGCAGGCTCGCCGACACCAGGCCGCCAATCAGGCCCTCCCAGGTTTTCGACGGCGAGACGTTCGGCGAGAAGCGGTGTTTCCCGAACAGCTTGCCGAAGATGTATTGCAGCACGTCGCTGCCTTGCACGACGATGATCAGGAAGGCGATCAGCAACAGGTTGCGGCCTTCGAAGCCTGGCACATTGAGGGTCAGCAGCGCCGGAACGTGGCTGACGCAATAGACCGAGATCATCACCGCCCATTGCTGGGCGGCGATCCGCTCGAGAAAGCGTTCGGTGTCGCCATGTAGCGCGGTGATGGCCGGCATCAGCAGGAAGCAGTAGACCGGAATGAAGATGACGAAGAGCCCGTACCAGGCGGTCCACACCAGCCAGTATTGAAACGGTATGATGATACCGAACATGCCGAGCAGCACCCAATGGTCGCTGCGGCTTGTATGCGTCAGCGTCACGAATTCGCGCAGCGCCGCAAACGAAATCAGCGCGAACAGGATGGTCATGCCGTCGCGGCCGAAGAAGAAGGCGACCGTTATCAACACCACCATCACCCACCAGGCGTTGATGCGCTGGGTGAGGTTGACCAGCGTTGAACTGAGCGGCTTCGGCGCCCGCGCCGAAAGTATGGCGGCGACGATGCTGGCGGTGGTCAGCACCGCCAGCAGGCCGATGATCAGAATGGAGATTTCGTGGCGCATCAATCGTCTCGCTCGGGGCGCGGGTTGAGCGCCAGAAGCGTGGCGTGGGCGCGCTCGAGAAAGGCGCGGCGTTCTTCGCCTGGAGCCACCGCCACCGGCGCGCCGAAGACGACGCGGCAGAGCAGCGGCACCGGCAGGAACTGGCCCTTGGGCAGCACGCGCGACATGTTCTCGATCCAACAGGGGATCAGCTCGACCTCAGGCCGTGCCATCGAAAGATTGTAGAGCCCSGAGCGGAAGGCCAGCAGCGGCTCTTCGGTCATGTTGCGCGTGCCCTCGGGAAACAGGATCAGCGAATGGCCCTGGTCGAGAACGGACAGCATGATCTCTATGGGGTTTTCTTCAGGTCTCGTCCATTGCCGGTTGATGAGCACCGACGACAGCATGTCCTCGGCGATGAAGCGTCGCAGCCGCGACTTTCCCCAGTATTCGCCGGCGGCAACGGCGTGGGTGACCGCGCGCTCCTTCTCGCTCAGGCAGGCCGACAGCAGGATGAAGTCGCCGTGGCTGGTGTGATTGGCGAAATAGATGCGCTGCCGGTCGGACGGCAGGCTGCCATTCCAGATCGGACGCACCCCGGTCACCACCCAGGCCAGCGCAGACAGGCCGACGGAAGTTACCGTCTGCAGCAAGGTGAAGGTCGTGAGCGAAAGCTTGCTCATCGCGGCGCCCAAAACCCCGCCGCCAGAAGCGCTGCGGCAAACAGGGCCAGCGCGGCGCGCTGCTTGAACAGTAAGGCGCGGGTACCGGCCATGCGGTCATCGAGCGAACGTGTCGTGGACGGGAAGGGTTTCAGGCGCATGCGCGCCAGTATGTCATCCACCGCGGCACCACCGGAAGCCTCGTCATCGTGGCTGGCCATCAGCCGGAACAACAGCGCGTCGAACACCAGAAGCGCCGACAGCGCCAGCACGGCAACCGCGCTCGCGGCTGTGACCGACAGCGCAATGGCCGCAGGCAAGGTCTCAAAGGCGCCGCGCGTCGAAGCAGCCAAAGGCGCAAGGATATTTGCGGCCACCACAGTCGCAGCCGGCCATGCGGCTTGCTTCATCAGCATGCGGGCAAAGCGATCGGCCCGTTCCTGGTCGGCATTGCCCGTCATGCCGCCCGTTCCTCAGCCTCGGCAAGATGAACCGGCCGGCCGGTCGCCATCAGCATCTCGCGGGCAACCGTCGGCGTCCTGGCCCTGCCGGTTGCCACCAGCCATTCGGCGACAACGCCGGCGCTGCGCTGGAAACCGAGCGCGCAGCAGACCAGCACCGTACCGCCGCGGCGCGCGCTCTCCAGCGCACTGGCTGCCTGCTCAAGCATCGTCACGGGGGGCGGCAACAGGTCGATCATCGGAAAGCTGATCCAGCGGCAATCTGCGGCCGCCGGCTTTTCAAGTTCGGCGGCGAGGTCGATCACTGTGCCGAAGCCGCGGGCCTCGCTTGCCGTCGGAAAGCGGCCGAGAAAGACACCGTCACTGACGGCCACGAACGGCGGGAGATTACGCGTCCAAATCGCGGCATTCACCCCAGCGCCCAGCCGGTAGGGCCAAAGCAGGACGCGGCTTGCCAGGGACACATGACCTTCCGCGGTTTTCTGGAACACCTTTGCGCCGGCCCCGGCATAGCCGAAGGCGACGATGGCCAGTGCAAGTGCCGGCCAAAGCAGGATGAGTGCCGTGGCGAAAAAGAAGGCGCCAAGCGCGGCTCCGGCCAGCACAAGGACGGCGCCCAGCACATAGAACAGCGCCAGCCGGCGCGCCTTGGTATCGCTGGTCAGCCGGGCGCCTGAAAACGGCAACTCGCCGGCGCGCGGAAACAGCCACAGGGCAAAAAAACCGAGCAGCGCGCCGGTCGGGATGTCGATGAAATGATGTTGCCAGGTCGTCAGCACCGAGGCGCCGATCAGCAAGCACCAGCCATGCCAGAGCGGCAGGAGGAGGCCGCCGAGCCGGTGGCGCCAGTGATCCCAGATGATCACCAGCAGTGCGATATGCAGTGACGGCGCCTGGTTGAACGGCTTGTCGAAACCGCCAAGCACGGCAAACAGGAAACCCGGCAGGCCGCTCGTTGCAGGCCGCACGAACGTCAGCGTCAGCGGGAAGAGGATGAAACAGGCAACGGCGACGATCTGCGCGGTGAGATAACGTCCGGCCAGGCGGTCGACCCCTTGCCTGCTGTCGTTGAGCAGCAGCGACAGGCCGTAGAACAGGTTGATCGACCAGTAGGGCACGATGGTCCAGGCGAGGAAGGGGATGCTGTGTTCCCAGGCAAACACGATGCTGCCGACGTCCTCGCGCCGCGACGCCAGCCAGTTGGCGAAGCCGTAGCTGAGGTAGAAGAACGGCGCCAGGAAGGCCAGCCAAAGGGCTGCCCTGACGACCACCCGGCCATAAGGTTCTGCGCGCACCGTGGATGCAAGCGATGACGCCATCCTGTTCAGCGGCGCCGTGCGACCGAGACGGTGAAGATGCCCCATTGGTCGATGCGCTGCTCGAGCTTGTCGAAACCGGCGGCTTCGACGAGCTGGTCCATCTCGCCTTGCGTGCGCCGGCGCATCACCCAAGCCTGGCCGCCGCGATGCGAGGTCAGGCTGCGGCCGATCATCTCAAGCTGCGGATGCCAGGGCTGGTTGGTGTAGAGCAACAGGCTGCCCGGCTCCATGGCGTGGGCAAGCCCACCGAGCGAGCGGGCGATCATGGCATTGTCGGAGAACAGTTCGTAGAGGCCGGAAACGATGGCGAGGTCGGGCGCCGGATTGATCGAGGCGAGCATGTCGGCATCGAAAGCGTCCGCGCGCTGGAACGAGACGCTCGCCGGCAATTGCCGCTCGGCGATCAACTTGCGGCCAAGCTGGACATTGAGGTCGGAGTAATCCTGCAGGCGCACGCTCGCCGGCTGGTCGGGGCTCTTCACGATAGCGTCGAGAACATAGCGGCCATGGCCGGCGGCGATGTCGAGAATGTGCGCTGGCCGTCCGGTGGCCTTGAGCGTCGCCAGGCAAGAGCCGATCAGCTCTTCGAGATGCAGCTTGCGCTGGCGGATGCCGCGCCAGCCGATGGCTTCCAGGAAGATGCGGTCGACGAAGCGGCCAAGCGGCGTAAGACCCCGCGCGTCGTTCTCGTAGACATAATCCAGCGTCGACCCGGAATCGAAGCCGGTGGTGACGCCCGCCTTCATGCCCGACGAGACCCAGGCGCCCATGCGGATGGAGGCACGGCTGAATGCCCAATAGAGGCCTTTCGGCGACAAGAGGTCGAGCGGCGACGCAAGCCTGTCGGCCTCATCGCGCGTGTACCCGGCGATATCAGCCTGCTTCAGGTCGACAGGCGCATCCGGCGACGCGAACTGCTTTTCCAGGAACGGCCGGATCAGGTCGAGGGCCTGCGCTCTGTCACGCTCGCCCAGCGTGTCGTGGAAGAAACCCGGCAACACGTGGCGTTCCTTTGTGCGGCTGCCGAGATTGACGAAAAACGCGTGCTGCGGGCCGTGGCGCACCACCCAGTCGCTGCCGGAAAGCAGAAGCTGCGTCGGTACGGTTATGGCGCGGGCGTCCGCAACGATGCGCGCCGCGTGCTGGTAGAGTTCGACCAGGATGTTGGAGGCGATCGGCCGCGTGATCAGCGGATCGCTCTCGAAGGACGCAATGCGCACGGGATCGTGGGTCAGGAACTTCGCCTTGACGTAGGAATTGACGAAGAAGCGGCCCTTGATGTTCTGCCAGAACGCGATGCCTTCCTTGGCGAAGGGCACGTAGAGCTTGACCGAAAAGGCTGGTGAAGCCAGCACCATGGCACGCAGCTTCGGTGCATAGTCGTGCACCCAGGCCGCAGTGAGCACGGCACCGAAGGATTGCGCGATCAGCGCAATATCCTGCGTGGCGAAGCCATCCCGGGCGGCGATCTCGCGCACGAAGCAGTCGATGTCGCGCACCAGGGCCGAGAAGGAAGGAGCATAGCCGCGCTCGCCGGACGAGCGGCCATTGCCGCGGGCATCCCAGGCATAGAAGGCGTGGTCCGGCATCTGCAATTCGTCGACGAGATGGACCATGCGACCGCCATGCTCGTGGCCGCGGTGGAAGAGCACGACCGCGCCCTTGGCATTGGCCGAAGCTGCCGGCCAGAAGCGGTAGAAGATCTCCGTCCCGTCATGGCTGCGGAAGACACGCTCTTGCGCTTGCCGCTCAAGGCTTTCCGCGGCGATCGGTTCGTGCATCATGGTCTTTCCCTCGGGCGGCATGGCGAAGCCTCGATGCTTAGCTGGCGCTGCCAATAAGGCCAGCGCGTATCCGGTTTATGGCGGTCAACAGTGAAAGCGTTGCCATGGCAGGAAACACAAGCGGCGCGATGGAAGCCGGCCAGAGCCCGGCGGCGCACAACACTGCGACCACGCCCAGCGCCAGCGCCCTGTCGCTCTTGCCGAACGGCCCGGCATAATTTCGCCCGATCCCGGCGGCGATGCCAAGCACGCCGGCGAACTCGGTCAGCACAGCGGTGAGGGCGAAGGCGACGACGCCCCATGGGCCGAACTGTGGAAAGACGGCGAACGGCAGGATCAGCGCAAGGTCCGAAACGACGTCGCAAAACTCGTTCAGATACATGCCGAGCGTCGAGGCCTGCCCGTGTTCCCGCGCCAGCATGCCATCGACGGCGTTCAGCGCCATTCGCACGAACATCACGACGGGAACGAGCAGCAGCGAGCGCCAGTCATGCCAGATCGCGATGGCCGTCCCGGCCGCGATCGACATCAGGGCGGCAAGGATGGTTATGCTGTTTGCTGTGATCCCGATCGCCGCCAGCCGATTGACCAGTGGCCGCAGCCTTCCCTGGAAAGCTGGCTTGAGAGCGTAGAGCGTCGGCATTTCGTTGATCCCCCGATCCTGACAGCGGCTGTACATCAATCTGTCACACTCGACCAGCGGCACGAAGCGGCGCCTCTCTAGCGCGCACATCCTGATGTGGTGGATGCGGGCCGACTGCCATGGCCACCGACCAGACGTTCACCGCCTGCTAACCATGATTGCGAAGCACGGCCGTCATGCACATTTGCCGGTTTCTGGTGCAACCCGGCATCTTGAATAATAAGCACGCTTATTATATATGCCGCTCATGGTTTCTGATGGCATAGACAGATTGGGCTTCTTGATCCACGACGTGCAGCGCCTGATGCGCAAGCGCTTCGAGGCGAGGGCCAGTGGCTTGGGGCTTTCTTCGGCGCAATGGCGGCTTCTGGTCCGCGTTGCCAAGGAAGATGGTGTCGCGCAGGCGCGGCTGGCCGAACTTCTTGAAATCGAGCCGATCAGCGTTTCGCGCCTGGTTGACCGCATGGAGGAGGGGGGCTGGATCGAGCGCCGCCCCGACGCAGCCGATCGCCGTGTCCGCATGATCTTCCTGACGCCCAAGGCGAGCGACGCCTACGCCGTGATCAAGAGCATTGCGGGAGAAGTCTATGAAGAATCGCTGGTCGGCGTGAAACCGGAAGCCCGTCGCGTCCTGATCGAGGGACTTGAGGCGATGGTCCGCAACCTGACTGACGACGAGACGCCGTCCGTTGAAAAAGTGAAGAGTGCAGAAGGCGCAGCAGCATGAACGCGGTAGCCAAGATAGACGAGAAGGTGACCGAGCTGGAAATGGACGCGCCGGCGCAGCCGGCCGCGGCCCCGGTGGCGGTTGCTCCTCCGATGCAGCCGGCCCCGGCGCCGGTGAAGAAGAAGCGCCGGCTGGGCCGCTCCCTGCTGATGGTTGCGCTGCCTGCGGTGCTGGCTATCGGCGGCGGTTACGTCTGGGTCACCGGCGGCCGCTACCAGGAGACGGAAAACGCCAATCTGCAGCAGGCCAAGGTGTCGATCGCTTCCGACACGGCCGGTCGCATCGTTCAGGTCGACATCGCCGATAACCAGCTGGTCAAGCAGGGCGATGTGCTGTTTGCCATTGACCCGGAGCCCTACCGGATCGCGCTGGCCCAGGCCGACGCCGCAGTGGCGGGCGCGCGTCTCAATGTCGAGCAGCTGCGCGCGGCCTATGGCCAGTCGATGGCACAGCAAAGGTCCGATGCCAGTGAGGTCGACTTCGCCCAGTCCCAGTTCGACCGTGCCGCCGACCTTGCCCAGAAGGGCATCAACGCTAAGTCATCGCTCGACCAGGCCAAGAACGATCTCGACAAGGCAAAGCAGCAGCTGGCCGTTGCCGAGCAAGGCATCATCAGCGCCAAGGCAGCCCTTGGCGGCAATCCAGACATCGAGACCGACAAGCACCCGACCGTGATGGCCGCGCTCGCCGCGCGCGACAAGGCGGCCTACGATCTGGCGCAGACCACAGTCAAGGCGCCGGCCGACGGCGTCGTCAGCCAGGCCTCGTCGTTCAAGGTCGGTCAGTATGTCGGCTCCGGCACACCGCTGTTTTCGCTGGTCGAGACCGGCGACACCTGGATCGACGCCAATTTCAAGGAAACCCAGCTGACCCACATGAAGCCCGGCCAGAAGGCCGAGATCATGGTCGACACCTATCCGGGCAGAACCTTCGAGGCGACGGTCAAGGCAATCGGCGCCGGCACGGGAGCCGAATTCTCCCTGCTGCCGGCCCAGAATGCCACAGGCAACTGGGTCAAGGTCACGCAGCGCATTCCGGTGCGCCTGGAACTGACCGATGCCGACGCCAAGATGGCGTTGCGCACCGGCATGAGCGCGACCGTTACAGTCGACACAGGCGTTGCCCGCGGGTTTCCCGCCATATTCGGCCACGCTACGGCGGGCTAGGCGGCGGAGTAAAATCGGCGCGAGCCCGGGGGGAACCAAGCGGGTGCAAGCCGGTAGCAGGATTGGTCTGATGGGAGGAGTGGAAGAACCAGCGTTTGGTTGGAGCCGCGTCGCGGATCGACCAGAATCTGAAATCTTCGACACGGACCCCTCGGTCCTCATGTTTCCGGGCGGCACGCATCCGCTCATCAGAGACTTTCGGTCGATGTAACCCCCACATCGACCATCGCGTCCCACCGCGAATGAGGGTCTCTCAACGGAAGGCCATGCCGCCCGGAAACCTGTTCTACACGATTTTGTTACCTGCCGGAAGTTCTGCATCATGAGCACGCCCGAACCCTTCAAAGAAGTGCCGCATCGTGGCCTGATCACGGTCGCGCTCATGCTGGCGACGATCATGCAGGCGCTCGACACGACGATCGCCAACGTTGCGCTGCCGACCATGACCGGCGATCTCGGCGCCTCGCCGGACAACATCAACTGGGTGCTGACGTCCTACATCGTTGCCGCCGCCATCATGACGCCGGTCACCGGCTGGCTGGCCGACCGCTTCGGCCGCAAGGAACTGTTCCTGACGGCGGTGGTCGGCTTCACCGTGTTCTCGATGCTGTGCGGCATCGCCTGGAGCCTGGAGAGCATAGTGTTCTTCCGGCTGATGCAAGGCGTGTTCGGCGCCGCGATCGTGCCGTTGTCGCAGACCTTCCTGCTCGACATCAACCCCAGGGAACGCCACGGCCAGGCGATGGCCATCTGGGGCGCCGGCATCATGCTCGGGCCAATTCTGGGCCCGACGCTCGGTGGCTGGCTGACCGAGAATTTCAACTGGCGCTGGGTGTTCTTCATCAACCTGCCGGTCGGCATTGTCGCCTTCCTCGGCATGGCCGCCTATTTGCCGGCTGTTGCCCGGCGGGTACGCGGTTTCGATTTCTTCGGCTTCGCCATGATATCGCTTGGGGTCGGCGCGCTGCAGCTGCTGCTCGATCGGGGCGGCGAGGTCGACTGGTTTTCCTCGAATGAGATCTGGATCGAGCTTGGTCTTTCGCTGACCGGCTTCTGGGTGTTCATCATCCACACGGTGACGGCCGAACATCCCTTCATCGATCCCAAGATATTCCTCGACCGCAATTTCGTCACCGGGCTGGCGTTCATCTTCGTCATGGGTGTGCTCATCCTGGCGAGCATGTCGTTGCTGCCGCCAATGCTGTCGACCATCTTCGGCTATCCGACCATCACCATTGGCGTTGTCCTTGGGCCACGTGGTATCGGCACCATGATTTCGATGCTCGTCGTCGGGCGGATCATGAGCAAGATCGACGCCAGGATCCTCGTCGTCATCGGCTTTCTGCTGACCGCGCAGTCACTCTACACCATGTCCAGCTTCACGCCGCAGATGGACAACTGGCTGATCATCAGCTCCGGCGTCATCCAGGGCCTGGGAATGGGAATGGTGTTCGTGCCGCTGTCGACCGTGGCCTTCGCCACGCTTGACGTGCGCTTCCGCACCGATGCCACGGCCTTGTTCAGCCTGGTGCGCAATCTTGGCTCGTCCATCGGCGTTTCTGTCGTGACTGTTCTGATGGTGCGCAACACGCAGGTCAATCACACCGAGCTTTCGGCCTTCATCAATCCGTTCAACCCCAATTTGTGGGCGGTATCACCGGCGGCCGCAAGCGGCGATCCAATGGCGCTTTCGGAGGTGGATCGCATGGTCAATCTGCAGGCGATGATGATCTCCTACGTCAATGACTTCAAAATACTCATGGTGATGACGCTGATTTCCATTCCGTTTGTTTTCCTGCTGCGCAAGCCAAAACAGGCGCCGGCCGGTGGCGCACCCACCGCACACATGGACTAGTTGGTCGTCGCCCTCGAAATTCAAGGCGACGACCAACTAGAGGGATCCCCTCACCTTCCGAGCACAAGGCTCCAGTAGCGCAGGGCGCCGTCGCGGCCGTCGCGCACATAGGCGAGGCCAAAGCGGGTGAAGCGTGGGTCGAGCATGTTGCGCCGGTGGCCGGGCGAATGCGCCCATATGTCGAACAGCTTCTGCAGGTCGAAACGGCCCTCGGCAATATTCTCTGCGGCGGCGCCGGCAATGCGATTGTCCTTGACGCGCGAGGCGAAATCCTTTCCCCAGCCGGTGGTGTGGCTCATGCGGCCACGCCGCGCCATGTAGCCGGCCTGCTGCAGGGCGGCTTGCTCGAGCTGTGGGTCGGCGACCAGCGGCGGAAGCCCGGTCGAGGCGCGGATGCTGGCCAGCGTGCCGGTGGCGGACGAGGAGACGCCGGCGCCTTCGCCGGTCGGCAGCGAAACGGTGCTGCAGGCGGCAAGCCCGGCCAGGGCTGCAAGGCCGACTGCCTTGAGCCATTTGCGCCTGTTCAAGTTCGCGATCTGCTCGTGTTCGATTCCCGTAGTGGTCATGCCTGCCTGAGATAGTCGCGATCATGGCTTTTGCCGGGCAGGGCGGTGGAAATCTGGAATCGAAACGGCAGTTGCCCGCTCATTTCACCAGAGTGATGAGGCGGCTTGCATACATCTCGCGATTTCCAAGCACGGCTGTGCAGTCGGTCTTGATGGATGAGTTGCCGGTCATCTGCACGGTCAGGCCAACAAGCCTTAGGCAGTCGCCTTGACCGCTCATATCTGAGTTGCCGGCAAAGGAAATGGGCGCGTCGGGCGCATAGACGAACCCGCTGATCACGGAATTTGCGCCGCCATTCAGCGTCAAGGCCGAAGTGTTGCCATGACTCTCGAAAATGGTAATGCCAGCGTATGGACCGCTGGTGGGAGGGGAAAGGTTCACCATTTCATTTGCATTTATGTAGGTCTGTGCGCCCTCCATGAGGAATATGGTCACGCCTTGGCCGTTCAGGCTGCCGTTGCCGCCCGGCTTTATGGTGGTGCCGCGCAGGATGTAGACGCCCGGATTGAGCGTGATGTTTCCCGACAAGGTCTTGTCGCAATACGTGCCGGGCGACAGCGTGTAGGTTTTGCCGTTCGGCACGGGCAGGCACAATGTGTAGGGGGGTGGGACGACGTCCGCCAGTGGATCGAACGACGCATATTGATATTCGAGCGGCGCACCGCAGGTAAGATTGGCGTTGGGCGGCGAAAGTCCGGAAGTGCCGCCGACGGTCGAGACGCAGCCCGCCGACACCTGCGCCGAACCACCTAAGCTGGCAGCATCGGGCGCATCCGAGTTTGCCGCGATCACGCAACTGCTCATAGAGACATCGGTCGAGCCCTGCAGACTCACGGCGGCCGACGCATGTGGATCGAGCGCCAGCACACAGGCCTGCGCGCCGGGATTCATCTTGACCGTGGCCGAGCGGTGGGCTGGCCAGGGGGCCGCGCCATTGATGAAGCTCGGACGGTTGATGCTGGACGAAACCGAGATGTAGTAGGCACTCGGGTCGCCGCTGGCGCTTGCCGAAAAGGCGGAGACACTGCCCGCATACTCCTGCTGGTCGGCGACGCTCATATTGGCCGTAAAGAATGCCAGCCCAAGGTCCTGCACATCACTCGCGGTCATGCTGGGTAGGTACTTTGTGCCGACGGCAAGTCCAGCCGCGTCCAGCGAATTCTGCAATTGCGCGGCGTCGTCGCTCGTGCCTGTCAGATCGATGGTACCGGCCACGACAAGCATTATCGGCAGCATTGCTATGGCGGTCGCCATGGCAAAGTTGCCGCGCTCCGAAGACCAGAAGCCCTTCAATACGAACATCGCCCCTCGCCAAAACCTGTAAAGCCCAAGTGATACGCCAGGGGTCTCTACGCGCTATTTCAGTAATTACTAAAATTTGTAATGCTTAAATGCGGCAAGATGGCCGACCAAAACGAAAGCCTGCCAACGCACGGCCATATGAGAGGCGACAGGGAGAGATGAGCACGAGGAGCAGCTTCAAGCTATTGACGCTGCGACAACCCCTGGCAAATCGGCTATGGTGCTACATCTACTAGTGGCAGCTGCGGGCGGCCATCCGGGCGGTGACCGTCCCCGACACACGGGAGGAAGGTTATGGCCGGCTTTCATGTCATGGCGGACGCACACGGGGCGCACGTACAGCCCACGGTGCGCAGCATCACCACGGCGGATCTCAGGGATGCGCTGCGCCTCGGCGCCGAGGATTTCTGGGCAAAACCGTCGCACTACGTGTTCCTGTGCCTGATCTACCCCGTTGTCGGTCTGATCCTGACGCGATGGACGTCCGGCGCCAATGCCATCCAGCTCATCTATCCCCTGATGTCGGGTTTCGCGCTGGTCGGCCCGTTTGCCGCCATCGGTCTTTACGAGATCAGCCGCCGCCGCGAACTCGGCATGAACACCTCCTGGCGGCATGCGCTCGATGTGCGCCACTCGCCGGCGATTCCGTCGATCGCGGCGATCGGTATCATGCTGGTGGCGCTATTCCTGCTGTGGCTCTACACCGCGCAGTCGATCTACACCGGCCTGTTCGGCGACCAGCCGCCGGCATCGATCGGCGGCTTTATCCGCGAGGTGCTGACGACCGGCAAGGGCTGGACCCTGATCCTCGCCGGCAATGCCGCCGGTTTTGTCTTCGCTGTTGTCGTGCTCGCCACCACTGTGGTTGCCTTCCCGCTGTTGCTCGACCGAGATGTCGGCGCTGTTTCGGCCATCGAGACCTCGGCGCGCGCGGTGATGGCAAACCCGCTGCAGATGGCGCTGTGGGGGTTGATGGTCGCCGTGCTGCTGGTGATCGGCTCGATCCCGCTGTTTGCCGGGCTCGCCGTGGTCATGCCGGTGCTCGGCCACGCCACCTGGCATCTCTACCGCAAGGTGGTCGAGCCGGAGCGGGCGCAGCAAATCCGGCGGCCGATGTAAAGAACCTCAGCGCTGTGCGTCTGTCGCCATCTTCAGCGCGAGTGCCATCAGCACGGTGCCCATCATCCAGCGCTGGATGACCAGCCATAGCGGCCGGCCGGCGAGGAAGGTGGCTATCGAGCCTGCTGTCACCGCGATAATGGCATTGACGCTGAGGCTGATCGATATCTGCGTCGCACCGAGCACCAGCAGCTGCGACAGGACATGGCCTTTGTCCAGGCTGATGAACTGCGGCAGCAGCGACAGATAGAGCACGGCCACCTTCGGATTGAGCAGGTTGGTCATCAGGCCCATGGCGAACAGCTTGCGCGGCCGGTCCCGCGGCAGCTCGCGCACCTGGAACGGCGAGCGTCCCCCCGGCTTCACAGCTTGCCAGGCCAGCCACAGGAGATAGAGCACGCCGGCAAAGCGCAGCGCGTCATAGGCATAGGGCACGGCAAGCAGCAGCGCGGTGATGCCGAATGCCGCCGCCAGCACATAGAAGACAAAGCCGAGCGCGACGCCGCCAAGTGAGATCAGCCCCGCCTTTGGCCCTTGCGACAGGGAACGCGAGATCAGGTAGATCATGTTGGGGCCTGGCGTCAGCACCATGCCGAGGCAGACCAGCGCAAAGGCGAGATGGTTGGCGGTTTCGGGCATCTGTTCGTTCCCCTGCGCACCCCGGTGCGGAAGCGAGCGGCCAATATCTGCCCGCACCGGCAGGCGTCCGCAAGGGCATGGCGCCGCCAGCCGTTGCGCCAGATGGCTGCCAGTGCCTCCAGATCAGCTGACGACGCGCAGGTTCGACAATTCGTTGCCGATTTCCTTGAAATCGTTCGACAAGGTGGCGCCGGTGGCGTTCCAGAACAGCTTGGCCGGCTTGCTCGGATCCGTCGGGTCCTTGCGGAAGCGCGAGTTCGACGAGCAGGATTTCAGCGCCGCGATCGCCGCCTGGTCGCTGGTTTTGGTCGTGGACAAGTCGAGCGCCACCGTCATCACCATGATGTTGGCTGCCTTGGCGTTGTTGCAAAGCGTCGCCATCTGCTCGTTGAGCGCGCTCGTATAATTGCCGTTCGAATAGTCGAACTGGCCAATGGCGCTCGATGTCCCCAGAAACATGCGGCCGACCGAGGTACCGTTGTAGCCGGGGTTGAGATAGCCGTAGGACGCGTAGGTCGACTTCGAATCGGCGGGATCGGAATAGCCGAGCGACGCAGGCGTGTAGTAGGTGTTGGCGCCGTCGGTCAGCACGATCACGACCTTGTCGTTGCCTCTTTCTGTTGCCGGGCGTCCTTGCGTGAACGGCTCGCCGCTCGAGACCACTCGCCAGCCCCAGGCCATGCCCTCGGGAACGCTGGTGCCGCCATTCGGCTGCATCAGGTCTATCGCGGCCTTGATCGAGGTGAGTCCGTCGGTGACGCTGACATCGGTCAGCGGTGTGATCGGGTTGGTGGTGCAGCTGTAGTTCGGGCCGTTTCCGGCCGGCAGCGCCGGCGCATCGATCGGCCGCGGCTGGAAATATTTGGCCATGTTGCGCAGCCGGGATTGGCCGGTGCTGCTCGTCGGGTCGTCATTCCACCAGCTGTTCACGGCGCCATAGGTCGTCGGCATGGCCTCATCGGGATCCTGGGTGAGCTTCCAATGATTGCCTGGTTCGTCCGGGGCGAACATCGGCACGAACATCGTCGCCGGATCGCCGACCCCTATGCCGGTGTTCGACGAGCCGCCGGACGGCGGCGCGTCGTTGACATTGTAGGGGTAGGGCCGGGCTTCGACGCAGCCTTGCCAACTGGCGAACGGGCCATAGGAATCGATGTAGTCATACTCGTCGTGGCTTCGTTTGCAGGTGTTGTTCGAGTTGTACTCGTCRCACACCACGCGTTTGCTGTTGGTGACGCGCTCGTGGTTGGTGACGACCTTCATGTCGCGGTAGAGCGAAAACCGGGTCAGCATCTGGCCTTCGTCGGCACCCCATCCGGAGCCGCGCTTGTACCAGATGCCGTTGGTCTGCTGGGCGTATTTGTTGGCCGTGTTGAGCGTCGACCAGTCGAAGTTCTCGTTCGATACCGGCGACAGGCCTTCGGTGTCCATCCACGATGCGTTGCCGTTGCTGGCACCGACATTGACCGAGGCAGCAAAGGGCACGAGGCCGAATTGCACCGGCCTGTCCACCTGCTTGATCATTGCCGCTTGCAGGGCCAGCGTGTCGACCAGCTGCTTGGCCGCAGTTTTGAGAAGATCGATGCGCCTTTGCCCCGAGCCGGTTCCGGTCGTGGTCATCGATCCGGAATTGTCGAGCACCAGTGCAACTTCCAGCGTGTTCTTCAGACGCACTTCCGAGGAGACGTCGAAGCTGATTTTCTGGTTCGCGTCGGTTTGGGATTTGCCGATGAGCTGGCCGAAGGCAGGAAAGAAATAGGGCTTGTAGTCAAGCCGCGCGCTCATCTTGAGCAAGCCGCCGCCGCTGGTGTTGCTCGGCAAGGTGACGTTGAGCGTCGCGTTGGCGGGATCGACGCTGTTGAGGTTGGCGTTGAAGAAGTCGAGCGCATAGGCTCTCAACTGGTCGTCGGTCGCACCTTCCGTCAGTCGTCGTGCCGTGGCGAAGTTGGCGGCATCGAGCGCATTCAACACCGTCTGCTTTTCACGGTTCATCTCGGTGTAGTCGACCGCCATCGCGAGCCCGCCCATCAGCGGAACCAGCGCAACGACCGTCATAAGAGCATAGTTGCCGCGTTTGTCGCGGCAGAACCGACGCCAGAGTTCATGCATGTCTTGCTGCGGCCCCCGCCGGCGGATTCTTGATCAGGCGCCAACTTTCCACAAAACGCTGAAGGACGGGTTTGGGAAACCGCTCGATTGCCTGGTCCGCGCTTCACCAACCGCTAACCAATCCGGCATCCGGGCGAAAGCTGGTGACAGGCCGGGGCGGTTCGGTTAATCGGAACCGGCTGCGGCGAACCGTCGGCCGCGGCGTTCGCAATGATCATGACTGAAGGAAACGGCATGGCGGATTCGCCTGAAATCATCGGCTCGCTCGAAGACGTGTCGAAGCCCTATTCGGCGATCCTGTGCGATGTCTGGGGTGTGGTGCACAATGGCGAGACGCACTTTCCTGTCGCGGCCTCGGCGCTGGGGAGGGCTCGCGAGGCTGAAATCCCCATCGTCCTGATCACGAATTCGCCGCGCAGAAGTGCCGATGTCGTGGCGCAGATGAACGCGATCGGCGTCCCACCGTCAGCCTACGACCGTGTCGTCACGTCAGGCGACGTCACCCGCGACCTGATCGCCGAAGGCCCCCGAAAGATCTTTCACATTGGCGCCGACCGCGATTTCACCCTCTATGACGGTCTCGACGTTGAGCTTGTCGAGGAATTCGAGGCGTCCGGCGTCGTCTGCACCGGCCTGTTCGATGACGAGGTCGAAAAGCCCGAGGACTACACCGAGCTTCTGCGGCGGTTGCGCGCCAGGAACCTGCCCTTCATCTGTGCAAATCCCGATATCGTGGTCGAGCGTGGCGAACGCATCATCTGGTGTGCCGGTGCGCTGGCACGCGACTATGCCCAGCTCGGCGGCCGCACCTTGATCGCCGGTAAACCTTACGCGCCGATCTATAACGTCGCGATGAAGGAGGTTGCCGAGATTCTTGGCCGGCCGATCGAGCGTTCGCAGGTGCTGGCCATCGGCGACGGCATGATGACCGACGTGAAGGGCGCGGTCGACAATGGTTTCGACGTTCTCTATGTGTCCGGCGGCATCCATGCGCGCGACTATGGCGATGCATTGCAACCCGATCCGGCAAGGCTGGCGACCTTCCTGGAAAAGCATGGGTATCGTCCGGTGGCTGTCATTCCCAGACTGCGGTAGGTGACGATGGCGGCCTTCCAGCACATTTTGTCTACCGCGCCGCTGCCCGCCGATTTGCGTGGCGGCGTGGTGGCGATCGGCAATTTCGACGGTGTCCACCGCGGCCATCAGACGGTGCTCGAGCGAGCCCTGGCCGAGGCCGGGCGGCGCCAGGTGCCGGCCCTGGTGCTGACTTTCGAGCCGCATCCGCGCAAGGTCTTCAAGCCTGACATGCCGTTGTTCGTGCTGACGCCGCCGCCGATGAAGGCGAGGCTCCTGTCGTTGCTGGGTTTTGCCGCGCTTGTCGAGCAGCAGTTCACGCGCGACTTCGCCTCACTGTCGGCGGAAGCCTTCGTGACCGACGTGCTGGAAAGGAACCTTGGCATTACCCACGCCGTGACCGGGTTCGATTTCCATTTCGGCAAGGACCGTCAAGGCGGCCCGGCCTACCTGATGGCAGCCGGCGAGCGTCATGGCTTCGGCGTCACGCTCGTCGACGCCTTTCGTGACGAGGGCCACGAGGTGGTGTCGTCAAGCCGCATCCGCGGCTTGCTGAGCGAGGGCGCGGTGGCCGAGGCCGCAGGACTGCTCGGCTATCGCTTCACCGTCGAAAGCGAGGTTGTRGGCGGCCAGCGGCTCGGCCGCACGCTTGGCTTCCCAACCGCGAACATGAGGCTTTCCACGGAAGCCGCGCTCAAGGAGGGCATCTATGCCGTCCGCTTTCGTCGCGCCGATGGCACGCTTCACGACGGTGTCGCCAGCTTCGGCCGCCGCCCGACCGTCGACGACAACGGCGCGCCGCTGCTGGAAACCTTCGTCTTTGATTTCTCAGGCGACCTCTACGGCGAGGTCTGCCAGGTTTCCTTCTTCGGTTTCCTGCGCCCGGAGGTGAAGTTCGAAGGGCTCGACGCGCTGGTCGCGCAGATGAAGCACGATGAAGCCGAGGCGCGCGCGCTGCTTGCCGGCGTCAGGCCGCTCTCCGAACTCGACTCGGCCATGGCCTTCTAGGCATGGTCCCGAAAAGTGGGAACCGGTTTTCGGACAAGATCATGCCCAGGCAAGAAGCATGGTCCCGAAAAGTGGGAACCGGTTTTCGGACAAGATCATGCCCAGGCAAGAAGCATGGTCCCGAAAAGTGGGAACCGGTTTTCGGACAAGATCATGCCCAGGCAAGAAGCATGGTCCCGAAAAGTGGGAACCGGTTTCGGGCAAGATCATGCCCAGGCAAAATTTACTTTTTCAGTGCCAGGCCGACGGCGATGAAGGTCCAGCCCTGGAAGATCAGGTCGATCGCCAGAAACAGCCCGAGCACCCACAGGCTGTTGACGGGCCAGCCCATGGCGATGATCAGGCCGGCAAGCGCGCTGATGATGCCGGCCGCGACGATCCAGCCCCAGCCGGGTTCCGGCCTGTGGCTGTAGCCGACCCAGGCCCGGAGCACCCCGGAAGCGATCAGCGCGATCGCCAGCAGGAACGTCAATACCGCTGAAGCGAGCAGCGGATTGTCGAAGGCGAAAAATCCGGCGATGGCATAGAGCAGTCCGCTGAGCAGCCAGTAGAAGAACCGGCTCCAGGTCTTGACGCCGAAGGCATGCACGATCTCGATCACGCCGGCCATCAGCATCAGCCAACCCACGACATAGACCGAAGCCACGGTGGCGATGAACAGATTGCCAAAGGCAATGCCGCCGAAGATGAGCAGCAGCACGCCAAGCGCGACGAACCATCCCCATTTTGTCCGTGTCTGTTCCATCGCGGTTCTCAAGGCGTCGCCATGCAGGGTCATTGTCGCGGTCTCCATCTGGGGCTGCGGGATACTGCCGGGCGGAGGTTAATCCCGGCGCTTGCCAACGTCCAGTCGATGGCCGAAAGCTGCAGCGCTGCAATCCGTGATCGGACGTCTCGGATTTAAATCAAATTTTACCAAACGGCCTTCAAAGCTGTCATCGGTAAACAGTGCGCGTTGTGGTAGTGGGGTGGCCATGATTCCGGTCAGAAGAATCTCTGTGGTGGTGGCCGCTGCGCTGCTGGGTGGTGCGGGCGCCGCCAATGCGGGCGAGGGCAGCTGGCTGTCCGGCGACTGGTATCTGACCGTTGGCGCAACCGGCATGATCGCGCCGGACTTCGAGGGCGGCAAGAAATACCTGCTCAGCGCCTCGCCGATCATCTCGCTGGGCAAGGCCGGACCGGCGGCCCGCTTCACCTCGCGTAACGACAACATCTCGCTGGCCTTGATCGACGATGGCGGCGTTCGCGCCGGCCTGACCGGCAAGTTCCTGTTTTCCCGTGATGACGACAATGCCGATGAACTGAAGGGCCTCGATCCGGTGCGCTGGGGCGGCGAGGTCGGCGGCTTCTTCGAATTCTATCCGACCGACTGGCTGCGCGCACGCGCCGAGCTGCGCCACGGCATCCGCGCCCATAACGGCTTTGTCGCCGATATCGCCGCCGACGCTTTTTATGATGTCACGCCAACTGTCCGGATTTCTGGGGGACCGCGTGTCTCCTTCGCCTCGGAAAAATATTTTGATGCCTATTATGGCGTCGACGCACAGGAGGCCGTGGCCTCCGGGCTCAGTGAATATCATCCCGGCGGTGGCCTGAAGTCGACCGGCCTCGGTGGCGCGATAACCTGGAAGGTGACGGAGCCGATGACCGCCAGCCTGTTCGGTGAATATTCGCGCCTGATGGGACCGGCGGCCGATTCCAGCCTGGTCAGGGAACGCGGCGACCGCAATCAGTTCATGATCGGCGTGTCGACCAGCTACCGCTTCGATTTTACGATGTAACGGAATCGAGCGAGAGACACTTTATTCTTGCGCCTATCTCCGCTAAAAGCCCACCGATGACGAGCTTTTCGCGCCTTCACGCGCTGACCATACGAATTACCGGCCCGGTGTTCCGGGCGGCCTGAGGGGTCGCCGGAGCCGCCGGGAATTTTGCGCGCGGCCTCTCGCGCTTTTTCCAGATCATCAACGCATATCGCCCAAAAGTGGCTTCGGTTTTGGGAAAACGATATCCGTCAAAGCAACGACCTCACGCCCGAGCCCTTCGCGGCCGGGTAATGTAGATGGCAGACCAATGACCGACAAAACGTCCGATAATTCAACAATCGACTATTCCAAGACGCTCTATTTGCCGCAGACGGATTTCCCGATGCGCGCCGGCTTGCCCGAAAAGGAGCCGCTGCTGGTCCAGCGCTGGCAGGACATGGACCTCTACCGCAAGCTGCGTGAGAGCGCGGCCGGCCGGACCAAATACGTGCTGCATGACGGTCCGCCCTACGCCAACGGCAACATCCATATCGGTCACGCGCTGAACAAGATCCTCAAGGACGTCATCACCCGCTCGTTCCAGATGCGTGGCTATGACTCGAACTACGTGCCGGGCTGGGACTGCCATGGCCTGCCGATCGAATGGAAGATCGAGGAGCAGTATCGCGCCAAGGGCAAGAACAAGGACGAGGTTCCGGTCAACGAGTTCCGCCGGGAGTGCCGCGAGTTCGCCGCGCACTGGATCACGGTGCAGGGCGGCGAGTTCCAGCGGCTCGGCGTCATCGGCGACTTCAAGAACCCCTATACGACGATGGCCTTCCATGCCGAGTCACGCATCGCCGGCGAACTGCTGAAGTTCGCCATGTCGGGCCAACTCTATCGCGGCTCCAAGCCGGTGATGTGGAGTGTGGTCGAACGCACGGCACTTGCCGAGGCCGAGGTCGAGTACCAGGATTACGAGTCCGACACGATCTGGGTGAAGTTCCCGGTCGTCAGCCTGGACCAGCCGGTCGATGACGGCGTGACCAAACTGACGGAAGGGGCGCTGGATCTGTTGCAGGCCCACGTCGTCATCTGGACGACGACGCCATGGACGATCCCGGGCAACCGCGCCGTCAACTACTCGCCTCGCATCAGCTATGGCCTCTACGAGGTAACGGCGGCCGAGAATGCGTTCGGCCCGCAGCCGGGCGAAAAGCTGATCTTCGCCGACGCGCTGGCCGACGAGTCCGCTGCCAAGGCCAAGGTCACCTTGAATCGGCTTCGCAGTGTTTCGCCGCAAGAGCTTGGAAGGCTTACGCTTTCCCATCCGTTCAAGGGTTTTGGCGGCGGCTATGAGTTTCCCGTGCCGATGCTCGCCGGCGACCATGTCACCGACGATGCCGGCACCGGCTTCGTCCACACCGCGCCCGGCCATGGCCGCGAGGACTTTGACGCCTGGATGGATGCCGCGGCGGATTTGCGCGCGCGCGGCATCGACAGCGCCATTCCGTTCACCGTCGACGATGGCGGCTTCTTCACCAAGGACGCGCCGGGTTTTGGCCCGGACCGCGAGGGCGGAGCCGCGCGCGTCATCGACGACAATGGCAAGAAGGGCAACGCCAACCAGGCAGTCATCGATGAGCTGATCAAGCGCAATGCACTGTTCGCACGCGGCCGGCTGAAGCACTCCTATCCGCATTCCTGGCGGTCCAAGAAACCGATCATCTTCCGCAACACGCCGCAATGGTTTGTCTATATGGACAAGGACCTCGGCGATGGCTCGACGTTGCGCAGCCGCGCGCTGAAGGCGATCGACGACACCCGTTTCGTGCCCGCCGCCGGCCAGAACCGCATCCGCGCCATGATCGAGGAGCGTCCTGACTGGGTGCTGTCGCGCCAGCGCGCCTGGGGCGTGCCGATCGCCGTCTTCGCCGATGCCGACGGCAATGTGCTGAAGGACGAGGCTGTCAACCAGCGCATCATGGACGCCTTCGAGCAGGAAGGCGCCGACGCCTGGTTCGCCGCCGGTGCCAAGGAGCGTTTCCTTGGCAACCACGATGCATCCAAGTGGAAGCAGGTGATGGACATCCTCGACGTCTGGTTCGATTCAGGCTCGACTCACGCTTTCACGCTGGAGGATCGCCCGGATTTGAAATGGCCGGCCGATGTCTATCTCGAAGGCTCCGACCAGCATCGCGGCTGGTTCCACTCGTCGCTGCTGGAAAGCTGCGGCACCAGGGGCAGGGCGCCTTACGACACCGTCGTCACCCACGGCTTCACCATGGATGAAGACGGCCGCAAGATGTCGAAGTCGCTCGGCAACACCGTCGTGCCACAGGACGTCATCAAGCAGTCGGGCGCCGACATCCTGCGCCTGTGGGTGGTGACGACCGACTATTGGGAAGACCAGCGTCTCGGCAAGAATGTGCTGCAGACCAACATCGACGCGTATCGCAAGCTGCGCAACACCATCCGCTGGATGCTGGGCACGCTTGCCCATGACGATGGCGAGGAGGTGCCGCTCGACAAGATGCCGGAGCTGGAGCGGCTGATGCTGCATCGGCTGGCCGAGCTCGATGAGGTGGTGCGATCGGGCTACGACGCCTTTGAATTCAAGCGCATCACGCGCATGCTGCTTGATTTCATGGTGGTGGAACTGTCGGCCTTCTATTTCGACATCCGCAAGGACGCGCTGTACTGCGACGCGCCGTCGAGCGTTAGGCGCAAGGCCTCGGTGCAAGTGGTGCGTCATCTCTTCGATTGTCTGGTCAAATGGCTGGCGCCGATGCTGCCTTTCACCATGGAAGAAGCCTGGCTCGACCTTCATGCGGACGCCGTCTCGGTGCATCTCGACCAGTTTCCGCAAATCCCGGCGGACTGGAAGAACGAGGCGCTGGCGGAAAAGTGGCGCAAGGTGCGGCAGGTGCGACGCGTCGTCACCGGCGCACTGGAGATCGCGCGCGCACAGAAGGTGATCGGTTCGTCGCTGGAAGCGGTGCCGGTCGTCACCATCGACGATGCAGCGCTCGAAGCGGCGATATCCGATGTCGACATGGCCGAGATGGCGATCACCAGCGATCTCGTCATCGCGCATGGCGAGGTGCCGGCTGGCGCCTTCACGCTCGACGACGTCAGGGGTGTCGCCGTCGTGGTCGAGAAGGCCGAGGACCGCGGCCTGGTGAAGTGCGCGCGTTCCTGGCGCTACACCGCTGATGTCGGGCAGGACGTTGCGTTTCCCGACGTTTCGGCCAGGGATGCGGCGGTGCTGCATGAGTTGAAAGCGCTTGGCCGGCTTTGACAGGCCGGCCGGTCGGAATGGCTCTATCGGTGCACAAATGCCACGCCGGGCGGGCGAAAACCGCCCGCGCGTTGCCCTTAACGAGTGGTTGAGGTAAACACGCGAAACTCCGGAAGACAAATTGTCGCCGGATTTCCGTCGCAAGTGCTTGGACGATGGGGACCGGACACAGGGCCGGTGGCAATCGAGAGGCTGTCTAGAGTGGGACTTTTTGGCATGACCGAGAGATATAACGTGCGCCTGGCGCTGCTGGCGCCGCTTGTCGCATCGGGCCTCGCTCTGTCCGGCTGCATGAGCTCTCCGACCTATGGCACCGACAAGACCGCCGGTGAACAGCTGGCCGGCGATATTTCAAGCGCCTTTTCGATCGCGCCGAAGCAAAAGGAACGGATCGACTACAAGCCGCGCCCGACGCTGGTCAAGCCGGCACCAGGCCAGAAGGAAGTGTTGCCGGCGCCGCAGGACAGCATCGAGACGGCGAGCGCCGAATGGCCCGAATCGCCGGAGCAGCGTCGCGCCCGCCTGCGCGCCGACGCGACCGCCCATCAGAACGATCCGGCTTATCAGTCAGAGATCGTCGACGACGTGCAGTCCGATCCAGCATCGATCAAGAAGGCAATGGCGGATTCAGGCTCGAGCCACCCGCCGGCGTGGAGCCCCGCGGATTCGGACAAGGGTCGTGCCGCCGAGATCCAGCGCCGCCTTGTCGAAAGCAAGCAGGGCGATCCGAACACCCGTAAATATCTGAGCGAGCCGCCGGTGCAATATCGCGTCGCCTCCGACACCGCGCCGCAGAACGAGCTTGGCGAAGACGAGTACAAGAAGGAACGCCGGCTGAAGAAAGAGGCCGAAGGCAAGAAGGGCAGCGGCTGGTTCGACTGGCTGCCGTCCCTGTAAGAACGGGCCACGCTTCGTTGCCTTTGCGGTGCGCCCGGTTCAGTCGCGCCGCTCCCGGAAAAATCCTTTGAGCAGCAGGGCCGCTTCGGTCTCGCCCATGCCCGGATAGATGTCGGGCGCGTGGTGGCAGGTCGTCGAGGCGAAGAAGCGGGCGCCATTGATCACCGCGCCCCCCTTGTCGTCGGCGGCGCCGAAATAGAGCCGGCGCAGCCGGGCGAAGGAAATGGCGGCGGCGCACATGGCGCAAGGCTCCAGCGTCACATAGAGATCATGGCCGGTGAGCCGCTCGCTCGAGAGCTTGCGGCAGGCCTCGCGGATGACCAGCATCTCGGCGTGCGCCGTCGGGTCGGCAAGCTCGCGGGTGCGGTTGCCGGCGCTGGCAATGACTGTGCCGCCGCTGGCGATCACGGCGCCGACCGGCACTTCGCCGCGCAAGGCGGCGGCCTCAGCCTCTTTCAGCGCCAGCGCCATGAAATCCGGCCGCTTCACGCGATCTCCATTCCGATTATCTCCTCGTCACTCGCTGGAGCAAGTCCGCTTCCGAATGAACCGCACTTGCTCCAGGCTTTTGATTTTCGTTTGTCTTTTCGGAAAAAGCCGGTCTCCACTTTTCCCTGACAAACTCTGGTGATCCTGTTATTGAGCGCATAACCCGAAAATCGGACTCGGTTTTCGGAAATGATCATGCGCCAAATCAAAAGTGCTACAGCGTTCGTTGCGCGCCCCAAAGGATGCGCCACGCTGTAGCAGCGCAAACGGACAAAGGCCACATGGACGACAACAACAAGAAATTCCGACCCAAAAAGGGTCCGGTCAGGAGCGGCTCGAAGGCTGCCGGACCGCGCAGCCGTGATGGCGCCGCCGACAAAGGCGGCAAGCCGTCCTTTGGTACCAAGAAACCTTACGCCTCACGCGGAGATCGGCCGATGGCTGCTGAGGGCGAGCGGCCGAAGCGCGACTTCAAGGGTGGTGACAAGCCATTCGGCAAGGGTCCGCGTCCCGAAGGCAAGCCCTTCGATAAGCGCGAGGGACCACGCAAGCCCTACGCACCTCGCGGCGACCGCCCGATGGCCGCCGAAGGCGAGCGCAAGCCGTATGAAAAGCGCGAAGGACCGCGCAAGCCCTATGCGCCGCGCGGCGATCGTCCGATGGCCACCGAAGGCGAGCGCAAGCCGTATGAAAAGCGCGAAGGACCGCGCAAGCCTTATGCGCCACGTGGCGACCGTCCGACGGCGGCCGAAGGCGAGCGCAAGCCGTATGAAAAGCGCGAAGGACCGCGCAAGCCTTATGCACCACGCGGCGACCGTCCGGCTGCTGCGGCGGCGGAGGGCGGCGAAAAGCGCTTCGAACGTCCCAAGCGGGATTTCAGCGATCGCGCGCCGCGCGACGCCGGCGATCGTCCGAAGCGCGATTTCGCTGACCGTCCCAAGCGCGACTTCGCCGATCGCCCCAAGCGTGACTTCGGTGGCGACCGTCCCAAGCGCGACTTCAGTGATCGGCCGCAAGGGGCATCGGGTGCTGGCTTCAAACCGCGTCCGCGTTCGGCGGAAGTGACGGAAGAGGCAGGCGAGCGCATCGCCAAGCGGCTGGCGCGCGCCGGCCTTGCTTCGCGCCGCGATGCCGAGGAACTGATCACCGCCGGCCGCGTCAAGGTCAATGGCCGGGCGCTGACCTCGCCGGCCTTCAACGTCATGCCCGACGACATCATCCACCTCGACGGCATGGAAATCCCGCCGATCGAGCGCACACGGCTGTTCCTGTTCCACAAGCCTGCCGGTGTCGTCACCACCAACCGCGATCCCGAGGGCCGCAAGACCGTCTTCGACGTGCTGCCGGCCGAATTGCCGCGGCTGATGACCATCGGTCGCCTCGACATCAACACCGAAGGCCTGCTGCTGCTCACCAATGATGGCGGCTTGTCGCGCGTGCTCGAACTGCCGGCAACCGGCTGGCTGCGCCGCTACCGCGTCCGCGTCCACGGCAAGGTCGAGGAAAGCGCGCTCGCCGGCCTGCGTGAAGGTATTGCCGTCGATGGCGTCTTTTACGGCGCCATCGAAGCGACGCTCGACCGTGAGCAGGGCACCAATGCCTGGCTGACGATCGGCCTGCGCGAGGGCAAGAACCGCGAAGTCAGGAACATCCTCGGTTCGCTTGGCCTGGATGTGACGCGGCTGATCCGCATTTCCTACGGGCCGTTCCAACTCGATGACCTCGCCGAGGGCCATGTGCTGGAGATCAAGGGGCGGGTGCTGCGCGACCAGCTTGGCGAGCGTCTGGTCGAGGAATCCGGCGCCAATTTCGATGCCGAGATTTCAAAGCCGTTTTCCAACAAGCCGGTGCGGCGCACCGAGATCCGCGAGCCGGAGCCGGAGCGGCCGAAGTTCACAAGAGATGGCGAGCGCCGGCCGATCGGCGAGGGCGGGCTGATCAAGAACCGCAAGCGCCGCGAAGGCAGCCGCGACGAGGCACTGGGCAAGCTGTCGACAAGTCCCGACAGAAGCGCTGGGCCGGAAAAGAGCTATGGTGAGCGCGGCCCGCGACCCGAACGCAGCTTTGGCGACAAGCCCCGTGGCGGCTTTGGCGACAAGCCGCGCGGCAGTTTTGGTGGCAAGCCGGGCGGTGGCAAGAAATCCGAGCGCGAGCAGCGGCCGATCGAGCCGCCTGGCCAGCGCAAGGCCAATGTCTGGATGGCACCGGGAGCGCGGCCGATCGGCAAGGGCAGGGCTGAGGCCGACGCCGCCAAGGCGGCCGACGCCAAGGCGCGCAAGGCGTCGTTCAAGCCGTCCTATGGCAAACCGGCGGGCGCCAAGCCGTTCGGCAAACCGCGTGGCGAGCGTCCGGGCGGTGCCGGTGGCGGCGAACGGCCGCGCAGCGGCCCCAAGGGTCCCAGGACGAAATGAGGCCCGGATGGAATGAGGCCTAGCGCAAGATGAGAATCGTCGGCGGTGAGTTTCGCGGGCGTCCCCTGGCGACGCCCCGCAGCAGCGCTATCCGCCCGACGACCGATCGCACCCGCGAGGCCGTCTTCAATGTGTTGGCGCATCGTTTTGCGGAGCAATTGGACGGGGCGCGCGTGCTCGACCTGTTCGCCGGCACCGGCGCGCTCGGCCTCGAAGCGCTGTCGCGCGGTGCTTCCTACGGCGTCTTCATCGAGGAATCGGCGGAAGGCCGTGGCCTGATCCGCGACAATGTCGAGGCCTTCGGCCTGACGGGCCGCACCAAGATCTTTCGCCGCGATGCCACCGGCCTTGGCGAAGCTGGCACGCTCGCTCCATTCGGCCTCGTCTTCGCCGATCCGCCCTACGGCAAGGGCCTCGGCGAGCGCGCCTTGCAGTCGGCCAGGGCCGGCGGCTGGCTTCGTCCCGGCGCGCTATGCGTGGTCGAGGAGGCGGCTGTGGCGCCCTTCGAGCCGGGTCCCGGCTTTTCCGTGCTGGATGAGTGCAATTACGGCGAGACGGTGATCCGGTTTATCGAGGTTGCGTGATGCGCCTTGCATCGATGCCGGCCTCTTTGCCGCCGCCTTTGCCGGCAACATGACCAACAATTCACTATGCTGTCGCCAGCGCCTTGCCTATCGTCCTGCCTGGAAAACGGAGCCATTGATGACATCTAGGGTTGAATGGCTGCGCGCAACACTGCTGGCGACATCGCTGGCTATCACCATGACCGGCCCGGTCCTGGCCGACAGCACCGTGTTGGCCAACGCGAAGCCGGACGCGTTCAAGGTGACGGATTTCCTGCTCGACAACGGCATGGAGGTGGTCGTCATCCCCGACCACCGCGCGCCGATCGTCACCCACATGGTGTGGTACAAGATCGGCAGCGCCGACGAGCCGCCCGGAAAATCCGGCATCGCCCATTTCTTCGAGCACCTGATGTTCAAGGCGACGACCCACCATGTGGCCGGCGAGTTCGACCGCGCCATCTCCGATATCGGCGGCTCCAACAACGCCTTCACCTCCTACGACTACACTGCCTTCCACGAGACGGTGGCGCCGTCGGCGCTCGAGCTGATGATGAGTTTCGAGGCCGACCGCATGCGCAACCTCATCCTCACCGACGACGTCATCAAGACCGAGCGCGACGTCATCCTCGAGGAGCGCCGCTCGCGCATCGACAACAATCCCGAGGCGGTGCTGGACGAGGAAGTCGACGCCACGCTGTGGCAGAACCAGCCTTACCGCATCCCGGTCATCGGCTGGATGCAGGAGATGGAGCAGCTGAACCGCACCGACGCCACCGCCTTCTATGACAAATATTACCGGCCCAACAACGCCGTGCTGATCGTGGCCGGCGATGTCGAACCGGACACGGTGCGGGCACTGGCCGAGAAAACCTATGGCAAGGTGGCGCGCGGGCCCGATCTGCCGCCGCGCATCCGTCCGGTTGAACCCGAGCAGAACACCAAGCGCACGGTCACGCTCTCGGACGCCCGTGTCAGCGTGCCGAGTTTCTCTACGCAGTGGGTGGTGCCGTCCTATCACTCGGGCAAGCCGGGCGAGGCCGAAGCACTCGACCTGCTGGCCGAGATCCTCGGTGGCGGCACCCGCAGCCGGCTCTACCAGGCACTCGTCGTCCAGCAAGGCATCGCGTCCAACGCCGGCGCCTATTTCCAGGGCACCATGCTGGACGACACCAATTTCACCGTCTATGGCGCCCCGCGCGGCGATGCCAAGCTCGCCGATGTCGAAGCGGCGGTTGATGCCGAGGTGGCGCGCATCGCCAGGGACGGCGTCACGCCATCGGAGCTGGAAAAGGCCAAGGACCGCTACGTGCGCTCGATGATCTTTGCCCGCGACAAGCAGGAGTCCATGGCCAACATATATGGCTCGACGCTGGCCACCGGCGGCAATGTGCAAGACGTCCAGCAATGGCCAGAGCGCATCCGCAAGGTGACAGCAGACGAGATCAAGGCCGTCGCCGCGCGCTATCTGGTGCTCGACCGGTCGACGACCGGCTATTTGCTGCCGCAAGTCAAGGCGGAGAACTGATTTGATGACGAACCAGCACCGCCGCTCTCTTTCTTTCCCCCTTGTGGGGTCCGAAGGACGGGGCGAGACCCGTGGCTCGCCCCAGGGCGGTGGCCGAGCGCAGCTCGGTCGGATGAGGGGTGCTCCCGCTTGGCACCGTCCGTACGCCGTCCAACACCCCTCAACCGTCTCGGCGCTACGCGCCGATCCACCTTCTCCCGCAAGGGGAGAAGGAAGAGCCCGGCGCGCTGCCGCAGCGCTTGCGACCCTTTTCCTCTCCATCCTCTTCCTGATCCTGCCGGCACTCACCGCTCGCGCCATGGACATCCAGTCCGTCACCTCGCCAAAGGGCATCACCGCCTGGCTGGTCGAGGATTATTCGGTGCCGGTCGTCGCCATCCGCTTCGTCTTCGGCGGCGGCTCGACGCAGGATCCAGTTGGCAAAGAGGGCCTGGCCAATCTGATGACCGGGCTGTTCGACGAAGGCGCCGGCCCGCTCGACTCAGAAGCCTTCCAGATCAAGCTCGACGATGCCGGCGCTGAGATGAGCTTCGACGAAAGCCGCGACGGCATCTACGGCTCGATGCGCATGCTGGCCGAGCAGCGCGACGAGGCGTTCGACCTGTTGCGGCTGGCGGTCAACCAGCCGCGCTTCGACCCGGCGCCGATCGACCGCATCCGCGCCCAGATCCTGTCCGGCATCATCGCCGGCGAGAACGATCCCGATACGGTCGCGCAGGACAAATGGGCGCGCGCACTCTATGGCGATCATCCCTATTCCCGCTCCGACCAAGGCACCAGGCAGAGCATCGCCACCATCACGCCGGATGATTTGAAAGCCTTGCACAAGGCGGTGTTCGCGCGCGGCGGCCTGCATGTCGCCGTGGTCGGCGCCATCGACCCCGAGACGCTGAAGAAGAAGCTCGACATGGTGTTCGGCGATCTGCCGCAGAACCAGGCGCTGAGGCCGGTGGCCGATATCGACCCGAAGCTGGCGCAGCATGTCGAGGTCGACTACGACCTGCCACAGACCTCGCTGCAGCTCGCCTATCCCGGCGTGAAGCGCAAGGCGCCGGATTTTTTTGCCGCCGTGCTGATGAACGAGATCCTCGGCGGTGGCACCTTCACCTCGCGCCTGTTCCAGGAGGTGCGCGAAAAGCGCGGGCTGGCCTACAGCGTCAACTCCTCGCTGATCAACCAGGACCATGCCGACGCACTGGTCGTCAGCACCGGGACCCGGTCGGACCGAGCGGCCGAGACGCTGGGCATCGTCCGCGACGTGGTCAAGCAACTGGCCGAGGAAGGCCCGACCGAGGCTGAGCTGGCGGCGACCAAGAAATACATGATCGGCGCCTACGCCATCAACAATCTGGACTCTTCGAGTTCCATTGCCTCGACGCTGGTCGAGCTGCAGCTCGACGATCTCGGCATCGACTACATGCAGCGTCGCGCCGGCTATATCAACGCGGTGACGCTTGATCAGGTCAAGGCGGCGGCGAAAAAGCTGCTGTCGGCCGAGCCGACCATCATGGTTATCGGCCCGAAACTGGCCGGGGCCGGCAAGGGATGAGCCCAATGACGAGCCCGACCTTCGGCATCGCCTTCGGCGGCGGCGGCGCGCGCGGGCTGGCGCATATCCACGTCATCGAGGCGCTGGACGAACTGGGCATCAGGCCGGTGGCCATTGCCGGCTCGTCGATCGGCGCCATCATGGGCGCCGGCATGGCCGCCGGCATGACCGGCAAGGACATCCACGACTACGCCCGCTCGATCCTCGGCCGCCGCGCCGAAGTGGCGAGCCGCATGTGGCGGGCGCGGCCGGGCACTATCGCCGAAGCCATGCAGAATGGCATCCGCGTCAGCCAGTTCAACGTCGAGCGCATCCTGAAGGCCTTTTTGCCCGAGGCTATCCCCGAGACCTTCGCCGAGCTCAAGATCCCGCTCAAGGTGACGGCGACCGACTATTTCGGCCACAAGCTCGCCGTGTTCCATGACGGCGACCTGCACTCGGCACTTGCCGCCTCGGCGGCCATACCCGCCGTGTTCCGCCCGGTGACGCGCGACGGAAGGCTGCTGATAGACGGCGGCATCTACAACCCCGTGCCGTTCGACCTGATCGAGAACGACGCCGACATCATCATCGGCGTCGACGTGGTCGGCGCGCCGGAAGAAGCCGACCGCAGGCACCCGACCTCCGTCGACCTGATGTTCGGCGCCACGCAATTGATGATGCAGTCGATCATCGCCAACAAGCTGAAGCAGTGCAGCCCCGACATCCTGGTCCGCCCGGCAGTATCAAAATACCGCGTGCTCGATTTCCTGAAGATCGAGGCTTTGATGAACGATACGGCCGACATAAAGGATCAGCTGAAGCGAGAGGTCGAGCGGGTGGTGGAGGCTAGGAATGGCGCTGCCGTCAAGGGCAGGCGGAGGAAGAAGGCCGGGTGAAGGCGGAGCGACGTCGGCAATTGATCGTCCAATGCATGTCGCTCAAATGTGGCCCCAGTTTTGGGACAACGACATGCATGAAAACAAGGGCTTAAAGTCGAGCGCTGTTGTCATCCACGAAGCCAACTACGACTTCGCCACCGGCACATATTCCAGCGCCACCACGCCGTTGCTGAAAGGCGTCGCCGAAATCAGCTCGAGCGCCACTGCCTCGCCGACGGGGAACAGCGGCTTGCCCTGGCCGACAGCGCCGGGGTAGCTGAGCAGCCTGACGCGATCGACCAGGCCGTGGCGCAGCAGTTCCTGCGCGACGCTGAGGCTGCCATGCACATAGATGTTGCCGCCGCTGCCTTGCTTCAGCGCCCTGACCGCTTCCGGCAGGGCTCCCTTCAGCAATTCGGCCGGCTTCCAGTCGAGCGCCTTCAGGCTGGTCGATGCGACATATTTTGGCAGCGCATTGAACCGGTCGGCAAAATCTCCGGTTTCCTTGGGCCACGAGCCGGCAAAAATCTCATAGGTCGTGCGCCCCAAAAGCATGGCGCCGCTGTCGGCAAGCTCGTCCTCCTTGAACCTGTTCATCTCATCGTTCCAGGTCACGCCGGGCAGCTTCTCGACCTCGGCAATGCCATCGACGCTGATGAATTCGGTGACGATAAGTTTTCGCATGGCGTTCTCCTTCTTCCATCAGAGGACGAACCATGCGGGCCTTGTGCGACACGCTGCATGAAAAATCGGGGCGCTTTGTCAGAAGGGCTTTCAGCGCGAGCTTACGAAGACCGATACCACGGCCACCGCGCCGACGCCCGTACCTGATCATCGACGATAGCCCAAAGGGTTTGTGAGCGAAGGCTCCCCCTCAGTCCTTCGCGCGCTCCACGTAAGCCCCGTCCGCTGTCATCACCACCACGCGAGTGCCGGGGGCGATGTGTGGCGGTACCAGCGTGCGCACGCCGTTGGAGAGCACGGCCGGCTTGTAGGATGAAGACGCGGTCTGTCCCTTGGTCGTCGGCTCGGTTTCCACCACCTCGAAGGTGGCGCGCTGCGGCAGCACAAGTGAAATGGCAATGCCGTTGAACTGTGACAACTGCACGGCCATGCCCTCCAGGAGATAAGGCGCCATGTCGCCGACCACGGCTTCCGACACCGCCACCTGGTCGTAGCTTTCCGGATTCATGAAATGATAGCCTTCGCCGTCGGCGTAGAGGAAGGTGTGCTCGCGCTCTTCCACATAGGCGCGCTCCACCTGCTCGGTGGTGCGGTAGCGCTCCGAAACCTTCACCCCGTCGCCGATGCGGCGCATGTCGAGCTGGGTCACCGGCGTGCCCTTGCCTGGGTGGATGTTTTCGGCAAAGAGGATCACATAAAGCTTGCCGTCCTTGTCGACGACATTGCCTTTACGGAGCGAACTGGCGATGACTTTCACCACGGCTTACAATCCTGAAATGGTTGATTGGTACAAATCGGCTTCAGCAGCCGTCCGCTGCGAACTAGCGCATCTTGGCCGCAACCGCCAGCCCCATTCCATATGATCTGAGCCCCATGAACGTTACGTCGCCCGATGCCTCGCCCTGGTGGACGCCGCATGTCCACACCGACCGCCGCCCGCGGCTGATGCTGCGCAACGCCATCGCCGCCAGCCTGCGTGACTGGTTCGCCGCCGAAGACTTCGTCGAGGTGGAAACGGCGGCCCTGCAGGTCTCGCCCGGCAACGAGGCACACCTGGCGGCTTTCACCACGCAAGCGATCGGACCGGACGGCACGCGGTCGCCGCTTTATCTCCACACCTCGCCGGAATTCGCCTGCAAGAAGCTGCTTGCCGCCGGCGAACAGCGCATTTTCAGCCTCGGTCCGGTCTACCGCAACCGCGAGCGCGGCCCCTTGCACCATCCCGAATTCACCATGCTCGAATGGTACCGGGTGGGCGAGGCCTATGAGAGCCTGATGCAGGATTGCGCGGCCATGTTGGCGCTGGCCGCGACAAGGGCAGGGGCGACGCGCTTTTCCTTCCGGGGCCGCGACTGCGATCCGATTGCCGAGGCGGAACGGCTGACGGTCGCGGATGCCTTCACCCGTTATGCCGGCATCGATCTGCTGGCCACGGTCGCCGCCGACGGCGCCACCGACCGGGACGCGCTTTATGCCGCCTTGACCCAGGCCGGCCTGCGCACCGCATCTGACGACAGCTGGGCCGATTTGTTCAGCCGGGTGATGGTGGAAAAGATCGAGCCGTTGCTCGGCCATGGGCGGGCGACCATCCTGTGCGAATATCCGCTGGCCGAGGCGGCATTGGCACGGCCAAGCCCCAGGGATGCGCGCGTTGCCGAGCGCTTCGAACTCTATTGCTGCGGCGTCGAGCTCGCCAACGGCTTTGGCGAACTGACCGATGCCGACGAGCAGCGCCGGCGCTTCATTATCCAGATGGACGAGAAAGAGCGCATCTATGGCGAGCGCTATCCACTGGATGAGGATTTTCTCGCCGCCCTTGCCATCATGCCGCAGGCCAGCGGCATCGCGCTCGGCTTCGACCGCCTGGTGATGCTGGCGACGGGCGCGCAGAAAATCGATGATGTCATCTGGACGCCTGTCTCGGCGTCCTGAACCACGGGTTCGCTGCCTGCCCGGCGCCTCAGTGCGCGAAAACCTGCTCCAGTGAGCGAAAGCCCTTGAATTCCAGCGCATTGCCCGAGGGATCGCGGATGAACAGCGTCGCCTGTTCGCCGGGCTCGCCCTTGAAGCGGACCATTGGCCGTTCCAGCCAGTCGATGTCGCCGCGCGCCTCCAGCCGCGTCGCCAGCCGCTGCCAGTCGTCCATCAAGAGCACGGCGCCGAAATGGGGGATCGGCACGACGATGCCGTCGACCTTGCCGTCACTGACGGCTGGCATGGCCTGTGGCCGCAGATGCGCCGACATCTGGTGGCCGTAAAGATCGAAATCGACCCAGGTCGCCGATGAGCGGCCGATCGCACAACCCAGCACCTCGCCATAGAAAAAGCGAGTTTCATCGAGATCACGGACCGGGAAGGCGAGATGGAAAGGCGTCATCGAAAATGCTCCGAGCGGGCTGCGGACCGGGTTACCATGCCTCGGTTCGAGATCTGAACCGTGAACCGATGCATTTTGATTGAAGCCTATGCCATTGCACAAGCCGGACCGGAACAATAGATGGTGGCTGCGGCCAAAGCTCGCCGCGCCAGCAGGATCACGCGCATGACCGATATCACAGATGCAGCAAAATTGACCGACCGTGTCGCGGCTCTGGTCGAAGCTGCCAAGAAGGCTGGCGCCGACGCCGCCGATGCGGTGGCCGTGCGCAGCCGCTCGACCGGTGTGTCGGTGCGGCTCGGCAAGGTCGAGGGCACCGAATCGGCCGAGAGCGAGGATGTCTCGCTACGCGTCTTCGTCGATGGGCGTGTGGCCAGCGTCTCGGCAACCGCAGCATCCGATCCTGCAACCCTAGCCGAGCGTGCCGTGGCGATGGCGAAAGTGTCGCCACAGGACCCCTATCAGGGGCTGGCCGACCCGGCATTGCTGGTGAAACAGACGCGCGATCTCGACCTGTTCGACGCCACCGAGGTGTCGGCCGATCAAATGAAGGAAGCGGCACTTGCGGCGGAAGCGGCGGCCCTTGCCGTCAAGGGCGTGACCAATTCGGCCGGCGCCAGCGCCGGTGCCGGCCTCGGCGGCTTGGTGCTGGCCACCTCGCACGGCTTCCTCGGCCACTATGTCGGGTCGCGTTTCTCGCGCTCGGCCAGCGTCATTGCTGGCGAGGGCACTGGCATGGAGCGCGACTATGAATTCTCCTCGCGCCAGCATTTTGCCGATCTCGATGCGCCTGAAGACATCGGCCGCAAGGCCGGCGAACGTGCCGTGCGCCGTATCGGCGCGCGCAAGGCGGCGACCGGGCCGATTGACGTTGTGTTCGACCCGCGCGTCGCGCGCGGCATCGCCGGCCATCTTGCCGGCGCCATCAACGGCGCCTCGGTCGCGCGCAAGACGTCGTTCCTGCGCGACATGATGGGCAAGCAGGTGGCCGCCTCCGCGATCACCATCACCGACGAGCCGCTCAGGCAGCGTGGCCAGGCCTCGCGTCCGTTCGATGGCGAAGGCATCGAGGGCGAGAAGCTGTTCATGGTCGAAAAAGGCGTGCTCAACCACTGGTTCCTGTCGACATCGGCCGCGCGCGAGCTTGGTCTCGTCACCAATGGGCGCGGTTCGCGCGGCGGCTCGTCCGTCTCGCCGTCCTCGACCAATCTCGCCATCGAACCCGGCGAACGGTCGCCCGAGGATTTGATCAAATCGCTCAAGACCGGCTTCTACGTCACCGAGGTGTTCGGCCAGGGCGTCGACATGGTCACCGGCGAATACAGCCGTGGCGCCTCCGGCTTCTGGATCGAAAATGGTGCGCTGGCCTATCCCGTCGCCGAGGTCACCATCGCCTCGAACCTGAAGACCATGTTCCTCAACATGGTGGCGGCTGATGACCTCGACCGGAATTTCGGCACCGCCGCCCCCACGCTTCTGATCGAAGGCATGACCCTTGCCGGAGCATGACCTGATCTCTGCCAGTGCTACCGAGGATTTGCCTTTGCTGCGCGATGCCGCCCGCGAGGCCGGGGTCATCGCCATGCGCTACTTCGGCAACAACCCGCAAGTCTGGATGAAGGGCGGCACATCGCCGGTCAGCGAAGCCGACCATGCCGCCGACGCCTATTTGCGCCAGACGCTGCTTGCGGCGCGGCCCGACTATGGCTGGCTGTCGGAAGAAACAGCCGACGATCCGGTGCGGCTTTCGGCGCGCCGCACCTTCGTCGTCGACCCGATCGACGGCACGCGCGGCTTCCTGGAAGGCCAGCGCACCTGGTGCGTCAGCGTTGCCGTCGTCGAGCGTGGCCGCACGCTTGCCGGCGTGCTGGAATGCCCGGCGATGAACGAGACCTATTGGGCGCTGCCCGGACAGGGCGCCTTCCGCAACGGCAAGCGCATCGCGGTGCGCAAGCTGGCGGATACGGCCGAGATTTCCGGGCTGAAGCAGTTGACCGACCTGATGCCGACCGACTGGCAGGCGCGACTGAAGCGGGCGCCCTACAGCCCGTCGCTCGCCTATCGGCTGGCCATGATCGCCAATGGCGCGCTCGATGCCACTTTCGTCAAGCCGAACGCGCATGACTGGGATATTGCCGCCGCCGATCTCATTTTGCGCGAGGCCGGCGGCCAGTTGCTCGACCGGCATGGCCGCGCCCCGCTCTATGCCGGCGAGGTGACCCGCCACGGCGCGCTCGCCGCCGGCAGCGGTGAACTGCTGGCCGTGCTCGCCGGCGTCATTGCCGGGCTGGATGGGTGAAAGCGTTTTCGAAGGTTCCAAAGTCGACGGCTTTGGTCTAGACCTGTCACAAACTCACGATATGTGAAGGACCGACATGGCCGCGGAAGACGGAAAAAAGCAGCTTTTGCACCTGGTGTTCGGTGGCGAACTGACGAAGCTTGGCGGCACCGAGTTCCGCGATCTCGACGGGCTCGACATCGTCGGCATCTATCCGGACTATCAATCCGCGCGCACGGCGTGGAAAGCCAAAGCGCAGGCCAGCGTGGACAATGCCCACATGCGTTATTTCGTCGTTCATCTGCACCGGCTGCTGGACCCCGACAACAAGGCTGTCGGTTGACCTCGATGGAGCAAGACCTGGCGAAAGAGCCAGCCACTGAGCCCACGCCCGTGCGCAGGGGCCGCAGCCGCACGACCAAGGCTTTCTGGCGCAGGATTCGCGAACCGCTGGCGCAGTCGCGATTCGTCAAGAACGCCATCGCCAGCCTGTTCGCCCAGTTTGTGCGGTTGGTGCGCATGACCAATCGCGTCGTCGATGGGTCGGCGCGGTTTTCGAGCAGCGCCTATGCCGAATTCGAGCCCGGCATCATCGCCCTGTGGCACGGCCAGCACCTGTTGACCCCAGCCTATTATCCCAGGCGCAAGCCGCTGGTCGCGATGGTCTCGCGCAGCGCCGATGCCGAGCTTAACGCGCTGATGCTGGGGAAATTTGGCATCGAGGCGGTGCGCGGTTCGGGCGGGCGTGACAATGCCAGGCATCTCGACAAGGGCGGGGCAAAGGCGCTCATCGCCCTGAAAAAGTCGCTCGCCGCCGGCAAGAACGTCGCCATGATCGCCGACATTCCCCACGGCACGCCGCGTGACGCGGGACTTGGTATCGTTCTTCTGGCACGCCTCTCCGGTCGGCCTCTGCTGCCCGTCGCCATCACCACCAGCCGCCGCAAGGTGCTGGAGAAGAGCTGGGACAAGACCACCATCAACCTGCCGTTCGGCCGCTCGTCGATCGTCATCGGCGCGCCGATCTTCGTGCCGATCGGCGCCGACGAGGCCGAAATGGAGCGCAAGCGCCAGGAAATCACGGTCGCGCTCAACGCCGCGACTGCCGAGGCCTACCGTCTCGTGGATGGTCCGCGATGAGCGGTCGCTGGGCGCGAACCATGTTGACGGCATACCGTTTCGCCGGTGCCGCCGCCTATCCGCTGGTCGGGCCCTATGTCGCTTGGCGCACCTCGCGCGGCAAGGAAGACCGCAGCCGCCGCCGCGAGCGCTACGGCGTCGCCGGCCGACCACGCCCCGAGGGGCCGATGATCTGGATCCATGCGGCGAGCGTCGGTGAGACCCTGGCCGTCGTGCCACTGGTCGAAAGCATACTCGATTACGGCGTCAACATTGTGCTGACGACCGGCACGGTGACCTCGGCGCAGGTCGTCGACGAGCGGCTCGGCGATCGCATCATCCACCAATATGTGCCGCTCGACCTCAAGCCGGCGGTCAGCCGGTTTCTCGATCACTGGCAGCCGGATCTGGCGATCATCGCCGAATCCGAGATCTGGCCGATGACCATTCTTGAGCTTGGCGCGCGCCGCGTGCCGCAGGTGCTGGTCAACGGCAGGCTGTCCGACCGTTCGTTCACCTCGTGGAAGAAACGGGCCAACATCGCCGAGGCGCTGTTCGAGAATCTCGCCCACGTCGTTGCCCAGTCCGATGTCGATGGCGAGCGCTTCCTTGCGCTCGGCGCCCGCCCGGTGACAGTGTCGGGCAACCTCAAGGTCGATACCTTGCCGCCGCCTGTCGACGAACGAGTGCTGGCGACGCTGCGGCGTCAGATCGGCGCCCGCCCGACCTGGGCGGCGATCTCGACCCATGATGGCGAAGAGGTGGTCGCCGCCGAGGTCCATGCGACGCTGCACAAACGCCATCATGGTCTTTTGACCATCGTCGTTCCGCGCCATCCCGATCGCGCCGAGGCGCTTGCCGCACAGATTTCGGGCATGGGCCTGACGGTCGCGCGGCGCAGCACGGGCGACCGGATCGCCGCCGACACCGACATCCTGCTCGGCGACACGATCGGCGAGATGGGGCTCTATCTCAGGCTGACCGAAATCGCCTTTGTCGGCCGCTCGCTGACCTCGGAAGGCGGCCAGAACCCGCTCGAGCCGGCCATGCTCGACACGGCGGTACTCGCCGGCCGCAATGTGCAGAATTTTCGCGAGGCCTACCAGCGCCTGCTCGACAGCGGCGGCGCCAAGCTTGTGCGCGATCGCGACATGTTGGCCGGCGCTGTCAATTTCCTGCTGACCAACGAAGTGGCGCGTCACGAAATGATGGCTGCGGGCGTGGCAACCGTCGACGAGATGCGCGGCGCGCTGGCGCGCACGCTGAAATCGCTCGAACCCTACATCCAGCCGCTGGTCATCAAGTCGCGCCTGAAGGGCGCGAACGGGCGCTAAGGTGGCTTCCGAAGCACCACCATTCTGGTGGGAAAAGCCGGACTGGCGGGTCCTGGCACTGTCGCCGCTGTCGGCCATCTATGCGCTCGTCGCCGGCCGCGGCATGCGGCGCGCCCGGCGCGAGAAGATCGAGGCGCCGGTCCTGTGCATCGGCAACTTCACCGTCGGCGGCACCGGCAAGACTCCGGTGGCGATCGCCTTGGCCGAACAGGCCAAGCGCATGCAGCTCAAACCCGGTTTCCTGTCACGCGGCCATGGCGGCTCGTTCGCCGAGCCGCATGTCGTCGATGCCCATCATGACAGCGCCAGGCATGTCGGCGACGAGCCGCTGCTCCTGGCCGAACACGCGCCGGTGGCGGTGACGCCGAACCGCGCCGCCGGCGCCCGGCTGCTGCTGGAAAGGCATGGCTGCGATTTCCTGATCATGGACGATGGTTTCCAGAGCGCGCGCATCCACATCGATTATGCGCTGGTGGTCGTCGACGCGCGCTACGGCATCGGCAATGGCCGCGTCATTCCGGGCGGTCCGCTCCGGGCCAGGATCGTCGACCAGCTGGTCTTCACCAGCGGGTTGTTGAAGATGGGCGAGGGCACCGCCGCCGACGCGGTGGTCCGCCAGGCGGCACGCGCCGCCCGGCCGATCTTCGAGGCCCACACCGAACCGAGCAGCAAGCAGGGGCTTGCCGGCAAGCGGTTCCTGGCTTTCGCCGGCATCGGCCATCCCGAAAAATTCTTCGACACGGTGCGCGAGGCCGGCGGCGAACTGGCCTTGACGCGACCGTTTCCGGACCATCATTTCTATGGCGAGGACGAGCTCGCCGAACTGGTAGCGACGGCACGCGCCGAAGGGCTCGGCCTCATCACCACGGCCAAGGACGCGGCCCGGCTGCGGCATGGCGCCCCACAGGACTTTCTCGACCGGCTCGAGGTCCTGGCAATCGACACGGTTTTCGAGCTCGATCGCGTGCCCGAACGCATCATCGACGAAACGCTGGATGCCTGGCGTCAACGAAAGCTGAAGGGCTGATCGAGCAACAATCATTAAGCCAGAACGGCTTTGGCGCGGAGGGTGGAATGGTCAGTTTGCAGGCGCTCTTTGTCGGTTGTGCCCTTGCGGCGGTCGCAAACCCATCTTCGGCGCAAACATCCACCACGACTGACACTGAATTTCTGGTCTCGGTCACCGGTGCGGACGGTGTTGCCCACATTGAGCACTCAAACGTTGTTCCGCTTATTGCTGATCGCGCCTGCTATGAATGGCGCATACGGCTGGGGCTGGGCGACAAGTTGGTATCGGCGACGGAGGTGTTCACTCTTCCCGCAGTCCCGAAGCAGTGGGGTGGCATAGACGGAAACGAGTATAGCTCGAGCAAGATATCGAGTGATCGGAAAGTCTCCGAGACCACCTTGTTCTATAAGCCGAAAGACGGATGGATCTCGCATGGCTGGTGCGTGGCCGAGGGCGACCCGACTGGGCGGTATTCCATCAAGGTGCTCATTGGTGATCGCCTTATCCACGAATTCGAGTTCAGAGTCGAAAACGTGCCGGCATCCTCAACGCCGTAGCGCTGCGGACTATCAGGCAAATCAGATTTTCGAGACCTAGCGCCGGCTGCGTAGCTCCGGCTGCACTTCGATTTCGCGGCGCAGCGAAGCGGCAGCGTTGATGTAGGGCTCTTGCCTGGCGACGCTCCAGTATTTCAACTCATCGAGCGGGATGCTTTCGCCGGTCACCGCGCAGCGCACGAAAGCGCCCGGGCTGGTAACCTGGAAGTCGCCATCGAGATAGCGGATACGGGCTTCCTTGCCGCCAGGGCCTTCGAAACGGTTCATCATGCAGCGGCGCCGAGGTTCATGAGGATTTCATCGCCACAAATTGGCGGCTAGGTCAAGCATGTGACAAGCCTGAGACAATGCTGCCCCCTTATTCTTGGGCGGAAAATGCTGTTGTCGGGGCACCATGGACATTTCCTCCGCTCGTCTTGCCGCCTTGCTCAGGGAAGCGATGACGCCGCAGGCCGTGCCGTCGGCAAAGGCCGATCCGGTCAAAACGGCACTGGTGAAGGCGCTGGTGGCGCCGCCGGCGCCTTCAGGCGCACCCGTGCGACCCGTGGCGACACCGACTTTGCCGGTGCTGTCGCAGGCGACAGCGATAAGAGCGCAGCAGACGGCCTCGGCCGAAATAATCCAGGCCTATCTGGCACTCGCGGAACCGGGCGGAGAAGCAGCCGGCGATGCCATACCGGTGGCCAATGCAGCGAGGAGGCCAACTGGCAGCGACACTGTGCAGCGTGGCTTGGCGGTGCCTTTGGCAAGGGGCGATGAGCGTGCCCCGGAAAGGCCGGCGATCTTGCCATGGCTACCGCTTCTCGCATCCGAGCTGTTGCCGCTGCGCCGCACCCCAGCCAGCAATGCCGTGGCCAGGCGAGAACGTGCAACCGCCGGGCCGAGCGAAGCGGCCAGGCCTGAAAACAGGCGGACGAGTGTCGGGCTGATGTCGCTGACTGCCGGGCTGCTGGCGGCGGCGGTCGTCGGGTTCGTTCTGGTGGTGCTGCGCTAACCCTCAGCCTCGATAAAGGCTTCCATCTTTTCCGATGCAAGTCCTGCCTGCACCGCAATACGGCGCGCCAGTTCTGCCGCTGCCGCACGTGGCCGTCCCATCGGTCGGTCGAGCCAGTAGGACACCGGATTGAGCGCGGTGCGCTCGTCGACGGCGGTGATGCGTCCGGCCTTCAATTGATGCCCGGTCAGGGGTGGGCGCGCCAGCGCGATGCCGAGCCCATAGGCTGCGGCATCGAGCACCAGATTGTAGTCCTCGAAGCGCCGGTCCTGCGGGCGCGGGCGGTAATCCATGCCTTGCGCGGCAAACCATGCACGCCAGGCCGAAGCATCGGAATCGTTGATCAGTGGAAATTTGAGCAGCCGGGCAGGGTCGCCACGGCCGATCTCGCGGGCAAGCTCGGGCGATGCGACGGGAAAAACATGTTCCTCGAAAAGCTGCACCGAGACGCGACCCGGAATGCCGCCGCGTCCACAGCGGATCGACAGATCGATGCCCTCATCGGCAAGGTCGGCCTGGCGGATATCGACGTCGAGCACGATGCGCAGCTTGGACGGATTGTTCTCCAGCGCCGCCATGCGCGGCATCAGCCACAGCCCGCTGACCGAAGGGATCGAGGTCAGGCGCACCACCGCGGTGCCGCGCGGCTCGACCCAGCGGTCGGAATGGGTCGATATCAGCGCGAAGGCTTCCGCCGTGCGCAGATGCAGGCGGTTGCCTTCGATCGTCAGCGAGACACCGCGCGCGCCGCGATCGAACACTTTCAGCCCCAGCCAGTCCTCGAGCTTGGCGATCTGCCGGCTGACGGCGCCGTGGGTGATGTTGAGCTTTTCAGCTGCCGCCGAAAAGCTGCCCGTCCGCGCCGCCGCGTCGAACGCGCGCAGCGTTTCGAGCGGCACCATTGTGTCTGAGCTGTGATCCATAGTCACAGCTGATCCTCGATTTGGTCGTTTGTCAACTGGCCCGAAAAGGCGTTTTCTGCATTTCAGGGCACGAGAATCACGAGGACAGTGAGATGAGCGCAATGACCAGCACGTTGAATCCGACACAACGGATGGACACCACGGCAGCCATCGCGGTGGCGCTCACGGTGGTCGGCTGGGCCTCTGCCTTTCCGGCTATCCGCGCTGGCCTTGCCGCCTTCGGGCCCCTGGAACTCGGCGCGCTGCGCTTTGCCATCGCCGCGGTGCCGGCGGCGATCTTCCTCGCCGTCAAGCGTCCGGCGCTGCCGAGGCTGGATGAATTGTGGCGCCTGGCCTTTGGCGGTGCCATCTTCGTGGCGCTGTACACGGCAATGCTCAATTTCGGCGAACTGACCGTCTCGGCCGGCGCTGCCGGCTTCATCATCAATGTCAGCCCGATCTTCACCGCCATCATGGCGATGGCGCTGCTTGGCGAACGCTTCTCCGGCACGGCATGGGTTGGCACTGCCATTTCCTTCGCCGGCATCGGCATCATCGCCATCGGCGATGGGGACGGCCTGCATTTCAACGCCGGGGCGCTGCTGGTGCTGGGTTCGGCGCTTTGCTCGGCCGTCAACACCATCGTCCAGAAGCCGCTCTTCGCCCGCCACCACCCGCTGACCATTTCGGCCTCGAACATGATACTTGGCGCTCTCTGCCTGTCGCCGTTCCTGCCGAGCGGCCTCGCGCAGGCAGCGGTCGCCGAAACGGCCGGCCTTGGCGCCGTCATCTTTCTCGGCATCGTGCCCAGCCTGATCGCCTATGCCGCCTGGGCGACCGCGCTGTCGCGCCTGCCGGCTGCACGTGCGTCGAACTTCCTCTATCTGGTATCGCCCATGTCAGCCCTGATCGGCTTCTTCTGGCTGGGCGAAGTGCCGACGCTGCTCGGCATGCTTGGTGGCGCACTGGCGCTGGGCGGCGTCATCGTGGTGAACTTGAAGAGGTGATGCGAGCGGTACTTGACTGTTGGCGGCGTACTCAGCTGACTAGAGATACGGGCACCAGCAGCGAGTTGTGAATGCCGAGGACGTTTTTTCGGGACGCGTCGACGTTTCGCCCGATCGCGATCGGTTACGGCAGCTGTATCGCTGCTGACCGGATCACTGTGGATGGCGCGCAAGTCGGCTATCTCTACCGCGAAACGCCAGATCATCCGACCGACAGCGGTTGGCGCTTTTTTGCCGGTGATGAATCTGACGAGTACGCTGACAACCCAGATAATTTTGGCTTGTACGATGTCAATACAATCGCGAATTACGACCCGCTGATAGCGACTTGCTTAGAAGCTCCTTTCGGAACTGCCTTTTTTAGAGTCGATGGAAAATTCGTCCGTGAGAAGTTCGAACCTCCGGGCGAAGTATAAGTCGGCCACTACCTCTACCGCCTCCCAAACAGCCTCTCGATATCCGCGAGCTTGAGTTCGATATAGGTTGGCCGCCCATGGTTGCAGGTGCCGGAGCCGGGTGTCGCCTCCATCTGGCGCAGCAGCGCGTTCATCTCCTCGGCCTTGAGCAGGCGGCCGGAGCGAACCGAGCCGTGGCAGGCCATGGTGGCCGCGATCTTGTCCAGCCGCTCCTTCAGCGTGTCGACCGTGTCGTTGTCGGCGATCTCGTCGGCAAGGTCGCGCACCAGTTGCTGGACATTGGTCTCGCCCAGCATCGACGGCGTCTCGCGCACCGCGACCGCACCCGGGCCGAAACGCTCGACGCCAAGTCCAAAGCGGGCCAGCGTCTCGGAATGCATCGCCAGCCGTTCGGCGTCTTCTTCCGGCAGGTCGRCGATTTCCGGCAACAACAGCATCTGTGATGGCACCGCGCGCGAATGCAGCGCGTTCTTCAGCGCCTCATAGACCAGCCGCTCATGCGCGGCATGCTGGTCGACGATGATGAGCGAATCCCTGGTCTGCGCAACGATATAGTTCTCATGCACCTGAGCGCGTGCCGCACCCAACACCGCGCCAAGCAGCGTCTCGGCCGCTTCGCTCTGCCCGGCGCGTGCATCGACGCTGGTCAGCGGGCCGGCATCGAAGGCCGCCTGCTCATTTTCGCCCAAGCCGTGCTGGCCGGGGCCCTCGAAACCCGCCCCTTCGAACCCCATGTCGAGCGGCCGCTGCGGCGAGCGCGTCGGATCAAAGCCGGCTGGGCCGGAGGCATGGTAGGATGCTTCATAGCTGCGGTGGCCATTGGCCGGCCCGCCGTGGCCGTAGGATGCCGCACCAGGCCGGAACGCCGCCATCATGCCGGCAGCGCCCGTGGTGGCTGCGCGGATGCCGGCATCCGCGAGCGCTTGCCGGACAGCGCCGACGATCAGCCCGCGCACCAGTCCGGGATCGCGGAAGCGCACATCGGCCTTGGCCGGATGGACGTTGACATCGACGACGGCCGGATCGAGCGTCAGGAACAGCACAGTCACCGCATGGCGGTCGCGCGGCAGGACATCCGCGAAGGCGCCGCGTATGGCGCCGGCAATCAGCTTGTCGCGCACCGGCCTGCCATTGACATAGGCATATTGCTGCAGCGCGTTGGCGCGGGTGAAGGACGGGATCGACACGTGACCGGTCAGACGCACGCCTTCGCGCATCGCGTCGATGGCAATGGAATTGTCCGGAAACTCGGCGCCCATCACCTGGGCGACGCGGCGCAGGCTACCTTCCGGACTGTCGTCCGTCGCCGGCAATTCCAGGGTCGAGCGATCCGAACCCGCCAATGTGAAGCGCACGGCGGGGAAGGCGATGGCGATGCGCTTGACCACGTCGCTGGTAGCCGAGCTTTCCGCGCGCTCGCCCTTCATGAATTTCAGTCGGGCGGGAGTGGCGAAGAACAGGTCGCGCACTTCGACCGAGGTGCCGCGGTTGGCTGCCGCCGGCCTGACGGGCAAGACGCGGCCGCCCTCGATGCCGATCTCGGCGGCGCTGTCGCTTGTTGCTGTCCGCGAACGGATCGACAGCCGCGACACCGAGCCGATCGACGGCAGCGCCTCGCCGCGAAAGCCCAGCGAACGAATGTCGTTGATGTCCGCGGTGAGCTTGGAGGTGCAGTGACGTGCGATCGCCAGCGCCAGCTCCGGCTCGGGAATGCCGGAGCCGTCATCGGTGACGCGGATCAGGTTCAGCCCGCCGCCGGCGGTGACGATCTCGACCTTGCCGGCACCGGCATCGAGCGCATTCTCGACCAGTTCCTTGACCACGCTTGCCGGACGCTCGATGACTTCGCCGGCGGCGATCTGGTTGATCATCGTTTCGGAAAGCTGGCGAATGGGCATGGAGATACTATAGGCGGATTCGGGGGGCGCGGGAGAGGCAATATCGCGAGGTCGGTGGATCAAGTTGCGGTGCGGATTTCACGCACGCCCTTGTGTAGCCGCCGGCGCAACAGATTGCGCAGCGTCACCCCGTCGCCATAGCCGACCTTCGCGGCGATCTCATCGACACTGTCGGATGTGGTCTTCAACAAATGGACAGCCTGCTCTACCCGCAGATCCTGAAAATAGGACAGCGGTGTCTTGCCAAGCACATCGTTGACCCGCCGCGACAGCGTGCGCTTGCTGGCTCCCAGTGCCGCGGCCGCTTCGTCTAGGTTGAAGCCGGCTGCGAGATGGCCGCGCGCCCATCGCTCGAAACGCTCGACCAGCGGGTTCGAATGGGCGAGATGGTCCGAGATGGCATAGGCCGACTGCAGCGGCCGGCTGTCGACGATCAGATATTTGGCGGTCAGCGCCGCAAGTTCCGGGCTTGTCTGGCGAATGACCATCAGAGCGAGGTCGATGTGGCCGAGTGCTGCTCCGGCGGTTGCGAACTGCCCGTCATTGATCAGCATGCGCGAGGCATCGAGCCGCACTTGCGGGTAGCGTTGCCGGAACATCGGTGCCAGCCACCAGGTCGTGGTTGACGGCCGACGGTCGAGCAGGCCGGTTTCCGCCAGGATGAAAGTACCGATACAGGCCGCCCCGATGCGCGCGCCGGCATCGGCGGCAGCCCGCAATGCCTTGGTCGCCTTGGCAATGTCGCTTCGCTTCAGCGCCTCGCCAAGCGGGCCGGGCATCTTCTGGCCGATCGCGGGGATCACCAGCCAGTCGGGCTCGGGCTCGCTGCCCATCGAGACGACCGGCACCTGAAGGCCCTGCGCGGTGTGGACCATGTCGCTCACCCCGACAATGGTCACGGCGAAACAGCCGGGCGGGGATGCCAGCATTCCTGCCAGCTCATTGGCGGTGCCGAACACGTCGAGCATCGTGGCCAGCCCGGTGTCGAAGACGCCATCAAGCGCGAGGACGGAAATGTTCATGGCAATAATGATATCAAAGATGTCATTTTTGCCAATACGCTTTCCGGTTCGATGCTGCGACTGTCGTTTCGATGGCCGCCTTGGCCGCACAACGACGAGGAGAAGACAAATGATCAAACTTGCATTGTTCGCACGCTTCGAAGCCAAGCCCGGCAAGGAGAAGGATGTCGCCGCGTTCCTCAACACCGGGCTGCAACTGGCCAATCGGGAAGCCAGGACCCCGATCTGGTTCGCCCTGCAGCTCTCGCCAAGCGTCTTCGGCGTGTTCGATGCCTTTCACGACGAAGCAGGGCGGCAGGCACATCTCACCGGCGAGATTGCCAAGGCGCTGATGGCCAATGCCGAAACGCTGTTCGTTGGCCCGCCGACCATCGACAAGATCGACGTGCTCGGCCTCAAGAACGACGGCTTGGTCTGATCCTTTCGGCGGAACGCAATCCGGTCACGCGCCGGGTTGCGCTGGCGAGCCTACGCCTGCGCCACCAGCCAATCTCTTACCTTGCGCGCATTGTCGCTGAGCTCGCGGTTCTTTGGCCAGATGACGTAGAATCCGATGCCGGTCCTCAGCACATGATCCGTCACCGGCACCAACAGGCCTGATGCCACGAGGCGCTCGACGAGATGCCGCCAGCCGAGCGAGATGCCTTGTCCCTCCATGACCGCCTGAATCACCAAGGCATAATCATTGATGCGCAACCCGCGCTCGGCATTACGGAGGCTGGTTCCGGCTGCCGCGAACCATTCGTCCCAGTTCGGGGCCTCGCGGTAGGGCTCCTCGAGATGGATGAGCCGATGCATGGCGAGTTCGGCGACAGTCTCTGGCAACCCAAACTTCGCCAGGTAGCTGGGGCCCGCGACCGGGAAGATCTCCTCGTCTGCAAGCAACAGCGAATGATAGTCCGGCCAGTCGCGCGGCACGCCGCCGCGCACGCCGAGCGGGATGCCCTCGGCGATGATATCGAGGTCGCGGTCGGCGGTCTGGATACGCAGGTCAACGCCCGGCAGTTCGTCGCGGAATTGCTGTAGGCGCGGCATCATCCAGAACGAGCCAAAGGCGGTCGAGGCGGCCAGCGTCACATGGCCGCCGGTCGCCTGCAGGCGCAGATCCTCCGCCGACTTGCGGATATGCGACAGCCCGAGCGAGACGTCGGCGTGGAAGCGCTCGCCGGCCTCCGTCAGGAGAACCTGGCGGTGGCGGCGCTGGAAGAGCTTGGCGCCGAGCTGTTCCTCCAGCCCGCGCACGGCGTAGGATACGGCCGCCTGCGTCATGCCGAGCTCGCGCCCGGCGGCGGTGAAGCTCGACAGCCGGCCGGCCGCCTCGAAGACGATCAGGCTGCCGGCGGAGGGCAGCAGGTGGCGCAGGCTTCGCATAAGGAGAGTTTATACAAGAGATCAGGATTTTCCAGCGTCACAGCTATATTCCGTCTCGCTAAGTTGACGGGCTGTTGGAGGGATGAGTTGCCATGAATGAACCGGCCGTTGCAGTGACCGAACACGCCAACCGCAGAAGCGGCGGTCGCTTGGGGCGCAAGGCGATACGCGGCGCTCCCATAGCCTCGTTTCCTACGCTGGTGCGCCAGATCCCCGCCTATCAGATGGTGCCTGACGAGGCGGTGGAGTTGATCCACCAGGAATCGCTCTTGATCCTCGAAGAGGTCGGTTGTGAATTCCGCGACGATGAGGCGATCGCCCTGTGGAAGGCTGCCGGAGCCGATGTATCCGAGACGCGCGTCCGCATCGACCGTGCGCTCTTGATGGAGTTGGTCTCGAAGGTCCCGCCGGAATTCACCCTCAATGCTCGCAACCCCGAGCGTACCGTCCGCGTCGGCGGCAAGAATTCCATCTTCGTGCCGATGTATGGCGCGCCCTATGTGCGCGACCTCGACAACAACAGGCGGTACGGTTCGCTCGCCGACCTCAGCAATTTTCACAAGCTCGCCTACATGGCGCCGGCGCTGCACTCGTCGAGCTCGGTCATCTGCGAGCCGATGGAAATTGCGGTGCCCAAGCGTCACCTCCACATCATCCATTCGGCGCTGAAGCACTCCGACAAGCCGTTCATGGGCATTGTCACCTCGAAGGAACGCGCCGAAGACACGATGGCGATGGCCGGCATCGTCTTCGGCGAAGAGTTCGTCCGCGACAACCCGGTGCTTGTATCGATCACCAATTGCAACTCACCGCTGGTGTGGGACGCCACCATGCTGGACGCCATGAAGGTCTATGCGCGCAACAACCAGCCGTTGATCCTGGCGCCCTTCGCGCTGTGCGGCGCCTCGACTTCGGCCTCTGCCGTCGGCGCGGTGGCGCAAGTCAATGCAGAAGCACTCGCTGGCGTCGCCTTCACGCAGCTCCTGCGTCCGGGGTCGCCGCAGATCTACGGCCAGTTCATGGTGACGGTCGACATGAAGACCGGAGCGCCGATGGGCGGCACGCCGGAGGCCGCCCAGATGATGTACCTGATGGGCGCGCTGGCGCGGAAATACCGGCTGCCTTGGCGCACGTCCGGCTTCCATGTCGGCTCGAAGCTCAATGACGCCCAGGCCGGCTACGAGGCGAACATGCTGATGCACGCCGCCATCCTCGCCGGCGCCAACTACATCTGGCACTCGGCCGGATGGCTGGAGGCGGGGCTCACCTGCGGCTATTCGAAATTCGCCACCGACTGCGAGCAGCTTATCGGCTGGTACAAATATGCAGGCGGCCTTCCGTTCGACGATTTCAAGGAAGCGATGGCCGCGATCCGCGAGGTGGGGCCGCAGGGCCATTTCCTCGGCACCCAGCACACGCTCGAACATTTCGAGTCCGCTTTCTTCATGCCCACCATCATGGACTTCAATTCGTACGAACAGTGGAAGGCCGAAGGCGCGAAGGACCACGACACGCGCGGCCGCGAGAAGGCGCGCAACATGCTGGCCGACTATGAGGAGCCGAAGCTCGACGAGGGCATCGCCGAGGGACTTAAGGATTTTATCGCGCGGCGTGAGGAAAAACTGCCGAACAGCGTTAGTTGATGTGACAGGCGAAGACCTGACGGAACAACCAAGGGAGGAAAACATGACGCTCTTCAGAAGCAATGGCGACCGCGTGCCGGGCGCTATCGAGACAATGGCGAAAGAGACGCGTGCAGGCCGCATGGACCGGCGCGAATTCCTGGCGCTGGCCAGCGCCTTCGGCGCGTCGACGGCTTTCGCCTATGGCATGATCGGCCTTGCCGCGCCGACAAAGGCTCTGGCCGATGAACCGAAAAAGGGTGGAACGCTGCATGTCGCGATGTCGGTCAAGGCGCAGAAGGATCCGCGCACCTATGACTGGACCGAGATGGCAAACGTCACCCGTTGTTGGCTGGAGCCGCTCGTCCGCTATACGCACCAGTTCACTTTCGAGCCGGTCCTGCTCGAAAGCTGGGACGTCAATGACGACGCCACCGAATACACCCTGCATCTGCGCAAAGGCATCACCTGGAACAACGGTGACGCCTTCAACGCTGATGACGTGGTCTCCAATCTGAACCGCTGGTGCGAGAAGGGTGCTTCCGGCAATTCCATGGCGGCACGCGTCGGCGCGCTGATCGACACAAAGACCGGCAAGGCCAGGGATGGCGCTATCATCAAGGTCGATGACCTCACGGTCAAGCTGAAGCTGACCGAACCCGACATCGCGATCATACCGGGCTTCACCGACTATCCGGCGCTGGTCGTGCATCGCGACTTCGATAAGGATGGCGCCGACCCGATCAAGAAGCCGATCGGTACCGGACCTTTCGAGTTGGTGTCTTATGCAGTGGGTTCGAAGGCGATCGTCAAGCGCCGCGAGAACGGCAAGTGGTGGGGTGGTGAAACGCCGCTCGACGGTGTCGAGTTCATCGACTACGGCACCGACTTCAACGCCACGCTGAATGCCTTCGAATCTGGCGAGATCGACCTCGATTTCGAAACGCCGGCCGACTTCATCGACGCCCTCGACAAGATGGATCTGGTGAAATCGGAGGTGGCGACGGCGACCACGCTCGTTGCCCGCACCAACATCACCCACAAGCCCTATGACGACCAGCGGGTGCGCAATGCGCTGCAGATGGCCGTCGACAACAACGCCGTCATGCAACTCGGCTACGCCGGGCTCGGCACGGTTGGCGAGAACCACCACGTCGCCCCGATCCATCCCGAATACTATCCGCTGCCCAAGAAGACACGCGATACCGCCGCCGCCAAGAAGCTGATGGCGGATGCCGGGCAGGCCGACTTCGAGCACGAGCTGATCACCGTCGAGGACGAATGGCAGAAGAACACCGGCGATGCGATCGCCGGCCAATTGCGCGATGCCGGCATCAAGGTGAAGCGTACGGTGCTGCCAGGCTCGACCTTCTGGAACGACTGGACGAAGTATCCGTACTCGATGACCATCTGGTACATGCGGCCGCTGGGCGTCCAGGTGCTGGCGCTCGGCTATCGCTCGGGCGAGGCCTGGAACGAAACGGCCTATGCCAACCCCGATTTCGACGCCAAGCTAAAGCAGGCGCTTTCGTTGGCCGATCCTGCCAAGCGCAAGGAGGTGATGAAGGACGTCGAGCAGATCCTGCAGGATTCCGGCGTCATCATCCAGCCGTTCTGGCAGAAGCTCTACTGCCACATGAGCAAGAAGGTGAAGAACTACGGAATGCACCAGACCTACGAAATGGACTTCCAGAACGTTTGGCTGGACGCCTGATTTAACTCCCGAGACCTACAAGCAAATGCCGCCGGCACCTATGACAAAGGTGCCGGCGGCCCGCAAATCACTGGCAAGCAATTGGCGCAGGCAAAATGTCCGACGACGAGATCATCCTTTCCGAACTTTCCGACGACGAGTTGGTGCAGCAGATGCACGACGATCTCTATGACGGGCTGAAGGAAGAGATCGAGGAAGGCACCAACATCCTGCTCGAGCGCGGCTGGGCGCCTTACAAGGTGCTGACCGAAGCGCTGGTCGAAGGCATGCGCATCGTCGGCGAGGATTTTCGCGACGGCATCCTGTTCGTTCCCGAAGTGCTGTTGTCGGCC
>NZ_JBFUDZ010000027.1:0-80687 GCF_056404455.1 Mesorhizobium sp. P2_D1
GAACAACACCGGATGGAAGGGCTGTGTCGAGGCGCGGCCGGGCGCCTACAACATTTCCGATACCCCACCCGACCCGGACGAGCCCGACACGCTGTTTGTTCCGTATTTTGCGCCAGACGACCCCGAAGTTGCCCAGAAGCCGTCTGCCTCCTATGGCAATTCGGATAAATACTACAACAATTCCTATCTCGACGACGTCAGCGACAAGACCAAGCTCGCCAAGCAGAAGGGCAACCTTCTCGGGATCGATCTCAACGATCTGCTCGGCGATTTGTTGTCGCCCGGTACGAGCGCCAAGGAAAAGGTCGCCAAATATGTTGCGCCGGCCAAGGAGTTCATCACCGAGACGGGCACCCCCGTCACCGTTGGCCCGAACCGCGCTTGCCCCACACCCGTTGTCCCGCTGACCGACGATTTCGACAAGCTGCGCAAGGCAGCAAGCCAGATGACCGAGTGGAACGGTTCAGGCACCAATGTCTCCGAGGGCCTGTCGTGGGGCATGCGGGTGCTGTCGCCCGCCGCGCCCTACACGGACGGAGCGGCGTGGAAGACGCCCGGCGTCAGCAAGATCGTGCTGTTGCTCACCGACGGCGAGAACGTCGTCTATGGCGCCAGCGAACAGCCGACGAAGTCCGACTACACATCCTATGGCTATCTCGCAGGTGGCCGTTTTGGATCGGACAGCCAGGCGACCGCGGCGCGCAATGTCGACGGTTGGACCAAAAGCGTTTGCACGCAGTTGAAGAACGAGGGCGTGCAAATCTACACCATGGTGCTGCAATCCGACACCGCCGCCAACCGCTCGCTTTACAGCGCGTGCGCCACGGATCCGAGCGGCTACTATGCCGTCAACGATCCGACCAAACTGCCGGACGTATTCCAGCAGATCGCCAACAAGTTCTCGAAGCTGCAGTTGACGGATTGAACGTGTGAAGGGTCGCCAGGCCCGATCCTCGCGGGATCGTTTGGCTCAACTCGTATGGGCGACAATTTTGTCGACCGTTTCGGGGAAGAAGTCCGGCGCCGCGAGGCGTTTGCCGAACATCATGTCGTACTGCAGCAGGCGGAAATCGCGGATCGTCGGATCGATTTCCTTCTGCCGTGACCAATCTGGCGTGGCTTCGCCCGTCGGCGTCAGCAACAAATTGCGGTCGACGACGCGGTAGCGTTCGCGCATCTCACCCAGGAAGCCGGTGTAGTAGGGGTGGGTGATGCCGGCAGTGGTGAGGATGTGATAGGGCAGGAACGCCGGGCTCACCGCGCCCAGGTTCTCGACCGGACCGGAGTGGTTCGACCAGATGATCAGCGGCGTCTGGTGATGTTCAAGTGCGGCTTGCGGCGTCGGTTCCTTGCGCGGCGCGACATTGTCTTTCAGGAACCCGGTTTCGACATAGACCGGCCCCAGCGGCGGCAGATGGTCGCCGAAGAAGGCGATCACGGTGGGACGGGAGCGTTTCTTCGCCCATTCGACAAGGCGTTCAAGGCCACGATCGGCGTCGGCTGACCCCTCGGCGTAGCTGAGCAGCGATTCGCGTGCCCATTGGCTGATCGGTGCCTGCACCGTGTGGGTCGGATTGTAATAGCGGTTCGGCTCGTAGGGGCCGTGGTTTTGCAGGCTGACCGCAAAGAAAAACACCGGCTCATCGCTGGCGTCGGCCTCGCTGATGATCTCGTCGGTCATCGCCGCATCGGACGCCAGCGGCCCGCGCTTTTGCAAGGGCGGCAGCGTCTCTTCTGATTTGAAATCGTTGAAGCCGAAATCAGCGTAGACCGCGCCACGGTTCCAGAACCAGTTGGTGCCGGGATGGATGGCGCGCGCCCGGTAGCCCTGGCTCTTGAGGAACGTTGCGAGCGAAGGCGTCGGCGTGCGCACATATTGCTGATAGGGGATGCTGCCGGCCGGCAGGAAGGCGTTGGAAAAGCCGGTCAGCGCCTCGAACTCGATGTTGGCGGTCATGCCGCCGAATTCGGGCGAGAACATCGAGCCCGAACGCAACGCGCGCACGTTGGGGATCGGGTCGGGCGTGATGGTGACGCCGGGCAGCTTAGTCGGATCCCAGAAGGATTCGCTCATGACGATGATGATGTCGGGCTTTTCCGCCGGCATCGAGGCGGTCACATCGGTCCTGTCGATCGCCGCGATTGCCTTGTCTGAATAGCCTGGCGGCGCCGAGACATGGGCCATCGGCACGTTGAGGGCAAAGGCCAGGGCAAAGCCGTTGGAAGCATAGTTTTCCTTCTGGTCCCACATGATCGGGATGATCTGCAGCCGGTCCCTGGTCCAGGAGAAGGTGGCGTAGTCCATGATCGAAACGAAGAAAGCGAGCAGCGGCACCGCCAGCGTCAGCCGGGCAAGGCGGCCCTTGCGGCTGAGCGCCGGAACCTTGCGGCGCCATAGCCGCCAGCCATAGACGAGCAGCGACAGGCCGGCGACGATGCCGACCACCATGGCGAGCGCGGTCATCGGCCGGTCGCGCACCAGGAGCGGCAGCAGCGCGAAGATCTGGCGGGCGTAGAGGAAATCGGTGGGATAGAGCGGATCGCCGAGATAATGCGACTTCTGGTGGCCGACGAAGGCAAGGGAAAGGGTCAGCGGCGCGACGATCATCAGGCTCTGGTGGCTGCGGCCAAGCACGGCATCGAGGCCGATCAGGATCAGCGCGAACACGACGATGGTGGTCCAGCCCGGCTTGAGCGGCTGCAGGAAGAAGGCGACCGTGCCGGCAAAGTCGCCGCGCACGATCAATTCGATCGCAAACACCATGACCGCAGCGATCGCCAGGCTGACCAGCCCATAGCGCACGACCGGCCATGTCCTGCCCGGCAGATAGCCGGTGGACGGGTCGTCTTCCAGGAACTGTGGCGCGGCTTTGCCGACGCGTTTAGAACTCTTTGCCACTTTAACTTCCCCACCCAGCGACAAACTCGTCACTCGATTGTCATATAATTGTCACGCAAAGCTAGCGCCTGTGGCGGAAATAAGAAGAGCCAGCAAACGATTCGTGAGCGGTTTTCATCAGGAGTGATCGCCAAAAAGCCTTTCGGAACAGGCACTCGGCCGGCGATGGTGCCGTCGGGCAGGGTCGAACTGGGCTTGACTTGGCGGCCTGCCTTGCGTCACAGGCAAGAAAAACCCGACTATCAGGTAAGCAAAACCAGCCCTTGGGAGCTCTCGCATGGCCGTTGCATTCACCTTTCCTGGACAAGGCAGCCAGGCTGTCGGCATGGGCAAGGATCTCGCCGATGCCTTTCCCGAGGCGCGCAGGATCTTCCAGGAGGTTGACGACGCGCTTGGCGAAAACCTGTCGAAGCTGATCTGGGAAGGGCCGGAGGAGACGTTGATGCTGACCGCCAATGCCCAGCCGGCGCTGATGGCGGTCTCGCTGGCCGCGATCAGGGCGCTGGAATCGCGCGGCTTCTCGCTGAAGGACAAGGTCGCCTATGTCGCCGGCCATTCGCTGGGCGAATATTCGGCGCTCGCGGCCGCCGGCTTCGTTTCGGTTGCCGATGCCGCCAGGCTGCTGCGCATCCGGGGCAATGCCATGCAGGCGGCGGTGCCGGCCGGCGAGGGCGCCATGGCGGCTATCATCGGGCTGGAACAGGCGGATGTAGAAGCCGCCTGCACCGAGGCTGCCCAAAGGGCTGGCTCCGTCTGCCAGGTGGCGAACGACAATGGCGGCGGCCAGCTGGTCATTTCAGGCACAAAGGGCGCAGTGGAGCTGGCGGCGAAACTTTGCACGGAAAAGGGCGCCAAGCGGGCGCTGATGCTGCAGGTTTCGGCGCCTTTCCACTCCGCGCTGATGACGCCAGCGGCCGAGATCATGCGCGAGGCTCTGGCCAGCGTGGCGAAGGCCGCCCCGGTGGTTCCCATCGTCTCCAACGTCACCGTCACCCCGACCAATGATCCGGACGAGATCGCGCGGCGTCTGGTCGAGCAGGTGGTTGCCCGCGTGCGCTGGCGCGAGACGGTGGAATGGTTCGGCGCAAACGGCATCGCCACGCTTTACGAGATCGGCGCCGGAAAGGTGCTTTCGGGCCTGGCGCGGCGCATCAACCGCGACATCGCCACCGCGTCGGTCGGCTCCGCGGCTGATGTCGAGGCGGCGCTGACGACGCTTGCTTAATCTAGTGCCTTTTGACCCTGCCCGTGCAAAGGGTGTTCTCTTCTCAATCAGGAGACAAAAATGTTCGAATTGACTGGCCGCAAGGCACTCGTCACCGGCGCATCGGGAGGCATTGGCGAGGCGATCGCCAGGGTGCTGCATGCGCAAGGCGCCATCGTCGGCCTGCATGGCACACGGGTCGAGAAACTGGAGACGCTGGCCGCCGAGCTTGGCGATCGGGTCAAGCTGTTCCCGGCCAACCTGTCGAACCGTGACGAGGTCAAGGCGCTCGGCCAGAAGGCGGAGGCCGACCTCGAAGGCGTCGACATCCTGGTCAACAATGCCGGCATCACCAAGGACGGGCTGTTCGTGCGCATGTCGGACGCCGACTGGGACACCGTACTCGAGGTCAACCTGACCGCTGTCTTCAGGCTGACCCGCGAACTCACCCATCCAATGATGCGCCGCCGTCACGGCCGTATCATCAACATCACCTCGGTTGTCGGTGTCACCGGCAATCCCGGCCAGGCCAACTACTGCGCCTCCAAGGCCGGCATGATCGGCTTCTCGAAATCGCTGGCGCAGGAGATCGCCACCCGCAACATCACAGTCAACTGCGTCGCCCCTGGCTTCATCGAATCGGCGATGACCGACAAGCTCAACGACAAGCAGAAGGAGGCGATCATGGCGGCGATCCCGACGCGCCGCATGGGCACCGGCGCTGAAGTCGCATCCGCCGTGGCCTATCTCGCCTCCAACGAAGCCGCCTACGTCACCGGCCAGACCATCCATGTGAATGGTGGCATGGCGATGATCTGAACGAGGTCCGGCGGAGTTGTTGCCGGCTTGTGAAAAGAGACCATTTCGGCTTGGACCTCGGCTATTTTTCGTGTAATGCGGCCCGCAACCCGGCGGTTCGGGCAAAAACCGGTCCGTGGCCGTTGCGTTTCCGGCAGGACCATCTTTCAGCTTGATTAGCGGCATTCTGCCCGCTAACGAAGACAGACAAACAAAAGACGAGGATGCCCCAAATGAGTGACACCGCAGAGCGCGTCAAAAAGATCGTCATCGAGCACCTTGGTGTCGATGCCGACAAAGTGACGGAGCAGGCGAGCTTCATCGATGATCTGGGCGCCGACAGCCTCGACACGGTCGAACTCGTCATGGCGTTCGAAGAAGAATTCGGCGTCGAGATTCCCGACGATGCGGCCGAGACCATCCTGACCGTCGGCGACGCGGTGAAGTATATCGACAAGGCATCCGCCTGACGCTTTCCGCAGTCATCACCGGGGGAGGACCTGCGATGAGGCGTGTCGTCGTCACGGGCCTTGGGTTGTTGTCGCCGTTCGGCATGGGCTTCGAGCACAGCTGGAAGGAACTTCTGACCGGCCGCAGCGCAGCCAAACGCATAACCGAGTTTGAGGTGGAGGATCTTGCCTGCAAGATCGCCCACGTCATTCCGCGTGGCGATGGCAGCAATGCCACCTTCAATCCCGAGGCCGTGCTCGAGCCGAAGGAATTGCGCAAGATCGGCGACTTCATCCTGTACGGGATTGCTGCCGCCGACGAGGCGCTGAAGGATTCCGGCTGGGAGCCAAAAACCCATGCCGAGCAGTGCGCCACCGGCGTGCTGATCGGCTCCGGCATCGGCGGCATCGAAGGCATCGCCGAGAACGCGATGATCCTCAAGGAACGCGGTCCACGCCGCATCAGCCCGTTCTTCATCCCCGGCCAGATCATCAATCTCGTCTCCGGGCAGGTCTCGATCAGGCACGGGCTGAAAGGCCCGAACCACGCCGTCGTCACCGCGTGTTCGACCGGTGCGCACGCCATTGGCGACGCTGCCCGGCTGATCATGTGGGGCGATGCCGACGTGATGGTCGCCGGTGGCGCCGAAGCGCCGGTGACGCGGCTGTCGATCGCCGGCTTCGCCGCGTGCCGGGCGCTGTCGACCGATCGCAACGATGCGCCGCAAACGGCGTCGCGCCCCTATGACCGCGACCGCGACGGCTTCGTCATGGGCGAGGGCGCCGGCGTCGTCGTGCTTGAAGAGCTCGAACATGCCAAGGCGCGCGGCGCCAAGATTTACGCCGAGGTGACCGGCTACGGCCTCACCGGTGATGCCCATCACATCACCGCGCCAGCCGAAGACGGCGACGGCGCCTTCCGCTGCATGACGGCGGCGTTGAACCGGGCCAAGCTGACGCCCGCCGATGTCGACTACATCAACGCGCACGGCACCTCGACCATGGCCGATACGATTGAACTCGGCGCCGTCGAGCGGCTTGTCGGCAATGCCGCATCGAAGATTTCGATGTCGTCGACCAAGTCGTCGATCGGCCATCTGCTGGGGGCGGCCGGTGCTGCCGAAGCGATCTTTTCGATCCTCGCCATTCGCGACAATGTCGCGCCGGCGACCATCAACCTCGACAACCCGGAGCGCGAGACCGCGATCGACCTGGTGCCCAACAAGCCGCGCGCTCGCCAGATCGACGTTGCACTGTCCAATTCCTTCGGCTTTGGCGGCACCAACGCTTCGCTTGTCTTCCAGCGCTATAATGGCTGATCGTCCAACTGCCCGGCGATGCTTCGGCATGCCGTCAATTTTGCCATATTCGCCCCTACTCTGCCGCAGGGGATTCGTTGAGCGATCAAACGGTAGGGCAAAATGAACACAAATCCGGCGGGCAACGGAGAATTCGGACAGCGTCCAGCATCGGGGCCGATCATGCCGAAGACGGCGAGCGAGGCCTTGCGGCCGGAGGCCGGCACACCGCCGCCGAAGCGCTCGCGTGCTTCGCGCAGCCAGGTCGTCGTGTTCATGAACTTCGTCATCTCCGTGGTGATGCTGTTGGTTCTGGCGGCGGGCGCCGCGGTCTACTTCGGCAAGCAGGAATTCACCGAAGCTGGCCCCTCGGCCAATGGCGACACGTTCCTGGTCAAGCCGAATACCGGCGTCCAGGATATTGCCGACCAGCTCGAACGCCGCGGACTGATCAGCGACGCCCGGATCTTCCGCCTTGGCGTGCGCGCCTACGGCAATGACTCGGCGCTGAAGGCCGGCGAGTACGAGATCAAGCCCAAGGCTTCCATGCGCGACATCATGGAGCTTTTGAAGAGCGGGAAGTCGGTGATGTATTCACTGACCGTTCCAGAAGGGTTGACGGTCGAGCAGGCGCTGCAGCGCATCGCCGATGAGCCGGCCTTGAGCGGCGATATGCCGGCGAACACTCCTGCCGAAGGCAGCCTCGCCACCGACACGCTGCGCTTCACGCGCGGCGCGACACGCCAGCAGATGATCGACAAGCTGCTGGGAGATCAGAAGAAGCTGGTCGACGAAGTCTGGCAGCGGCGCGCGCCGGACCTGCCGCTGGCCAATGTCGAAGAGTTCGTTACGCTGGCCTCGATCGTCGAGAAGGAAACGGGCAAGGGTGACGAGCGCTCACGGGTTGCCGCGGTCTTCCTGAACCGGCTGGCCAAGGGCATGCGCCTGCAATCCGACCCAACCATCATCTACGGTCTGTTCGGCGGCAAGGGCAAGCCGGCGGACCGGCCGATCTACCAGTCGGACATCCAGAAGCAGACGCCCTACAACACCTATGTGATCAACGGCCTGCCACCGACGCCGATCGCCAATCCGGGTCGGGCGGCGCTGGAGGCTGTGGCCAATCCGTCGAAGACCGACGATCTTTACTTCGTCGCCGATGGTACCGGCGGCCATGTCTTTGCCGCGACGCTCGAAGAGCACAATGAGAACGTCGCCCGCTATCGCGCGTTGCAGAAGAAGCAGGCCGACGACGCCGCCAAAGGCGCCAACACCACCGGCGCCGGCGACAGCAATGCCGACAAGCCGGCCGACGGCAATGCCGACAAGCCGGCTGACAGCAATGCTGACAAGCCGGCTGACGCAGGCGACGACAGCGGCGGCGGCGATGCGGGCGCTGCCCAGTAGGACGAAGAAGGGCGTTGCCACAACGCGGCGCCCCTGACATTTGGAGCAGCGCGGCGCGTCCGATTTCGGCGTGCCTGCGGCGCAGTCATTTTTAAGCCGCACGTGCTCCCCTCCGGAAAACCGGTTTCGGAGCGATGTGCCAGGGACTTGTGGATATGAATTTGCAGAGCATGACCGGTTTTGCACGTGCCGTCGCCGAGCATGAAGGCACCGCAATCGCCTGGGAGGTCAAGTCCGTCAACGGCAAGAGCGTCGAGGTGAGGCTGCGATTGCCGCAAGGTTTCGAACGGCTGGAACCGGCTGTCAGGCAGACGCTTCAGAAGCGCTTTGCGCGGGGTAATTTCCAGGCGACGCTGACCATTGGCCGTGCCGCCGGCGCGCAGGCGCAGCCCGTCGTCAACGAAGTCTTTCTGAAGGACCTTGCGGGGCTCGCCAAGCGGTTGCAGGAGCAGTTCGGTGTCGCCCCCGCGACATCAGACGGATTGCTTTCGCTGCGCGGCGTGCTCGATATTCCCGAGACTGTCGAAACCGAAGAGGTGCGCGCCGCGCTCGACATCGCGATCACGGCCGCGCTCGAGGTGGCCCTCAAAGGACTGGAACAGGCGCGACAGGGCGAAGGTGCCGCACTGGCCCTGCTGCTGGCGGGCCATATCGACGCAATCGAGGCGTTGACGTTGCGGGCAGAGGCCGATCCGTCTCGCGAGACGGCGGCGATCCGCGAACGCCTCGCCGAGCAGGTCAGGCTGCTGATGGACGCGTCCGCCAATCTGGACGCCAGCCGGCTTCACATGGAGGCGGCGTTCCTGGCCACCAAAGCCGATATTCGTGAAGAGATCGACCGCCTGAAAACGCATGTCGCATCTGGTCGGGCACTGCTTGAGGGCGGCGGCGCGGTCGGCCGCAAGCTCGATTTTCTGGCACAGGAATTTAACCGCGAATCGAATACGCTGTGCTCGAAGTCGAACGCCGCTACGGTCACCGCGATCGGGCTGGAACTGAAGGCCGTGGTCGACCAGTTTCGTGAACAGATCCAGAATCTGGAGTAGCCGATGGTTGCCAAGGATTTAGGGTCCCGCATTCGCCGCCGGGGCCTGATGCTCGTCCTGTCGTCGCCATCCGGCGCCGGCAAGTCGACGATCGCGCGCAACCTTCTGGAAAGCGATTCCAGCCTCGAACTGTCGGTCTCGGTCACCACCAGACCACGCCGCGGCAGCGAGATCGAAGGTGTTCACTACCATTTCCGGACGATGCGCGATTTCGAGCGGCTGCGCGATTCCGACGCCCTGCTGGAATGGGCCGAAGTGCACGGCAATTGCTACGCGACACCGCGCGAGCCGGCTGAACTAGCGCTGGCTGAAGGGCGCGACATGCTGTTCGACATCGACTGGCAAGGCGCACAGCAGCTCAAGGAGAAGATGCGCGCCGACATCGTCTCGATCTTTATCCTGCCGCCGTCGATGAAGGAATTGAAGGCGCGGCTGAAGCGTCGCGCCGAAGACCAGGAGGCGGTGATCGAGACGCGGCTGAAAAACGCCCGCAACGAGATCGAGCACTGGAAGGAATATGATTTCGTCATCGTCAATGACGACCTCGACCGCGCCTTCGCCGAAGTGCGCGGCATCGTCGTCGCCGAGCGGCTGAGACGCGATCGCCGGCCCGGCCTGTTCGATTTCGTCTCGGGACTGTTGGACGAGAAGACCGGCTGATGCTTCTTCCTTCCCTGTGAATAGGGAGAAGAAAGCTACACCGTGTTGGTCAGGCGTACGAATTCTTCGACGCTGAGTGTTTCGGCGCGGCGTGTCGGATCGATGCCGGCGCGCTCGAGCAAGGCTTCGCCGCCGAGGCTTTTCACGCTCTGCCGCAGCATCTTGCGGCGTTGCCCGAAGGCGGCTTCGGTGACGCGGCCGAGTTTTTTCACATCGGCGGGCAGGGGTGTCGCGCGCGGCTCCAGATGCACCACTGAAGAGGTGACTTTGGGCGGCGGTGTGAACGCCTGTGGCGGCACGTCGAACGCGATCCTGGCCTGCGTGCGCCAGCCTGCCAGCACGCCAAGCCTGCCATAGGCATCGCTGCCGGGTGTGGCGACGATGCGTTGGGCCACCTCGCGCTGGAACATCAGCGTCATCGATGCATAGAAGGGCGGCCATTCGCCGACCGTCAACCAGCGCACCAGCAGCTCTGTGCCGATATTGTACGGCAGGTTGGCGATGATCTTGACCGGGCCGCCGGCTCCCCCATCGGCAAGGGCTGCGAAGTCCGTCTTCAGCGCATCGCCGGATACAACCTCCAGCCGGCCGGGATAATGATCCGATATTTCGGCGAGCGCCGCGAGGCAGCGTTCGTCGCGCTCGATCGCAATGACCTGGCGCGCCCCGTTGGCGAGCAATGCGCGGGTCAGCCCGCCAGGGCCGGGACCGACCTCGATCACGGTTGCATTGGACAAGTCGCCGGCAGTGCGGGCGATCTTGCCGGTGAGGTTGAGGTCGAACAGGAAATTTTGGCCGAGCGCCTTCCTTGCCTGCAGCCCATGACGCTCGATCACCTCGCGCAGCGGCGGCAGCCCATCGATGCTCATGCGCGCAGGCTCAGGCAGGAAGCGCTCATACTGCGGCGGCCCTCGTGCCGCTGTCGGCCAATCGCCTGGCGAGCTTCAGCGCCGCCATCAGGCTGTCGGGCCTCGCCACGCCCTTGCCGGCGATGTCGAAGGCCGTACCGTGGTCGGGCGAGGTGCGAATGAAGGGCAGGCCCAGCGTGACATTGACCGCCTCGTCGAAGGCCAGTGCCTTGGCCGGAATCAGCGCCTGGTCGTGATACATGCATAGGGCCGCGTCGTAGCCGGCCCGGGCCCGGGCGTGGAACAATGTATCGGCGGGCAGGGGGCCGAAAGCGTCGATGCCTTCGGCTCGCAGGATGTCGACCGCCGGGCGCACGATGCGCTCGTCCTCGAGGCCCATGGCACCGCCTTCACCCGCATGCGGATTGAGCCCGGCAATGGCCAGCCGCGGCCTGGCGATGCCGAAGCGGCCGATGAGGTCGGCAGCGGTGATGCGGGCGGTCGCGACGATCAATTCGGTGGTCAGCGCCTTGGGCACCGCCGCCAGCGCGATGTGTATGGTGACGGGGACGGTGCGCAACTCGGGGCCGGCCAGCATCATCACCGGCATCGCCTCGACGCCAGTGTGTCGGGCCGACAGATGCGCCAGATATTCAGTGTGGCCGGGAAAGCCAAAGCCAGCATCGTAGAGGGGCTTCTTGGCGATCGGGCAGGTGACGACAGCGGCGGCGTCGCCGGCAAGGCAGTCGGCGACGGCGCGGTCGATGGCTTCGATGGTGGCGGCCGCATTGGCCGGGTCCGGCCGGCCGGGGCTGTCGATGCAGCGAGCAGCGAGCGGAACGATCGGCAGGGCGCGGCCAAACACTTGCGCCGCTTTCGCGGGTGTCGTTTCAACGACCGGCAGCGAAATACCGAGGAGGCGGGCCCGGGAGGCGATCAGCCCCGGATCGGCGAGCAGATAGAAGGGAGGCAAGGCTGCGGCCTCGCGCGCCATGAACGCGGCAATCGCGATCTCCGGCCCGATGCCGGACGGATCGCCGGCGCTCAAGGCGAGCGCAATCACTGTGCTGCCCACGTCAGCGCTTGACGATGCGGGCTTTCGCCTTCAACTCGTCGACATATTTCTTGCTGAGTTCATCGGCGTTCTTGTCACCACCTGAGCCTTCGCTCTGGAACACCATCTGGGCAACCTTATCGTCCGAGACTTCGCGCGACGAGCAGATGCCGATGAATTCGACGCCGCGTTCGGTCTCGCGCGTGACGGTTGCGCCACCGACCTTGGTCGCCTTGATCTGCTCGGCCCAGTCCGACGGCAGTTGCGGCGCCAGCACCCGGCCCAGGTCACGAACGGTGACGTCGATCAGGCCCTTGGCGAACTCATGCGTCGTGCCGCAGCCGTTGAAGCGGGCGCGCATGGCGTCAGCCTCACGCTTGCGCTTGGCCAGCGTCGCGCTGCGCTCGGCGGCTGGTACCACGAAGATGACCTGCTGTAGCATGTACTCGGTAGCGCTCGGCTTGGAGCCGCCTTTTTCGAGCATCTTCCTGACAAGGTCTTGCTCGCTGACGGCGCCGGTGCCATCGCCGGAACGATAACGCGCGCTCAAGGCCTGGTTCCAGGCCATCTGGGCGCGGATGAATTCCTTGAAGTGGGCCTTGGTGACGCCTGATTTCTCCATGACGCCGTCGAGTTGGCTGAGCTGCATCTTGTTGTTCGAGGCAAAGCGCTGGTAGGCAGCCTCGACCTGCGCATCGCTGATGCGGATACCAAGCCGCTTGGCCTCGGCCAGTCGCAGCGTCTGGTCGATCATTTCCTGGGCGGCATCGCCCTTCTTGCGCTGCAGCTTCAAGAAGGCGGCGCGATGCGCGATGTCACCGGAGGTGACCGGAACGTCGTTGACGACGTATTTGATCTCGCTGGCGAAAGCCGGCGGCGTCATCACGGTGACCGACACGGACGTCGCCGCCAAAAGCAGCGCGAACCCTGCTGAAAACAGATATTTCCTCATCGTTGGCATCCTAATTCTATCCCGGTCCCGCCCAATTCATGCGTTCCGGGTGCACGAAATCCGTGCCAGCCCTATGCGGCGAAACGATGTCGCCGACTGTTACTGGATCGTGTCGATGGCACTGCTCGACGAGCCGAAATCGCCGAGGGTACGGAACGACAGGTTGAAGCCGATGGTCTGCGACACCTCCCGAGTGTTCAGGTCGCGCGACTGCGAGTACGTCATCAGATAGGTGAAGCAGGAATCGTTGTAGGCGAAGCCGACGCCGTCGCTGACCAGCAGGCTTTCCTGCAAATCATAGGTTCCGGTCCCGAAGACGCGCCAGTTCTCAGCGAGATGCGTCGACGCACCAAGCGTGACTTCGTGGCGGTCGGTCGTGAAACCGTAAAGCGGCTGTGCCTGGATGAAGGCGTATTTGGCGGTCAGCGATACCGGCAGGCCGGTATAGGCGGCCTTTAGCTCGCCGCGGCGCATTTCAAAGCTCTGTTCGTCGAACCGGCCGCTAACCGAGGCGGCAAAGCCATTGGGGCTGTTGACGCCAAACAGGCCGACATAGTCCGACTTGGTGTTGTCGAGGCCCGAGAAGGCGCCGACATTCACCAGATCCGGCGCGGCGAAGGAATTCTCGCCGCCAATCTGATACGACTGGCCGAAAATGGCATTGGTGCCCCAGCCATTGTTGTAGGAGCCGGAATAGCGCAGGCCGACATTGGCGCGCGAACCGCCTTCGACACGGTCGTAGCCGGAAAACTTGTCGCGTTCGAACAACGTGGTCGCGTCGAAGACCATGCTTTGGGCGTCTTCATTGGGAACCGCAAGCCCGCCGACATATTGCTCGTTCGGGCGCATGAAGACCTGTGCCATCGGCTCGACCACATGGCTGGAATTGGCAGCCGAAAACAGCACCGGCCAACGCATTTCGAGCCCGGCGGTGGCCATGAAACGGGCAAACGAGGAACGCATATCGTCCTGCTGGCCCAAATTCGTTGCCATCTGGTTGACGGCGGCAAGCGAAGCCGATGACGCGTTGACGTAGTCGACATCGCTTTGCAGCGCGAGCAATGGCGTCAGCACCAGCCCATTATCGGTGACGAAGGACCGCTTCCACTCGGCCTCGGTGGTGAGACGTCCGGATTCACCTTCGATGCCGCGGACACGTTGGACGCCCGACGCCGGTGTGTAGGGGGTGAAGTAGGTCTGATCAAGATCGTCGCGGCGGATGACGCGCGCGTTGGCATTGAGTGACAACTGACCGCCGGCCACCGACATGTCGGGAATATAGGCGTAGTCGAGCGTCGGCAGCACCCAGGGCTGCTGGTTGCTGCGTGCGGAGATATTGCTGTTGGGCGTATCTTCCTGCACCTCGAAGTGCATGGCGCGCAGGTCGAAATAGTTGCGGCCGTTGAGACCCGTCAGGTAGACCGACGACTGGTGGACGCTGCTGCCGTACTTGTCGATGCCGTAGGTGTTCGAGAAGTTCTTGTCGGTCTGCAGCAGCACATCCCAGCCGAAATTCCAGCGCGGATTGATGGCGAACTGCCCCTGGGTGCCCATCATGCCGCGGAATTTGTTCGGATCGCCAACTTCACCCGAATTGATGTTGTGGCCAGCAGTGGCTGGGAATGCATCCGTGTCCAGGAAGGCATCAGGATCCCGCTGCTGAATCCCGGCAATCTTCAAACTGTACTGACCATTGTTGAAGCGCTGGCGCCACTCGGCCTCACCGAGGAAGCCTTGCTTGGTGTAGCCGGTGCCGGTGACGGTCAGGTCGTAGGTCGGTGACAAGGCGAAATAATAGGGAACCTTTACGCCGACGCCGAGATCGCTCTTGTAGACGATGCTGGGGATCAGGAAGCCGCTCTTGCGCTTCACTGTCGGGTCGGCAATCTCAAACGCCGGCAGGTAGGCAAGCGGGAAGCCGAAAAACTCGAAATTCGCGTTCTCGAAGCGAACCGTCTTCTTCTCGCCGTTCCAGATGATTTTCCTGGCCTTGACGCGCCATGTCGGCGCCTTGTTGGGCTTGTCCTCGCACGGTTCGCAGGCGGTGTAGACGCCATTGTGGAACGTGGTCAGCACGCCGCCCATGCGCTCGGCGCTTTCGGCGGCAAAATAGGCCTTGTCGATGGTTTCGACGCGCAAAGCGTTGACGAAGCCGTCGGCGAAATCATCGGTGATGTCGATATGTTCCGAATTGATCTTGGTGCCGTCGCTGTTGACGACCTCGACATTGCCGCTAGCGACCATCCGCTTGGTGTTGCGGTTGTATTCGACCCGCTGGGCGACAAGGCGATTGCCGCCGTAGTCGATCTGCACGCCACCGACGGCGGTCACCGTCTGGTTGTCGTTGTTGTAGACCAGCGTGTCGGCCGCCAGCAGCATCTGCGAGCCGGACGGAACCGTGGCCGCCATGTCGCTGACGTCCTGCGCAAGAGCGGGCATCGGCACGGCGCAGGCAAGCAGGCACGCCAAGGCGCTAGCCGCATAGAGGCGCGCCAAACCGGCCTGCCTGTTGCTGGGCAAAAACGCCTCCCTCACTAGCCGTCTTCCTTGTATAGCAGGAAAGTCACCCCGAAGAACATAGCCACCACGACCGGGACCCAGGCGGCTACGACAGTCGGCACAAATCCCGCCACGCCGAATGCCTTCACCAGAACCGAAACGACATAAAGCAGAAAGCCGGCGACGATGCCACCCAGAATCATCGTCGCTGACTGTCCCATCCTAGCAAATCGCATTGATACCGTTGCCGCAATCAGCGTCATGGCGACGAGAAGGAACGGCAACGCCACCAGCGAATCAAACTGCATGGCAAAGGCATTTGCCTTGAGGCCGAAGGAGCGGGCAACCTCGATTTTTCCGGGCAGATCATAAAACGGAATGGTTTCGGGGCGCGCCAGCCGCTCCTGCACGAATTCGGGCTTCAGATTGGTCGGCACGCGATCGTTTGTCGCTGTCTGGATCGTGCCGTTCTGGAACGTCCTGACGTCCTGCAATTCCCAATAGCCGTCGCGCAGGAAGGCGCGCGCGGCATCCTTGCGCTCGACGATGTTGCCTTGCGGGTCGAGAACGAAAAAGACGACATCGGCCATCTCGAGGCCTTGGTTGAGGATGGCACGCGCACCGATGATGGTGTCCCCGGAGCTGGTTTTCTGCCGGATCCAGGGTGCGGCATCAGCCGAAACCGTGTTCGATTTGCCGGAGCGCAGCTCGGTTTCGATCTGCTCGGACCAGGAAAAGGCGTGCGCGGCGAGTGGATTGATGACGCCAACCGACAGGACGCCGAACAGCAACGCTCCGATGCAGCACGGCAACAGGAATTGCCAGGCCGAAACGCCGGCGGAACGCGCGATGACCAGCTCGTAGCGCCGGTTGAGCGACACCAGCGTCGCCATCGCCGAGAACAGGCCGACAAACGGCACCGTCTGCAGCATGATCATCGGCATCCGCAGCCCGGAAATGGCCACCGCCGTCCCGTAAGTGAAGCCGGGCAGGCCGGTGGTGCGGCCGGAAAGCTCGGTGAAATCGATCAGGAACACCAGCGCCAGGAGGCCGATGAAGAACCAGAAGGTGATGGTCACGTAGCGGAAGAAGAAATAGCGGCCCAGCGTCCAGCCCATCAGCTGACCCCTTGCCCTGAAGTGCCGGACAAACGCAGCTTCAGCGCGTTCCAGCTGTCACCGATGCGGCTGGCGAAACTGGTCATCCAGTCCGCCCAGGCTACCGGCAGTTCCAAGGTCCGGTTGGATACGATGAACCAGATCGCCACCGCCGATGCCACGATGGGCACGCCGTAGACCATATAGGCATATTGCGGGACCTCATCGGCCTTGCTGGCGGCAAAGAAGCCCAGCCAGCGCACGAACAACGATACCGAAATCGCCGTGATCAGCGGATTGACGCGTGCCTCGCGGTGCGAGCGCGCGTCCCCGGCGACCGCGAGCGCGATCAGTGCGAAGACGATGGAATAGGTCCATTCCGAAAACCGCTGGTTGAGCTCGGCCCGGTATTCAAGCGGGATTTGCTGGTAGTTCTTGTCGTTGGGGTTTGGATTGAGCAGGTACTGCGTCGTCTGGTCCTTCGGCAGCAGCGTCACCTCCGAGGCGGCCGCCATGAAGGCCGACATGTCGAAGGCATAGGATGTAAACCGGATGACCGACAGGTCGCCGGTCAGTGTTTTGCGATGAATGACGCCGTCATTCATCATCAGCACTTTTTCGCCGCCGCGTTCGATGATGCTGCCGGTCTTGGCGTAGTACACGAGGTTGACCCCTTCCTCGCGCGAATCCGCGACGAAGATACCGCCCAACCGATTGTCGGGAAGCCGCTCGCCGATCTGCAGGAACAGCCCATCCTCGATCTTGCGGAAGGTGCCTTCCTGGATGATCAGCGACAGCAGGTCCGCGTGCGACGCCGCCACCAGCGCCCGGTTCTTCTGCCGAGCATAAGGGTCGATGCCATTGTCGACGGCAAAGGAAAAGACGCTGGCCGCGAGTGCCAGAAGCATGATCGGCCGCACGATCGTCCAGCGCGAGGCGCCCGCGGCGTTGACGACGGCGAGCTCGGAATCCGAATTCATGACACTAAGTGTCTGTGCCACCGCCACCACCACGGCAAAGGGGACGACGATCGGGATGATGGAGGGAAGGATGAGAGCGGCCACCTCGAAGAAGGTCAGCGACGACTGGCCGCTGTCGGTGACCAGGTCGATCTTGGCCAGCACTTGCGTGGTCCAGACGATGGCCAGCGTCCACACCAGCGCAGCCAGGAAGACCACGAAAGCGCGGCGCATGATGTAGCGTTCAATGACCTTCATGAAGGCTTTTCTCGATTTTCTCGAACGGCATCATGCCACCGCACAAGGTAGCTGTCCGGCGGCGCCTGCACAACTGGCTCCATGGATGGTCGATCCGGTTCCGTCCCACATTGCGCGCGCCCCGGCGGTCGGAGTGTCGGCGGCAATGGATAAGAAAGGGAAAACATCGATGGTTAACAACAAGTTGCGGCAAAAAGCGGGGCCGTGCCGCGAAGAATCACCATCGATTCCGTTGGTCATATGGGGTGCGAATTTGGCAAAGTCTTGCCAAATGCGGGAAAACGACCAAATGTCGCGCATCGCTTCGAACCACTTCCCCAAAAGCTACGCATTTTCCGAAAGCAGGACATGATGAGCCAAAGACCGTCGATCGCCTTCGCCAAATTTTCCGCGCCCAAGAATGGCACGGTCTTCGTGCTGTCGGCGGATGAGGGCGGCCTGAGCGACGCCGCCAAGGCTTGCGATCCGGGCAAGACATTGGAGCGGGCCTTTCCGGTCGCCGAATTCACCGGCAAGTTCGCCAGCACCGTCGAAGTTCTGGCGCCCGAAGGAGCGTCGCTCGACAGGCTGGTGGCGATCGGCGCCGGCAAGGTGTCGGGGCTCGACGAATATGCGTGGCTGAAGCTTGGCGGCACCATTGCCGGGTCGCTGCGCAAGGCGACCGACGTGGCCGTGGTGCTCGAAATGGTCGGCGCCTCGCCGAGCGGCAAGGAGGCGGCAAGCCTCGCGGCAGGCATTCTTCTGCGCAGCTATGCCTTCGACAAGTACAAGACCAGGAAGGACAAGGACGAGGCCGAGCCGAAAAAGCCGGTCAAGGTCACCATCCACACCGCCGCTCCGGCCGCTGCGAAGAAGGCCTTCGCTGACGCCGAGGCGGTGATGGACGGCGTGCTTCTGGCGCGCGACCTGGTCAACGAACCGGCAAACGTGCTTGGGCCGGTTGAGTTCGCCGCCCGCGCCAAGGAACTCGAGGCGCTCGGCGTCAAGGTCGAGATCCTGGCCGAGAAGGAGATGAAGAAGCTCGGCATGGGCTCGCTGCTCGGTGTCGCGCAGGGCTCGCCGCGCGGCGCCCGCATGGCGATCATGCAGTGGAACGGCGGCAAGCCAAAGGACAGCCCGGTTGCGTTCGTCGGCAAGGGCGTCACGTTCGACACTGGCGGCAATTCGATGAAGCCGGCCTCCGGCATGGAGGACATGAAGGGCGACATGGGTGGTGCCGCCGCCGTCACCGGCCTGATGCATGCGCTGGCCGCGCGCAAGGCGAAGGCCAATGTCGTCGGCGTCATCGGCCTGGTCGAGAACGCCGTCGACGGCCATGCCCAGCGCCCCGGCGACATCGTCACTTCGATGTCGGGGCAGACCATCGAGGTGCTCAACACCGACGCCGAAGGCCGCCTCGTGCTGGCCGACGCGCTGTGGTACTGCAACGACCGTTTCCAGCCGAAATTCATGGTCAATCTGGCGACGCTGACCGGCGCCATCATGGTGGCGCTTGGCCAGCACCATGCCGGCCTGTTTTCCAACAACGACGAATTGGCGCAAAGGCTGACGGCGGCGGGGCAGGCGACGCAGGAGCGGCTGTGGCGCATGCCGCTCGGCGCCGAATATGACAAGCTGATCGATTCCAAGAATGCCGACATGAAGAACATTGGCGGCCGCTATGGCGGTGCCATCATCGCCGCGCAATTCCTGCAGCGCTTCGTCAAGGAGACCCCATGGGCGCATCTCGACATTGCCGGCACCGCGATGGGCTCACCGTCGAACGAGATCAACCAGTCCTGGGGTTCCGGTTTCGGCGTCAGGCTGCTCGATCGGCTGGTGCGAGACAATTATGAACAGTAAGCGGGTTCATCCGGTATAGGCTGAGGCGATGGCCGACGTCCTGTTCTACCACCTGACCGAATCGACGCTGGAGGATGCACTGCCCGGCCTCCTGGAGCGCAGCATCGACCGTGGCTGGCGCGCCGTGGTGCAGACCGGCACCGAGGAACGCCGCGATGCGCTCGACCAGCATCTTTGGACTTTTCGCGACGATTCGTTCCTCGCCCATGCAACCGATCGTGAGGCCTATCCCGGTGAACAGCCGATCCTGTTGACCACCGGCGACGGCAATCTCAACGAGGCAAAAATCCGCTTCCTGGTCGATGGCGCCATGCCGCCCGAACTCGGCGGTTACGAGCGCGCGGTGTTCCTGTTCGACGGCCACGATGCCGCCCAGGTCGAGGCGGCCCGGAGGCACTGGAAGACGATGAAGGACGCCGGCCACGCCGTCACCTACTGGCAGCAGACGCCGGACCGCAGCTGGGAGCGCAAGGCGTAGGCCAATGGCTGGTCGCGCATGACCCTATCTACGGCTTTGCCTTGATCCGATTCTGTTTCCAGGTGGCGTAGTCGCCGTATTTTACTTTCATGAACTCGTCCGCCATGTTGCGATCCGAGCTCCTGAAAACGTACCAGTCGCCATCCGGAATCTTGCGCTGGTAAACCACCCTGCCGGCCTGGCGATGCTCGAAACAGGTGAGGGCGTCGGCGTCGCCTCCTGCTCCATGCCATTTTGCGCGGAAGCACAGCTTGCCTCCTCCGGGGAGGAACCAGATGCCGTCGCCGTAGCCCAGTTTGCCCTTGTCCGAGGTCCAGGCGCTGAATTGACGGCGCTGCACGGCAAAAAATCCGGCACCGTTTTGACCCCAGAGCCACGAACGGTTCTGGTACATCTGGTAGATACCCGCATCGGGCACCGCCTCCGCTTGGCTGGCCATTTCGGCGACCTGCGCCGCTGTCGTCGCTGCCGCGGGAAGCTGGAAGGCAAAGACACCGATGGAACAGGCAAGCGCCGTTCCGATACAATTCCCCAATACTCGTTTCACGACCCTACCCCACTATTTTACGCCACGCCCAGTTTTGCACCACACACGGTACAGCACCCCCTAGGGCAAGATATGCTGGGTAACCCTCCAATCGGGCAGTCCATAGCCACCCAGCCACGGCCACACTTCCTTCTGGTTGAAGTAGACGACCGAGGTCAGGGCCGGAAATTCAGAATAGGACTTGCGGGAATCGATTTCCCATTGCGAGACATATTCCTGCTTCCCGACATAGCCGAGCTCCGCCACCACGACCGGCTTGTTGAAGCCCGCGACGCGGTCATAGCCGGGCTTCAGCGCCTCGGCGAACGTACGGTCGTGTCCGGTCTCGTTATTGTCCTTTTTCTGCAGCCCGAACACCGAGAGGCCGATAACGTCGACGTAGTCGTCGCCGGGATAATATTTTTCCAGACCCTCTTCGCCCTTCGGTGACCACATATATTTGGCGGCGGGGGCAGCCTTGCGGCAGATATCGACCTCGCGCTTGTAAGCGGCGATCCAGTCCTTGGGAGCCCAGTTGGCCCAGGTGAAGCGGCCGTTCTTGTCCTCCATTTCCTGCGCCCAGCGAATGGTTACCGGGCTCTTCATGGCTCCCACCAAATTGCAGATTGCCTGCATGTTGGCGTCATACTTGCCGCTCAATATGCCGTTGCGCAGTTCGGTCGGAGTGATGCGCCAGTCCTTCGACCAGGTCCACGGCTCGATGGTGATCAACAGCGACCGGTTTCGCTGAAGGGCATAGGCGTCGGCCAGGGGAAGGCTCGCCAGGTCGACGTCTTCCCAGGGCAGGAACAACTCTTCGATGCTGGCGCTCTTGTCGGCGCTGAAGTCTCCGTAGGGATCATAGGATCCGAACGCCGACGCGGCGCTGCTCGTCTGAACGGGGTCGGTCGTGGCCACTGAGCCGGCGCCTCCCGCAGTGGGGAACGCGGCGCTTGCGCCCAATACAAGCGCGATCGCAAGTGCGTTTGCTGTGGTGTGTTTCATGTTTTATACTCCCATAGCTTCAACATCCTGCGGAAGTTGAAGCCTCGCCCGTGCGCGCCGAGGCTTGATCGACACGACTACCCAACCGATCGGCAATACTGGTGGAATCCGCGGGATTTCTGAGCGACCATAGGCGGGTGTGCGAACCTTCGCACCCAGCCCACCAAACGATTATCTATCTCTCAGGGCGCCGACATAGACTGCGCTATAGAGAGAAGGTTCGCCGCGATACTCACAAATTCGCGCCAATATCCCGATATATCATCCCAAGCTAAATTAAGAGCCGGCGGTGACCAAGAGTCAAGCGCAATTAACGGTTGCTTAACCCTGTCTTTCACAACATGGTTAACGCTGCTCTCGAGCCTGATCGCGACCGGAAAGCCTCGGCCCCACAGCGAACTTCCGACACAAGAAAACTTTGCCGGCTCGTCATGCTGGGCTGCGTCGGTCGCGGTTATTCCCCTCCCGATTCAAGGTGTTAGGTTAACCAGATCTCAAGAACCATGGTTAACGAACGCTTAATTTAGTTGACTCTAACAAAGCGCGGACTGATTCTGTCGCCGGGATTTGAGAGCTTTCAGCCATCTATCGGCGGAGAGCCCAAAGTGGCGGCGGGTAAGTGTATGAGTGCTTCCGTTCAGGCAGGCATTGTCGACCATGCAAGCAGGTGGGCACGGCGACCTGAGACGGCTCTCGCCACTGCGCGGAAGGGCCCTTTTCTGGTGCCCGTGCTGTCGGCCACCCAGCAATGGGTCTTGAGACTGGCCCTGGCCTTCTGGTTCGTCACGCTCGGATTCTTCTGGTTCTGGTGGCTGAAGCCCGAGCATGTCGGGCATGTCGGGCCTTACGCATTCGCGACGCTCATTCTGGTATGGCTCACGCTCATGCCGTTGTACTTCCTCCTGAATGTGCATGCGTCGAAAAAGCCGTCGAAACTTCACGCAATCCCTGAGCATTCGCGGGTCGCGATGGTGGTCACCAAGGCGCCGTCCGAGCCTTTTGCCGTGGTCGCACGCACGCTGGAAGCGATGCTGGTGCAGGATTATCCGCACGATACCTGGCTGGCAGACGAGGACCCTTCCGAGGAGACGATCGCCTGGTGCGAGGCCCACAACGTCATGATTTCGACCCGCCGCGGCCGGGAAGATTATCATCGTAAGGTGTGGCCCCGCCGGACGCGCTGCAAAGAGGGGAACCTGGCATTTTTCTACGATCATTATGGCTATGAGCGCTATGATTTCGTCGCTCAGTTGGATGCGGACCACGTGCCGACGCCAACCTATCTGAGGGAAATCCTGTTTCCCTTCGCCGATCCCGCGGTTGGCTATGTCTCGGCGCCGAGCATTTGCGACAACAATGCCGCAGAGAGCTGGTCGGCGCGCGGCAGGCTGTTTCCGGAAGGGATGTTCCACGGCCCCTTGCAGTCCGGCCACACGGGCGGCGGAGCTCCGCTCTGCATCGGTTCGCACTATGCCGTGCGAACTGTCGCGCTGAGGCAAGCGGGTGGTCTCGGCCCGGAACTGGCCGAGGACCATTCGACGTCGATGCTGATCAATGCGGCCGGATGGCGCGGCGTGCATGCGATCGACGCGATCGCGCATGGCGATGGCCCGCAGACCTTTGCTGATCTTGTCACGCAGGAATTCCAGTGGTCGCGGAGCCTGATGACGATCTTGCTCGAATACTCGCCCAGCTACCTTTCCAAGCTTCCGCCGCGCTTGAAATTTCAGTTCCTGTTTTGCCAGCTCTGGTATCCGCTGTTCGCCACATTTGCGCTTCTGATGTACGTCATGCCCATATACGCGCTCTGTTCGGGCCAGAACTTCGCCAACGTGATGTATGCCGACTTCCTGTTCTACTACGCGCCGAACTCGATTGCCCTCATCGTCCTCGTGATGATGTTGAAGGCGTTCGGGCTTTCGCGCCCGATCACCGCCAAGACGCTCAGTTGGGAAGGCACGCTGTTCCTGTTCTTCGCGCGTTGGCCATGGGTGCTCGCCGGAACGCTGTCGTCGATCCGCGACTATCTGACCAAATCCTTCGTCGATTTCCGCGTTACTCCCAAGGGCAGCGGCCCCAAGGACCTTCTGCCGGCGCGCGTCATCGTTCCTTATGTGGTGCTTGCGATTGGTGCGTCCTTGCCGGTTCTTCTGGTGGATCATCCTTCGAATTCCACCGGCTTCTACTGGTTCGCCGCATTCAATGCGCTGATCTACGGTCTGCTTGTGATTGTGATCGTCACCAGGCACCTCGTCGAGAACAGGATTTCGCTGCGAGCCAATGGCGTGAAACTCGCCTGGCAGGCATCGCTCGCCTGTGTTGCGCTCTCGGTTCCGGCGGCGGGATTTTACGACCGCGGACTGGAAGGCATCTATGGGCTGCAGCAGGGCGCCGGTAGCGTTCGCATCGTCAGGATCGCCTATGTGGTTTCCGGCGCTGGCCGCGGCGAGACCGGCGACCGCAACTTCTACTTCGATCCTGGCTGGAACGAGAAGCGGTGACAGACAGAAGCGACAGATGGTACGCTGGCGCGCCCTGTCTCACCCTCAGCCGGTTGTCATTTGGAGGATCACTTCTGTGGTTGGTATCCTGTCGATCCGCTGCTTTCTGTTGACGATGATTGTTGCGCAGCCGCTGTTGGTCAGCGGCCCAAACGCCGCGACAGCCGAAGAGGTTGATTTGTCGGCGGTCGCCGCGGCAGCGCCGCTCACTCCGGCGGAACTGTTTCCCCTTTATGCTGGCCGCACATGGGTCTGGGAAAACGGTGCAGCCTATTTTGCCAAGGATGGGCGCCAACTTCGCGCCTGGACCGGCGGCGCGAACGCGTCGATCGGCCAGGGCAGGTGGTTGATCACCGAGAATGGCAAATTATGCATGGATGCAAAATGGACGACACTTGCCGGTAGCTCGCAGGGGCGAACCTGCTTCAGCCATCACCGATTGGGCGGCACGATATACCAGATGAAGGATCCGAGCGGTTCCTGGTACGTTTTCCAGGCGTCGCCGGCGCAGCCCGGGCAGGAGTACCACAAGTTCAAATCCGGCGACACGACCGCTGCGACTTTCGACAAGATGCGTCAGATGATCAGCCCTGATCAGAAGCCAGCGCCGGTCAAAAGCGGCGGTTGAGCGGAACTGCCACCTCGCACGAGCCATGACACACCCAGTGATTTTCGCAACCCCGCGCCGGCACCCATCCTGACCGGTCGAGAAACAATCCAGATCCGTCTCTGTGTCGAGCCAGGATGCTCCTGTCGGTGCCTGTCAAGGCGTTGCCGAATCGCTTATCGTCAAGCGTCAAGCAGTCCGGCCAGTGCCGTCGGCGGGCCGATTGCAGATTGATCGCATTTTAATAAAATCCGACGGAACGACCAGACGGTAAGCTCACCATTCGGTTTTCATGAATTTTAATAAGTGAAGTCTAATGTTCCTGCGTATGTGGTAGCGAGCAGTCGCTTACGCGGCGTGAAAGCGACGAAAGCAAAGTATGTCGCAACGCGCCTTTGGCAGGGGACATCTAATGAAAAATTCCGCAATGGGCGCGTTTCGCTCGGGCAAGAACAGCGCATTCATGATTGTGGCTGCGGTGGCGATCGCGATGGTTTCGGGTTGCCAGAGCGTCGATGCAACCAAGACCAATTCGGTCAAGCCTGTGGTCCACTCGCTTGGCAGCAAACCCGCGGTCCAGCCAGTCCGCGCCACGTTCATCGCTCATTCGTCCAGAAGCGAGCCTCTTGTCTATATGACGAGCGCGGTGCGGACCATTGAAAGAGCCTACGCTTTTGCATCGCCGCCGCGGATCAAGGTGCGTACTCCGGCGCCGGTGAAGGCCTCTTACAATCCGGGCAATGGCGGCACGTTCCTGGGGAACTCGCCGTATATCTGCAGCCMTAGCGGATTTGGCCAGCGCGCGAGCTGCCGCCCCCGCTATTCCTGAGCCACCGAGCGGCGACAGGCGCTGCCGTCTTGGTAGGCGGCAGTCTCGTCGGTTTCGCCTTCAGGCCAAAGAAGGGGGCAGCCGTCCTGACAATCGTGTCGATGTCGGAAAGCTCCGGCACGAAGCCGAGACGTTCGCGTGCGCTTCCCGGATCGGCGTAGAGCTCCGCCGGGTCTCCCGGGCGCCGGGTCCTGAAGACGGCCGGAACCGGTCTTGCCGTCATTCGGCTGACCGCCTGGACAAYCTCCTTGATGGATACGCCCCGGCCAGTGCCGAGGTTGACCGCCAGGCTTTGTCCGCCGCCCTCGAGATGCATGAGAGCTTTCAGATGGGCGCGGGCCAGATCGCTTACGTGGATATAGTCCCGTACGCACGTGCCGTCCGACGTGTCGTAGTCCGTGCCGAAAACCTCGATCTCGTCGATGATGCCTGATGCGGCCATGAGCACTCTGGGAATCAGGTGCGTCTCGGGCGAATGCCACTCACCAAGCTCGCCGTCCGGGTCGGCGCCGCAAGCGTTGAAATAGCGCAGGATGGCAAATTTCATTCCGTATGCGGACGCATAGTCGCCGATGATCTGTTCGCCCATCAGCTTGGTGCGCCCGTAAGGGCTGATCGGATTTTGTGAGGACGTCTCGCGAACAGGCAACGCTTCCGGCACGCCGTAGGTTGCGCAGCTGCTGGAGAAGATGATGTTGTCGATGGCGTTCGCACGCGCCGCATCGAGCACCGCGATGGTGCCCGCTACATTGGTCGAATAGTAATCAGCCGGCTCTTGAACGGACTCGCCGACATAGGCCAGCGCCGCAAAGTGGATGACCGCTGTCGGCCGGTACGTCGTCATCGCCCGCTGCAACGCATCCCGGTCCCGGATATCGCCGACGACAAGCGGGCCCCAGGCCACGGATTTCTCGTTGCCGCGGCTCAGATTGTCGAAAACAACAGGCAAATAGCCGGCGCCGGCCAACTGCTTGCAGGTGTGGCTGCCGATGAAGCCGGCCCCGCCCGTCACCAGGATTGCCGGGCGAGTCATGACGCCGCGGCTCCTTTGACCAGTTTGCTTCCGTAGAGCAGGGTCTCAAAATAGTCGACGGTCTGCGCGAGCCCCTGGCTCAGGCCGATTTTCGGCTCCCAACCGAGATTGGCCCTGGCAAAGGAAATGTCCGGCTTGCGCTGTCTGGGATCGTCGACCGGCAGAGGCCGATGCACGATCTTCGATCGCGAGTTGGTATAGCTGATGACCAGCGTCGCCAGTTCCGTGATGGTGAATTCGCCGGGATTGCCGAGGTTGACCGGATGCGCGGGCGCACTCGGCGCATTCATCAGCCGGACGAAGCCCTCGATCAGGTCGTCGGCATAGCAGAAGGAACGCGTCTGCATGCCGCTGCCATAGACGGTCAGGTCTTGGCCGCGCAGCGCCTGGACGATGAAGTTCGAAACCACGCGCCCGTCATCGGGCTGCATGCGGCGGCCATAGGTGTTGAAAATGCGGGCGACGCGGATATCGAGGCCATATGTTCTCGAATAGTCGAAGAACAGGGTTTCGGCCGAGCGCTTGCCCTCGTCATAGCAGGACCGCGGTCCGTGCGTATTGACGTTGCCGAAGTAGCTCTCAGGCTGTGGGTGCACGAAAGGGTCGCCATAGACTTCGGACGTCGAGGCCTGGAATATCTTGGCGTTGTTCTGTCGCGCCAGTTCCAGAAGGTTCAGTGAACCAAGCACGCTTGTCTTGAAGGTATGGATCGGGTCTTCCTGGTAATGCGGCGGAGAGGCTGGGCAGGCGAGATTATAGATCTCATCGAACTGAAGACCCAAAGGGAGAGTATTGACGATGTCGTGCTCGATGCACGTGAATCTCGGATTACGCAGAAGGGCATTGAGATTGTATCTCTTGCCGGTGTGAAAATTGTCCAGCGCGACAACGTCATATCCGTCCCGCAAAAGACGTTCACACAGATGCGATCCCAAAAATCCCGCACCTCCGGCGACCAGGGCGCGGCTTCGGTTTTGGTTGGCGCCCCTTTGACCGCTCCCGGACTCCAGTTTCAGAACCTTGATGAGCTTACTCATGCTTTCCTCTCACGCACCGCGCACGCTACCGCCCGGGCCGGGACAAAAGCATTGCCCGGCCACGTCCTTCAGAACGTGGCAAACCTCCGCATCTGCGGAACCGCCATCATTGATGTGCGCTAATGTTCTTGGGCCGCGGAGCTTGTGCTGCTACACGATCTGTATGCTGCTGTTCAGCATTTCTCTGCGCCCCGAAATCGCGATCACACGCCCAGTGTCATCATCGTCGATTGCTCGCCCAAATTGCACATCCCAACGCATTGAAAATATACCTGTGGAAATCCTAGTCAACTAAATTAGCGAAACCTTAACCGTGTCTGTTCGCGAATGGTTAATCATGAGCCGGTCGCACCCGCGCTGTTCCGGAAGCGGATCCTCGTTGTGAATCAATGTATTGGTTGGCTTCCGAAAAATCCGTCGACAGGCCTGGCAAGCTGTTTCCAGGCGATGTCGAAGCCCTGACGGCGAGGAAATGCCGGGATCGGGACCCATGGTCCAATTCAGCGTATAGTCCTGGAAAATACAACTGAAAATAGACTTAAGCGATCTGGAGCGATCGTCAGACCTTCAGCGTGCAATGGGATTGTTGCCCAAAACCGCTCGGGCTACAAATATAAAGATTCTGATGTCCATATTTCATCAATGCAGCTTGAGAAAAAGCTGGCGCGTCACAGAATGATATTGCATAAATTAAACAAAAGCCGAAAGGCGATAAAAAATTGCTGAACGGCGATGAAGTTGGCTCTCACGCATTTCCCGGTGTTGCTTGTAATACTCGTGCATCAAGCCACCTCTTCGCCAAGGCCGTGGCAATGGTCTCATTTTGTGGCAATGCGCGCATAGGTATACATTTCGCAGGGGAGTATCGGTCATTTTAGCATGGCTTTTGAGCGCATAGGTAGAGTGTCGTCTTCCACGGTTCCCTCGATCGGGCAGTGGGCGGAACGGCAGCCGGGTGCGACTGTGCGAAGGGACCGTGATGGCCGCATCCGCGGGCCATCACAATCAGGAATAAGCGACGAACCAAGGCGACCACGCTATCTCGGATCGGTCCGGAATCGCTGCCCGTTTCGAGGGTCGGGATATGCTACTCCCCGCCCATTTCCTTCTTGAACGTGTCGAAATCGACCTGCATTCCGTTGAAGATGGTGCTCCAGTGGCGGGTCAGCGCAGCCATTGTCACGGCTTCCTGGATCTCTTCGTCGGTGGCGCCGGCGCGTTTGGCGTCCTGGGTGTCCGACCAGATGCAGTAGTTGCAAGGTATCTGCGCCGCCACTGCCAGCGAGATCAGCGACTTGACCTTTGGTGGCAGCGCTGTCTTGTCGCTGAGTTGGATGGCCTTGACCTCGGCCCAGGCGCCAGGCAGGCCGGCTTTGGGGAACTGCTTCACAAAGCTGGGCACACCGCCCATGGTCGACTGGATGTCCTTGATGGTTGCATCGTATTCATCGGCATGGGCTGGAGCCGCGCCGAGCGACAGGATGCAGGCGGCGGCGGTGAGCAGTAACGCACGGCGGATGGACGACTGCACGGATTTGGAAATGCGACGGTTCGACATGGTTTTCTCCTCTGGTCTTTGTTAGCCTTACTGTGTAAGGTAATGTCGAAAATGAACCTTACAGTGTAAGTTGTCAAGCGACGCCATGGACTCATCGATCAAGAAAAAGAGAGTGCGCGGTCGGCTGTCTCGCGAGATGATCGAGGACGCGGCCTTCCAGGTGATCGAGCGTGAGGGGCTTGCCGGCTTTTCGATGCGCAAGCTGGCGGCCGCGCTCGGCTGCGAGGCGATGAGCATCTATCATCACTTCCCCTCGCAGGCGCATCTCTACGAGGCACTGGTCGACCGGCAGATCAGCGCGATTGTTATTCCCGACGCCAGCGTGCCCTGGCGCGAAAGGATCCGCATCGGTATGCAGGAATACCGTCGCGTCGCGACCGAACATCCGGCCTTCGCCCCGTTCGTTGTCGTCTACCGCATGAATTCGCCGCCATGTCTTGCCAAGCTGGATAGTGTCATCGGCCTGTTCGAAGCTGGCGGCTTCGGTCCTGAGCTGAGCGCACGACTGTTCCGCGCCGCGAGCTACTACCTTATGGGTGCGATTCTCGACGAGACCGCGGGTTACGCCAAGGGTCCTTCGGCGGTGACCACGGTCAGCGACGAGCAGCTGGCGCGGGATTTTCCCAGCGTCATGACAGCCGGGGCCTATTTTGGTAGGGCCGGTTTCGACAAGACATTCGAGCTCGGCCTTGAGATGCTGCTGGATGAAATGGAACGCCTGCGCGACAGCACCAATGCGAGCTAGTTGTCCGGCAAGGTACAATTACAAGGTGGCTGTCTGAATGCGCTTTCTGTTTGTCCTGATCTTGCTCGCCGGCATCGGCACCGGTTTCATCTATCCCTGGGCGATGAGCAATTTCTCCGGCCACGAGATCGGCACATGGCGTGTCTACGAGCAGGGCCGCTTCAAGCCGCTGACGGTGCCGCTCGGCAGCCGCGACGCACCGGTGCGGGTGCTGGTGGATCTGACCGCGAGGGCCGAGCGCATCGTCTCGCAGCAGCGCACGGTGTTGACGCTGACATCGGCCACCAATGGCCGAACGGTGCTTGCCTCGACGCTGCAGTTCAACCATTCGGACAACCCACGCCAGGCCAGCCCGCAATTGCCCGACAAGATTTTTCGCGATGAGGCCGGCGTGATCGCGAGCGTCAGCCCGGGTCCGTACCTCTTCACCGTCGGCCCGGGTGATGCCGATGACATTCCGATGCGCGCGGTCGACCTGATCCTGCGCTCCGGTGCTGGCGAGATCGACGGCCGCGCGCGGCCGGTCGGCTACGCGCTGATGGCGGTCGGCCTGATCGGGTTTTTGTTCTCCCTGCGCAGTCGTGGCGGCCGGCCGGAAAATCCGAATTCGCAGCCGCCACCGCCGCGCTGGGGCAGGGGCTCCAAGTGAACTACCGCCACGCCTATCACGCCGGAAATTTCGCCGATGTCGTCAAGCATGTCGTGCTGACGCGGTTGCTCGACTATCTGAAGCAGAAGGACAAGGCGTTTCGCGTCATCGACACCCACGCCGGCATCGGCCGCTACGATCTGTCCTCGGTCGAAGCGCAAAAGACCGGCGAGTGGCAGGGCGGCATCGGCCGGCTGATCGATGCCTCGTTCGCCGCGCCGGTGACGGCACTGCTCGCGCCCTATCTGGAGACCGTGCGGTCGCTCAATCCCGAGGGCGGCATCCAGAAATATCCGGGCTCACCGATGATTGCGCGCCATCTCCTGCGCAAGCAGGACCGGCTGTCGGCGATCGAGCTGCATCCCAAGGATGTCGCGAAGCTGAGAACCCTCTTTGCCGGCGATTTCCAGACCCGTGTCATCGAGCTCGATGGCTGGCTGGCGCTCGGCGCGCATCTGCCGCCGAAGGAAAAGCGCGGCCTGGTGCTGATCGATCCGCCATTCGAGGAAGCTGGTGAGTTCGAGCGCCTCGTCGACGGGCTCATAAGGGCGCACAAGCGCTGGCCTGGCGGCATCTACGCGCTGTGGTATCCGATCAAGGACCGCAAGGCGATCATCGCTTTCCGCAAGGCGCTGAAGCAATCCGGCATCCCGAAGCTGCTCGACATAGAATTCGAGATCAGGCCCGCCTCTTCGCAACCCAGTCTCGACGGCAGCGGCCTGCTGGTGGTCAACCCGCCTTTCACGCTGGAGGGCGAACTGCGGACATTGATGCCTGCCTTGCACAGGGTGCTCGCCGTGGAAAAGCCGGCGCACTGGTCGCTGGAATGGCTGGCCGGCGAGTAGAGAGGCGCGGGGGCTCGAGCTCTCTTTTCCGTCCGGGTCTCCATGTGCCGGAGCCGTTCCGGTTTCCATGCGGGGTTCGGCTTTGGCCAACGTCGTTCCGAACTGGGAAACCATTGTTTCCGCAACCGCTTGACCGCCGCCAAGCGAATCCGCAGAGTGCGCGCAATCGACCTTGAGAGGCTGCCATGACTCGCTTCGCCAAATCCGCACTTGCTGCCCTGATTTCGCTCTGCACTCCGCTTGCCGTGCCTCTCGGCCTTACCCAGGCCGTGCAGGCGGCCRACCTTGGCGTCTATTCCGACGACGATGGCGGCGTCTGCGGCGAGGCCTGGGTGTTGAACAAGATCACCAGCCGCTTTTCCCATCAGGTGCATCACGTGCCGCATCTGCCCAACGTGCAGATCACCGATTTCCGGCGCATCCACCAGCATCTGTATCTGGCGGCCAACGAGACCTGGCCGATCGGCCGCCGCTATTGCGGCGCCACCGTCAGCCTGTCCGACGGCCGCGATCGCACCATCTGGTACCTGATCGAGGAAGGCCAGGGCTTCGCCTCGATCGGCGACAATGTCGAATTCTGCGTCTCGGGCTTCGACCGCTGGATGGTCTACAACGGCCGCTGCCGCATCCTGCGCTAGAGCGCGGATCTCCGTTCCGATTCCTTTTCGCGCCTGCGGCTCTACCCGCTGCAGGCGCTCTTTTTGTGCTGTATTGACAGAAGAGGCCATCCGTCGCATAAACATGAGACAGACCTGTCTCATCACTGGTAAGCGCCATGACATCGTCGCCTGCTTCCGACAAACGCCAGCACGTCGTTGAAACGGCCTACGGGCTGTTCAAGCGCGCCGGTTTCCATGCCACCGGCATCGACCGGATCATCGCCGAGGCCGATGTGGCCAAGATGACGATGTACCGTCACTTTCCCAGCAAGGACGAACTGATCGTCGAGGTGCTCGACTATCGCGCCAGGCGTTTTGATCGCCAACTCGACCGCCTCGCCGAGGAGGTCGCGACGCCCGGGAAGAAAATTGCAAAGATCTTCGACTGGCACGATCGCTGGTTCCGCAGCCCGGATTTCCATGGCTGCCTGTTCGCGCATGCGCTGGCCGAGTTCGGCGATCCGGAACATCCGGTGTTCAAGGCTGTCGCCAGGCAGAAGAACGGCCTCAAGAAGCGCATGCAGTCAATCCTCGAAGAAGAGATGCCGCGCGGTCGCGCCGAAAGCGTGGCTGCGGTCCTGCTGATGCTGATCGAAGGTGCGACGCTGCTGGCGCAGATGGGGCAGGCGGACACCGCCATTCGCGCCGCCCGCAAGACGGCCCTGGACATCATCGCCGCTTCGTGCAGGCCGCGATGAGCCCGCTGGTCATCGGGCTCGCGCTGTTTGCCGCGATCCTGCACGCCACCTGGAACGCCTTCCTGCGAACCGGGGGCGACAGGTTGTGGACCGTCACCGTCATGAGTTTCTCCAGTACGGCGCTCGCCATTCCCTTCGCCATCTTCCTCACCCTTCCGGCCGCGCCGGCCTGGCCCTATGTCGTGCTCTCGGCCTGCCTGCAGGTCGGCTACAGCGTGTTCCTGGTGGCCGCCTACCGATATGGCGAACTGGGACAGGTCTATCCGATCGTTCGCGGCAGCGTGCCGCTGCTTGTCGCGCTCGGTGGATTCCTCCTGGCCAACCAGCAGCTCACCCAGCCGCAGACCGTCGGTGTTGCGTTGGTCGCCGGCGGCATCATGGGCCTTTCGCTCGGCAGAGGCCGGGCCGCCACGACATCGATACTCTATGCACTGGCAACGGGAGCGATCATCGCCGCCTATGCGATGGTCGATGCGATCGGCGTCCGCGCGGCGGGAAATGCCGGCGCCTACACCGCCTGGGTTCTCGTGATCTATGGCGCATTGCTGCCGGCGACCTTCCTTGCCTGCCGTGGCCGGCTCATTGTCGACCTGTGGGCGCCGGAAACCTGGAAGGCGCTGGCGGGCGGCCTGTTCGCGCTTCTGGCCTATGGTGTCGTGGTCGCGGCCTTCGCGCTCGGGCCGGCCGCTCCCATCACCGCGATCCGCGAAACCAGCGTCGTCTTCGCCGCCTTCATCGGACGCCTGTTCCTCGGCGAGATGCTGACGCCGAGGCGGATCGGCGCCTGCGCCATCGTCGCCCTCGGCGCCATCTGCCTCGGCTATCAATGACCAAAATGCGCGTCGTGCGGAGCCCGATAATTCCTGATGTTGCCGACAGGCAAATCGGCTAGTCTGAACGCCCGAGAGCAACAGATCACTTTCGGGAGTCCTCATGGACCTTGCCACCATCCTTGCCTTCACGGCTGCCTTCTTCGTGTTCGCGGCCAGTCCCGGTCCGGACAACATGACGATCGTCGCCCGCACGATTTCCAGCGGTGCCGCATCGGGTATTGCCTATGGCGCAGGCACTGTGGTCGGCATCCTCATCTTCCTGGTCCTCGCCGTCTTCGGCCTGTCTTTCATCGCCGCCAAGATGGCGATCGCCATGTCGGTGCTTCGTTATGGCGGAGCGATCTATCTGATTTGGATGGGCATCAGCTTGTGGACCGCCGTGCCCGTGGTGCCGGACCTGCAACCCATCTCTGGACGGCGCGGGCTGCTGGCGATCTTCGCGACGGGTATCGCGCTGAACCTCGGCAATCCGAAAATGCCGCTGTTCTACGTGGCACTGCTGCCGAACGTGGTTGGCACGTCGCTCGACGCTGGTCATCTCGGTGTGTTGACGATGGTGATCCTGGCTGTCGAGGTCGTGGTGATCGGCGGCCATGTCGTCCTGGCGGGCCGCGCTCGCAGCCTGCTGCGCACGCCCAAGATCGTGCGCCGGGTCAACCGCGCGGCGGGCGGTGTGATGATCGGCGCCGGCTTCGCCGTGGTCGCCACGCGTTAGAGCAATTCCAGGAAAAGTGTGAAACGGTTTTCCCGGGAAAAGCGCATAGCGCTTTCCCTCAGGGAATTGCGTCAAAACAAGAGATACAGAGGGGTCGCGCAATAGCGGCGCTATTTTCTGCGCTGCGTCGCCTCGGCCTGGTCGATGATCTTGCGCAGGAAAGTGACGTGACCGCGGAACGCGCGCCGCCCGCTCGTCGTTGCCTTGACGCGCGTCTGCGGCCGGCGGCCGACGAACAGCTTTTCGATATCGACATAACCGGCCCTGGCCAGCGTATCGAGATGCGCGCCAAGATTGCCGTCGGTGGCGCCAACGATGGCCTTCAGCCGGGTGAACTCCAGCATCTCGCGCCTTTCCAGCGTGTTCAGGGTGGCCATGATCCTGAGTCGCGTGCTCTGGTGGATGATTTCGTCGGCGCTCATCGAGCGGCTCCGGTGCGGCCAAGCCAGACACTGTCGTCGACGCGGCCACTCCCATGGCGCGCCGTCTCGACGATTCCGGATCGCGCCACCTGCTCTTGTGTGATCGACATCGAAGCAATCTTTCGTCTCATGCAGAATACTCTGCGCGCCAGAGTCGTCTGTCAATTCATTTGCAAGGGTGGCGGGATCATGCTTGACAAGGTGATGCTGCGATCGGTCATCGCATTGCTCTCGTGATCTGTGTAGATCGTCCGCCGGCACGAGATGATCACTCCAAACAAGCAGCAGGTGTTGATGTTCGCGGCCGAGGATCAATGCACAAAGCCGCTCGCTGACCTTCAGAGCTTCGCGGCGCGATCGGTCTAGCGGGGTGCGCAGAATGTCGGCGGTGAACTGCTGGCAATGATTGAAGATCAGCAGCGGATTTTTGTGATGATCAGCATGATCGTGAGCCATCGGTAACCAAAATTTAAGCTGCGAAATTCAGTCTATTGCTTCGCTGGCTAGAGAGCCGCGAGTCAGATATGCATTGCCCGTCGAGGTCATTCACGGCCGTCGGCGTAACGCAAGGGGCATGACATGGCGAAGCAGTCGTCTAAGGCGCCGGCATCCAAGACACCGGCAAAGAAAGCACCTGTGAAAGCAGCAACGGCGAAGGTCGCGGCAGCAGTGAAGAAAGCAGCACCCGCGGCCAAGCCGAAGGCAGCACCGGCAAAGGCAAAAGCAGCACCGGCCAAGAAGCCGGCAGCGGCCAAGGCCGTGGCCAAACCGGCAGTGAAAAAGGCAGCGCCGGCGAAGGCCGCGGCAAAGCCGGCCGCCAAGGCAGCACCGGCCAAGAAGCCGGCGGCCAAGCCGGCGGCGAAACCCGTAGCCAAGAAGGCAGCGCCCGCGAAGGCCGCGGCCAAGCCCGCCGCCAAGGCAGCACCGGCCAAGAAAGCGGCAGCGGCAGCGACAAAGCCCGCCGTGAAGAAAGCCGCGGCCCCCAAGGCCAAGGCAGCGCCGGCAAAGGCGAAGGCGCCAGCCAAGAAGTAGGCCAGGTCTAGTTGGAGCGCTGTGTGTCCTGCTGGATGCGCGGAGAACGCTTTGACACTTGCGATCGACGCACGATTATTCCGGAAACCGCAACTGGTTTTCGGGCCGTGCGCAAGGCGGTCGGTGAAGGGGGCCAGGGCAGCAAAGCGAGGCGCAGGACAGGCTGCCTCGCTTGCTCGCGCGGTTTGGTCTTCTTTCACACCTGGCCATGAAACGAATGCCCCGCCGCGAAGCCGGGGTTGCGGAGGATTAGAAGCAGATCGGATGTTCCGCTCTGCGGTAGTCTTCTTGCTCGATGTGGATCGCGTATCCGTCTGTAGCCAAGTCACGATGGTCATGGCAGGAAACCATCACCGGTTTTCTGGCAGTTGGTTTTTTGTTGCCTGGCCATTGCCGGGCAGCCGCTCCCGGTGAAAAGTGCCGGCCGGCAAACAGGAACCCGATCATGCCCAGACTGCTCTACGCTTCCACTTCTCCCTACAGCTCCAAGGTGCGAATGGCTGCGGCCTATGCCGGCATCGCCATCGATGCGGTGCCGGTCAAGACCGAGGACAAACCGGCGGTGCTGATCGAGGCCAACCCGCTCGGCAAGATTCCGGTGTTGGTGCTCGACGACGGTCGCTCGATCCATGACAGCCGCGCCATTACCCAGCACCTCAACCGTGTTTCGAAGAACGCACTGTTTCCGCGCAACCCCGACAAGCGTCTCGAGGCGGAGGTGCTGGAGGCGTTGGCAGACGGCATTTGCGACTGCGCGCTGTCGATGGTCTATGAACGACGCACGCGCCCTGAAGAAATGGTCTATCAGCCCTGGCTCGACCGGCAGTGGGCGAAGATCACGGCAGCACTCGATCTGCTCAACGCCAACCCGCCAAAGCTGCCGAAGAAGATCACCGCCGGGCAGATCGCGTTGCGCGCCTGCCTTGGCTATCTCGCCCTGCGCTTTGCCGGAAAGTGGGAAAAGGGCCGCGCCCGGCTGACGCGCTGGGCAGCGCGCTTCGATGAGAAATTTCCCGAGTTGAAAGGCTGCATCCCCGGGTGATGTGATCCATTGAATACAAAAAAAGCCGGGCGCGAGACCCGGCTTTTTCGTGTCGTGGCTTGAACGACTTAGAACTTCATACCGACGCCGAAAGTGACGCGGTTGTCGGTGGCCTTGACGTTGCCGATGCCACCACCGAAGTCCTTGCTGCCGAAGTCGGTGTAGCGATACTCGACGCGGCCGAAGACATTGTCGGTCAGCTTGATGTCGGTGCCAAGACCGGCGGTCCAACCGAGCATGGTAGCGCTATCGCTGGTGCCAAGGACAGTATCTTCCACCTTCAGGCTTCTGCCGGCGAGACCGCCGGTGCCGTAGAGCAGGATTTCAGGGGTCACTGCATAGCCAAGACGGGCACGCAGCGAGCCTTCGAAGCCGGCCTTGGAGTCGATGCCGTTATCGTCGCCCTTGACGCCATTGTAGCCGAGTTCGGCTTCAGCACCGTAGACGAAGTTCTCCTGCTGCCACTGGTAGCCGCCGAAGGCACTGCCGACGAAACCCTTGGTATCGGTTTCAACGCCGAAATCCCTTTCCTTGGTACGACCGCTGAAGCCATAACCGAGATTGATACCGGCATAGGGGCCGGCCCAGGACGCGACAGGCAATTCAGCAACCGGGGCGGGTGCCGGTGGCTCTTCCTGGACGACGTCGGCGGCATAGGCAGTTCCGCTGAGGGCGAAGAGCCCGAGCGCCACGGCCAGCGGCCGTGCGAATTTGAGATTGGCTTGCATTGTTCTTTACTCCTTAAGCCACAGGACACAGGCTTGTTTCTCACGATCGCCATCGACCCGTCCGGGGGGTGAAACGGATCTGGCGTTCGTCGGTTCCAAATGTCGTGTCAAAATGCGGCTGAAGCGAACCTGAACTTGGGTCATTCCCCGGCGCGAATGAGGCTGAAACTTGACGTTGCATCTTCGCAACAGCGAAATGGCAGGAGCAGTGTCGTGCTGCACTGCACACCGCTTGGTGCAAGGAGTCCAGCGTCCTATATTGCGGTCGGACGGCTCCTGGTCCAGGACGAGTCGGAGTACCCAATCGGTGGGTTCGCCACAATGCTGCCCAAGGTGCGAACGCCATTTAACGCCTACTAGGCCATATTTCGCCGGCATCGTGTTTTCGGGCCGAAATTGAGGATTGACACCCTATGAGCATAGCCATTGCCACGGCGCTGGTGACGGGCGGGGCGAAACGGATCGGCAGGGCGATCGTCGAGGATCTCACCGCCCATGGTTTTGCCGTCGCCATCCACTGCAATCGGTCGCGCGACGAAGCGGATGCAATGGCCGGGCTGATCAACCGGAGCGGTGGCCGCGCCGCCGTGGTCGCCGCCGACTTGACCGACATGGACGCCGCCGGTGACCTCGTAGGCCAGGCGGAAGCAGCGCTCGGGCCGCTGTCCCTGCTGGTCAACAATGCGTCGCTGTTCGAGGACGATTCGGTTCTGGACTTCGACTGGCGGGCCTGGGACCGGCACTTTGCCGTGCATGTGAAGACGCCGGCGCTGCTGGCGCAGACCTTCGCCCGGGCGTTGCCGCAGGGACAAGAAGGCCTGATCGTCAACATCATCGATCAGCGCGTCTGGCGGCCGACACCGCGCTATTTCTCTTATGCGCTATCCAAGTCGACGCTGTGGACGGCCACGCAGATGATGGCGCAAGCGCTCGGTCCCCGTATCCGCGTCAATGCCATTGGCCCGGGGCCGACCCTGAAGAATGCCAGCCAGGACGACAGCGATTTTGCCGCGCAGGTCGAAGGTCTGATTCTCAAGCGCGGCCCGGAATTGCCGGAATTCGGGGCCACCATCCGCTATCTCTGGGAAGCGCGCTCTGTCACCGGCCAGATGATCGCGCTCGATGGCGGCCAGCATCTTGCATGGCAGACGCCCGATGTGACAGGCATGGCGGAATGAGTCCCGTAGATCAGAAAAGCAAGCCACGCATTGGCGCCGACGACATGCCTCCCGAAGTCGAACTCGACCTTGAGGACGAGGCGGTGGAGGAGATCGTCGAACCCGCCGGGCCCGACATAGCCTTCACCGCCATCGACTGGACGCCGCATGCCGGCGACGCCGAAGGCATGGTGGGCGCCGAGGTGATCCAGACGCTGGTCAAGCGGCTGCCCAACGCGCCTGGCGTCTACCGCATGATGAACGCCGCCGGCGACGTGCTTTATGTCGGCAAGGCGCGCAGCCTGAAGAAGCGCGTCACCAACTACGCACAGGGCAGGTTCCACACCAGCCGCATCGGCCGCATGGTTCGCGAGACGTCGACGATGGAGTTCGTCGTCACCCGCACCGAGATCGAAGCGCTGCTGCTCGAAGCCAATCTTATCAAGCGCTTGCGGCCGCGATTCAATGTGCTGATGCGCGACGACAAGTCGTTTCCCTATATTCTCCTGACCGGCGACCATGTCTCGCCCGGCATCTACAAGCACCGCGGCGCGCGGTCGCGCAAGGGCGACTATTTCGGCCCCTTTGCCTCCGCCGGTGCGGTCGGCCGCACCATCAATTCGCTGCAGCGCGCCTTCCTGCTGCGCAGTTGCACCAACTCCTTTTACGAGAACCGGACGCGGCCGTGCCTGCTCTACCAGATCAAGCGGTGCGCCGGCCCCTGCACCGGAGAGGTTTCGCACGAGGGCTATGCCGAGTTGGTCGGCGAGGCGAAGGACTTCTTGTCTGGCCGCAGCCAGAAAGTGAAGACGGAAATCTCGGCCGCCATGCAGCAGGCCTCGGAAGACCTCGATTTCGAGCGCGCCGCCATCTATCGCGACCGGCTGGCGGCGCTGTCGCATGTGCAGAGCCACCAGGGCATCAACCCGGCGACCGTCGACGAAGCCGATGTCTTCGCYATCCATCAGGAAGGCGGCCAGGTCTGCATCCAGGTGTTCTTCTTCCGCACCGGCCAGAATTGGGGCAACCGCGCCTATTTCCCCAAGGCCGACCCGGCGCTGGAGGGATCGGAAGTGCTGGGCTCGTTCCTGGCGCAATTCTATGACGACAAGCCGACGCCTCGCACCGTACTTCTGTCGCGCCCCATCGAGGACCAGGAGCTGTTGGCCGAGGCGCTGTCCACCCGCGCCGGCCGCAAGGTCGCAATCTCGGTGCCGCAACGCGGCGAGAAGAAGGACCTGACCGACAACGCCCTGCAGAACGCCCGCGAGGCGCTCGGCCGCCGGCTGGCCGAAACCTCGACGCAAGGCCGGTTGCTCGCCGGTTTTGCCGAGACCTTTGGCTTGCCGAAGCCGCCGGTGCGCATCGAAGTCTACGACAACTCACACATCATGGGCACCAATGCCGTCGGCGCCATGGTCGTCGCCGGGCCGGAAGGCTTCGTCAAGAACCAGTATCGAAAGTTCAACATCCGCTCGACCGAGATCACGCCGGGCGACGATTTCGGCATGATGCGCGAGGTGATGGAGCGGCGTTTCTCGCGGCTGCTCAAGGAGCACGGCGATGTCGTCGTGGCCGACGATGCCCCAGCAGGCGAGGCGGCCGATGATATCGAGGACGACATCTCCGGCAGCTTCCCGGCCTGGCCCGACGTCATCCTGATCGACGGCGGCCAGGGTCAGATGACGACGGTGCGCAAGATCCTCTCGGATCTCGGCATCGAGGACCGCGTCGTGGCCATCGGCATCGCCAAGGGCCAGGACCGCGATGCCGGCCGCGAGCGCTTCTTCGTCAGGGGCAAGGACTCGTTTTCGCTCCCGGTTCGCGATCCCGTCCTCTACTTTGTCCAGCGGCTGCGCGACGAGGTCCACCGTTTCGCCATCGGTTCGCACCGTGCGCGCCGCAAGAAGGAGATGGTCAAGAGCCCGCTCGACGAGATCAGCGGCATCGGCCCCGGCCGCAAGCGCGCCCTGCTCATGCATTTCGGCACCGCCAAGGCGGTCAGCCGTGCCGCCATCGAGGATCTAAGGAAAGTCGACGGCATTTCCGAACAGGTGGCGAAACTGGTCTACAACCATTTTCATGAGAGCTAAGGGATTCGGTCGTTTTCGGCTGGTCAATCGATTTTGGCCTGTTGACCCCCTACATTGGCTTCTGATTTGAGTAGGCACGCAGAAAGAGTTCCCCAAAGATATGGCCAAGCGCGCGTTCAACCTGCCCAACATGCTCACCTACGCCCGCATCGTCGCGGTGCCGCTGGTGGTGCTGTGCTTTTTTCTCGAGGGACATCTGAAGTCGAGCGACTTCGCCCGCTGGTCGGCGCTGATTATCTTCCTGCTCGCAAGCGTTACGGATTACCTGGACGGCTATCTGGCGCGCGCCTGGCAGCAGACCTCCAACATCGGCAAGATGCTCGACCCGATCGCCGACAAACTGCTGGTCGCCACCTGCCTGTTGCTGCTGGCGGCCGATACCGATCGCCATGCCGGCATCGCCGGCTGGTCGCTGTGGGCGGCGATCATCATCTTGTGCCGCGAAATCCTCGTCTCGGGCCTGCGCGAATATCTGGCGGCGCTCAAGGTCTCGGTGCCGGTGACGCAACTGGCAAAATGGAAGACCGCGATCCAGATGGTCGCCATCGCCTTCCTGCTGGCTGGGCCGGCCGGCGACAAGATCTTTCCGCTGACCACCCAGACTGGGCTGGTGCTGCTGTGGATCGCCGCGCTGGTCACGCTCTACACCGGCTACGACTATTTCCGCGCCGGCCTCAAGCACATCATGGACGAGTGAGATGACGACCCGGCTCATCTATTTTGCCTGGGTGCGCGAGCGGATCGGCCTGCCCGAGGAAGACGTCGACTTGCCTGCCGGCATCGAGACGGTCGCCGACCTCCTGCGCTGGCTGAAATCGCGTGGCGAGGGCTACGAGCACGCGCTGCAATATCCCGACGTGATCCGCGTCGCCATCAATCAGGAACATGTCGAGCACCGCGAGAAGATATCAGGGGCTCGCGAGATTGCGCTGTTCCCGCCGATGACCGGGGGCTGATCCATGTCGGCCGCCGTGGTGCCGACGGTGCGGATCCAGCGCGAAGATTTCGACGTCGCTGCAGAGATCGCCAGACTGACGCAAGGTCGCGCGGATATCGGCGCCGTGGTGACCTTCTCCGGCCTCTGCCGCGATGAGCAGGGTGCGCTCTCGGCCCTCGAACTCGAGCATTATCCCGGCATGGCGGAGGCCGAGATCAGCCGCATCGCCGTCGAAGCGGTTCAGCGCTGGCCGCTGCAAGGCCTTACCGCCATCCACCGCCACGGCAAGATCGCGCCCGGCGACAACATCGTGCTGGTGGTGGCGGCATCGGCGCATCGCCAGGCGGCGTTCGAGGCGGCAAACTTTCTCATGGACTACCTGAAATCGCGCGCGCCGTTCTGGAAGAAGGAGCATCGCGCTGACGGCTCCGATGGCGGCTGGGTCGAGGCCAAGGAAGCCGACGCCAAGGCCGCACAGCGCTGGAAACCGTCTGAATAAAATCCTGTCGCAGCCATGCATTGACCGCAATCCTTTGGCCAATTGACCACGGTTGGTCAGCTTGGGCATTGGCAGCCCGGGCGAGGGAGATGGTCATGCTGGACAGGATCGCGGAGTTCTTCGTCTTCGGTTTCGTGCCTCTGGTCGTCGGCATATTGGCCGTGCCGGAATTGTCTGTTGCCGCCGAAAATACCGTGCGAGGCGAGGTGATCTATCGCGAGCGCATCGCCTTGCCGCCAAGTGCTGTGCTCTCCGTCCAGCTTGCCGATGTCTCGCTCGCCGACGCGCCCGCCACGATCATCGGCGAGCAGAACGTGAAGCCGGCCGGCCAGGTGCCGATCAGCTTCGAGATCAAATTCGATCCCTCCGTCATCCGGTCGCAGATGACCTACGCCTTGCAAGCCCGCATTACCGTCGACGGCAAGCTCCTGTTCATCTCCGATATGCGCCATCAGGTCGATCCGCTGACCGACGTGCCGCAGACCATCATGCTGAAGATGGTCACGCCGAGCGCCGAGCAGACGGCTTCTGTCATTGGTCAGATCTGGCTGGTCGACTATGTCGACGGCATTGGCGCCATCGCCGCGCCGCAAGCCACGTTCAGGATCAGCGAGGCTGGCAAGGCGGGCGGCAGCGGTCCCTGCAACACCTATTTCGCCACCGCCAAGGTCGAAGGCCAGGCGATCGCGATCAGCGACATCGGCTCGACCTACAAGGCCTGCGCGCCCGAGGTGATGGCTGAGGAAAAGGCGCTGTTCGATGCATTGACCAAGGCGGCGTCATACAGCGTCGGCGACGGCAAGCTCGTCATATCAGACAAGGATGGCCGTGAGATCCTGCGCTTCAGCGCCGCAAGCTGATGCCCGGTCCGGCGTCACCCCGGCGCGGCGAGAGCCGATCGTTGCACCAATGAAAAAGGCCGGCGAGACGCCGGCCTTTTTACAGGGTCCAAGGTCTGGACTGTCGTGTCAGCCGACGATCTCGGTGTCCGAGAACCAGTACTTGATCTCTTCTGCTGCCGTCTCCGGCGCATCGGAGCCGTGCACCGAGTTCTCGCCGATCGACAGCGCATGCACCTTGCGGATGGTGCCTTCGGCGGCATTGGCCGGGTTGGTGGCGCCCATCACTTCGCGGTTCCTGGCAATGGCGTTCTCACCTTCCAGCACCTGCACGATGGTCGGTGCCGACGACATGAACTCCACCAGCTCGCCGAAGAACGGACGGTCCTTGTGGACGGCATAAAAGCCTTCCGCCTCACGACGGCTCATCCAGACCCGGCGCGAGGCGATGACGCGCAAGCCGGCCTCTTCCAGCATCCTGGTGATGGCGCCGGTGAGGTTGCGCCGGGTAGCGTCCGGCTTGATCATGGAAAAGGTGCGTTCGAGCGCCATGGGTCGTCCTTGTGATGAGAATGGAATTGAGAGTGGCGGGCTCTATACAAGCCGCCCGGCCCATTGCCAAGGGGTGAGGCCAAAGGGGCGAGGGATGGTCCGCGAAGCGGACAGAAAGCCAATTCCGAGCAATGATCGCCCGCAGCGATGCGAAGGGCCGGAGCAGCTGTGCGTTTCTGTGTCAGGCCGGCGCCGATGAGGCGGACCGGCCGGCGAGATCGGATGGCTGCAATGCGATGCTTTGCTTGCTATAGTTGCGTGTCGGCGCCGCGCTGAAGTCGGCCCGAAGGGAGACAACATGATCATGGCAGACGATCGTCAGGAACGCATTCGCAACCGCGCGCATCAGATCTGGCTGGAAGAGGGACAACCGGCCGGGCAGCATGATCGCCATTGGCACCAGGCGGTAGCCGACATCGACCAGGAGGATGCCGGGGGGAAGTCGGCAGCCAAAAAGGCAGCTGGCGCCGGCAAGGCAAAAGCCGCTCCCAAGGCAAAAGCCGCCCCCAAGGTGGCGAAGCCTGCCACAAAGACCAGCACGCCAAAAAAAGCGGCAGCCAAGTAGGCTTGGCTATCTCGCAGGTGGCCTTCCCCGCAAGGGATTGACAGCCTGCGTGGCTGCCCAGCGCCAGGTCAGGCGCGACGGCGTCACGCCGCCGCCACCTTTCGTGCCAGCCCGCCGTGCAGGTCGAGGCAGCGGGCGAACCATTGCGCCACCACGTCGCTGTCGTCGAGCAGCTGGTAGGGCGAGGCTATGCGCGCCCATTGCAGGGCGCCGAAAACGATGTAGTCGGCGAACAGCGGCGACGCGCCGCCAATATAGGGCTGGTAGCCGAGCATTGAGCGCAGCGGCTCCAATGCGGCGCGGAATGTTGCCAGCCCGGCGTCGCGCGCGGTGACGACATCCTCCAGCTTCCTGCCAAGGCGTTGCTCGCGGCTCTGGCGGAAATAAGCAGCGTTCTCCTCGTCCTGCATGGCGTGAAGGTCGATGATCGCCGCGGTGGTGACATAGGGATGGATGGTCAACTGCGACCAGCGTTCGATGAAGCGCGCCATCGCCTTGCCGCCTTCGCCGCCAAACAGCGTCGGCCGACCCGGATAGGCTTCGTCGAGATAGAGCGCGATGGCGAAGGAATCGGCGACGACCGTCTCGCCGTCGCGGATCACCGGAACGGTTTTCGAAACGCCGCCCTCGACAGCCGGCACCTCGAGAAAGCGCGTCGGTGCGGTCGAAATGTCGAGCCCCTTGTGCGCAAGCGCCATCGCCACCTTCCAGCAATGCGGGCTGAACGGACGGCTGGCGTCGCGTCCGACGAGGTCATAGAGCAGAATGGTCATTGGCGTTGGACCCCTAGCGGGTTAGGTAGGCCCCGCATCGATGCGAGCCGAGGGGAAGCCATGAGACAGCATTTCATGATGTTTGCGGCCTATAATCAATGGGCCAACAACCGCATCTACGATGCCGCGGCCGAACTCGACGAAGAGGAATTCAACCGCGATGTCGGCGCCTTCTTCGGCTCGATGATGGGCACGCTCAATCACCTGCTGACAGCCGACCGCATCTGGATGAAGCGCTTCACCGGCGAGGGCGACGCGCCGACGACGCTGGATGCCGTCCTGCACCGGGCCTTGCCCGGCCTGCGGATGGCGCGTGAAGCCGAGGACAGGAGGATCATCGATTGGGTCGGCGGCCTCAGCGACAAGGCGTTGGCGGGCCGCTTCACCTATATGACGGTCTCGGATATGCGCACGGTCTCGCAGAGGCTGGCCCCGGCGCTGGATCATGTCTTCAACCACCAGACACATCACCGCGGCCAGGCACACACGATCCTGACCATCCTGGGACGGCCAAGCCTGGGTCTGGACCTGATGCTCTTCCAGCGCACCGAGGAGGGCAGGGCTTTCGCCTGATCCCTGTTGGGGGCTGATCGAAGTTCAGCCGGCGGTCTCGCTGTCCAATTGGTTCTGCGTCAGTGCGGCTTCGGCCGCGATCCACTGCTTGAACAGCGATACCTTGCGAGCGTGCAGCGTCTTGTCGGGGCAGACGAAATACCACCCCGCCGTAGTCGGCTGGTGCACCTTGAATGGGGCCACCAGCCTTTCGGCCCGGATATCGCTGGCCATATAGGCTCGATTGGCCACGGCAAATCCCAATCCTGCGTTAGCCGCCTCGTAGGACATCATGCAGGAATCGAAATAGATGCTTTTGGTCTCCCGGAGCACGAAGCCGGCGCCGGCGAAGTCGAGCCATGATTGCCAGTTCTGGGTGCAGGTGTCGGAATGCAGCAGCGTGAAGTGACGCAGATCCTCCGGCCTCACCTTCGACGGAGGCTTGTCGCCCAGGATTTCGTGGAAGAGTTTCCTGCTGCACACCGGCGTCAGGTCTTCCCGGAACAGCAGATCCGACTGCAGCCCGTGAAAGTGGCCGTCGCCATAGCGGATTTCGAGATCGAACTCGGAAGTCGTGAATTCATGCGTCGCGTAGGATGTCGAGACCCGCATGACAATATCGGGATATTGCCGCTGGAACAGCGGCAGGCGCGGAAACAGCCAGCGTGCCGCAAAGGTCGGCAGCACCGATATCTTCAACACATGCTCCTGCGATTGCCCGGTCGCCTCCATGCTGGCGGCGACGATCCGCTCCAGCGCCTCGCGAACGCGCGAGACATAAGTCTCGCCCTCCGGCGTCAATGACACAGCATTGCCGCCGCGCTGGAAAATCTTGAAACGCAGTTGATCCTCAAGGCTTTTGACGCGCTGGCTGACCGCTGAAGCGGTGATAAACTGTTCTTCGCCGGCGCGCGTGAAATTCCCGTGCCTCGCAGCACTCTCCACGATTTTCAGCGAATTGAGGTTGACCTGACTGAGCAGACGCACGGTTTCGACCTTAAGCTGGGCTTACACTAGCACCAGCATTCCTAATTTTACAGGGGTGGGTGATCTAATCGACTGTTTCCCAAGTGTTGCCCCCGCCCCGGAGAAGTACAATGAACGCCCATACCATCCCCGAACTGCGTTATGCGATGAGCCGCGAAGCCATCATCGGTCACGAAACCGCCTGGAAGGTGTCGAGTTTCGGCGTCGCGCAATATCTGCACGGCTATGACCCGGCCCTGCTTGCAGCAATTGAAGAAGCTGCTCTGAAGCTCAAGGCCAGCCATGCCGTGCACAAGCACCTTGACTTGACCTTCATCACCGGCGCCGACCGTTTCATCCCCGAGATCAAGGAGTTGCTGCATGACAAGCTGCGCCTGGAACGGCTGTCCGACATGATGGGCACCAAGCTTGAGCCCTATCCGCTGTCGATCGTCGGCTCGACGGTGACCTTCATGAATCCCAAGGACGGCGCGGTTGAATGGCATTGCGATGGCGTTCCGGTCACCGAGCTCATTCCGCTGTCGATCAGCAATCCGCTGGTCGGCGGCCACCTCGAAATCTACTGCGACGACTCCGAAACCGGCCGCGCCATCCTCGAATCCGGCCGCGAGATTCCGCGCAACCGTGTCATGCGCATCGATCACAAGATGAACTACGCCACGCTTGGGCAGTTTCTCGGTGTCCTGCATCGCACCGCGCCGATCCGGTTCGGCGAGCGCGTCACGCTGGTGCTCAACCAGCGCTCGGTGGCCAAGCCCTATGTCGACGATAACCGCATGTTCTATCTCGCCGCCGACAACGACCATGACCGCGAATGGGTCAACGAGCTGGCCGAAGACGTCTGGACCAACCAGTTGCCGGCCTATCGCCGGTTCGAGCAAGAGCATCCCGTTCCGGCGTCGTCCGAGGCGCCGATTCCGGGCGGAGCCAGGGAATCATGGTAATGAGCCTTGATCCCGAAAAGTGGGAACCGGCTTTCGGACAGGATCATGGTCGAACGCAGAGATAGAGCCCCACGCCGGTTGCTTCGGCATGGATCCGGCTCGGCATCCGCGCTGGTCTTTGCTGCGGGCGCGGTGGCGTTGTGGTCGACCAATGCGTTGGTCGGCAAATCCCTGCTGGCCAGCCATCCGGTGTCGCAGGTGCAGTTCCTGCAATTTACAGGAGCTGCGCTTGTCTTCGCCGCCATCCGGTTGATGAGCCGGGAAAGGCCCGCGCCGGTCTCGGCCGGGCCAGCGGTCGTCTCTCTCGCGGTCGGCTTCATCGGTCTGGTCGGCACCATGGTGCTGCAATACATCGCTTTCGCTTCGATGCCGGTGATCGAGGCCAATYTGGTGGCCTACACCTGGCCGTTGATGGTCGCTGCTGCGGTCATCGCTCTGCAGAATCCGCGGCGCCCGGTGCTGCTGGGCCTCGCCGCGGTGGTGGGCTTCGTCGGCGTTGCACTGGTGATTTCGGGAGGGCGTAACCAATCCTGGCTCCAGGGCGATCTCGTCGGCTATGTCGCCGCATTCGGTTCCGCACTGTGCATGGCCTTCTATTCGGTCATGGTGGGACGGGTCGCCACCTCGCCTGATCGCCTGTTGCTGCCCTCGTCGCTGATCGGTGTCGCCTTGACGTTCTTGTGGTGCGCTCGCGACGGTTTCGCCTGGCCCGTCGGCACGGACCTGGCTCTCGGCCTCTATCTCGGCGCCGGTCCGATGGGGTTGGGCTACTACTTCTGGTCACGCGCCTTGAAGCTCGAAGGCAGCGGCAAGGTCGCGGTCGTCGCCTATCTCACGCCGATCGCCTCGACGCTGCTGCTGACGCTGTCGGGCGAAAGGCTGACGATGACGGCCATTGTCGGAGCCGTCCTCGTCATCGGCAGTTGCGTCGCGGTCGGCGTGGAACGTTCGGAGGCCGAGAACCATGTTTGACGAAAACGAACGTCTGGCCAGGCAGGAAGCGCATTGGCTGATCAAGGAATTTGGCGCCGAGGCACCGCTTTATGCCGCCATGAAGGCCGAAAAGGCTATAGAGCAAAAGGACTTCAGCCGTTGCGCCCGTTGGAAGCGTATTCTAGAGATATTGGCCGACGGTCATGCTGCTAAGTCTGCTAGTCCCAAGTATTAGATTTTCTAATTTGCGCGACGTCGATTTCCCATGAAAAGTATTTTTGCGAGTCTTGATTCCTTGTTGAGACTTGGCGGTCCGTTGGGGGGCGCGGTTAAAAAGATACAAAGACACAAGTCTTCACTGGGGTGGATGACTTTGTCGGAAATAGGGTGATAGAATTGTCAAATATCGATGATAAGACCGTTATCGAACTGACGGCCGATATTGTCTCGGCGTACATAGGCAACAATCCGCTTCCGGCTTCCGGTCTGCCTGAGTTGATTGCCAGCGTCAGCGCTTCGGTGCGCAAGCTGGCTGGTGCACCTGTCGCGGAAAGCCCAAGCCTGGTTCCGGCCGTGAACCCGAAGAAGTCGGTGTTTCCCGACTACATCATCTGTCTTGAGGACGGAAAGAAGTTCAAGTCGCTCAAGCGACACCTCAGGACCGATTATGGCCTGAGCCCGGACGACTACCGGGCCAAATGGAGCTTGCCGCCGGACTATCCGATGGTTGCGCCAAACTATTCGGCGACACGGTCGGCGCTGGCAAAGTCGACAGGACTTGGCCGCAAGCCGGCAGCAGCGCCGGCCGTCGCAGCCAAGGCGACGAAGCGCAAGGCGACGTCCTGAGCGCTTCCTGGCCAGGTAGGTGGGCTGATCGGCTGCCTTGACGACGCCTTTGCGGGCGTCGTTTTCAGGCCTTGTGCGGCCAACTGGTCCGCAAGGTCTTGCGAAGCGTTGATGTCCGGTGCAAAAGCGCGGCCATGCTGATCATCAACGACCTTTCGCTCCGCATGGCCGGACGCCTGCTTCTCGACCACGCCTCGCTGACCTTGCCGGCCGGCACCAAGGCCGGTCTTGTCGGTCGCAACGGCACCGGCAAGACGACGCTGTTCAAGGCCATCACCGGCGATCTCGCCTCCGAGACGGGCTCGATCAGCCTGCCCAAAAACACGCGCATCGGCCAGGTGGCGCAGGAAGCGCCCGGCACCGAGGACCCGCTGATCGAGATCGTGCTCAAGGCCGATCTGGAGCGGACGGCACTCCTTGAAGAGGAAAAGACCGCCACCGATCCGCACCGTATCGCCGACATCCACATGCGGCTGGCCGACATCGACGCGCACTCGGCCGAGTCGCGCGCGGCCACCATTCTTGCCGGTCTCGGCTTCGACGATGCTGCGCAGCGCCGCCCGGCCTCGTCATTTTCGGGCGGTTGGCGCATGCGCGTGGCGCTTGCGGCCGTACTGTTTGCCGAGCCCGACCTTTTGCTGCTCGACGAGCCGACCAACTATCTCGACCTCGAAGGCACGCTGTGGCTGGAAAACTATGTGTCGAAGTATCCGCACACCGTTCTTCTGATCTCGCATGATCGCGACCTGCTCAACCGCGCCGTCAATTCTATCGTTCATCTCGACCAGAAGAAGCTGACCTTCTGGCGTGGCGGCTACGATCAGTTCGAACGTCAGTATACCGAGCAGAAGGAACTGCAGGAGAAGGGCCGGGTCAAGCAGGAAGCCGCCCGCAAGCATATGGAATCCTTCGTCGAACGCTTCCGTGCCAAGGCTTCCAAGGCGAGACAGGCGCAGTCGCGCATCAAGGCGCTGGAGAAGATGAAGCCGATCGCCGCGATCGTCAACGATTCGGTGCGGCCGTTCTCCTTTCCCGAGCCGGTGAAGACGGTGGCCTCGCCGATCGTGGCGCTGAACAACGTCAATGTCGGCTACACCGAGGGGCAGCCGATCCTCAGGAAGATGACGCTGCGCATCGACGCCGACGACCGCATCGCGCTGCTCGGCGCCAACGGCAACGGCAAGTCGACCTTCGCCAAATTGCTGTCCGGTCGGCTGAAGCAGGAGACCGGCACCATGACGGTGGCGCCCGGCCTGAAGGTGGCCATCTTCGCCCAGCATCAGCTTGACGATCTCCGGCCTGAGGAGAACGCTTATGAGCATGTCCGCCGGCTGATGCCGGAGGCGCCGGAATCCAAGGTGCGCGGCCGTGTCGCCCAGTTCGGTCTCACCACCGAGAAGATGAACACCGCCGCCAAGGATCTGTCCGGCGGCGAGAAGGCTCGACTTCTGATGGGCCTGTCGGCCTTCGAGGGACCGAACCTGTTCATCCTCGACGAACCGACCAACCATCTCGACATCGACAGCCGCGAATCGCTGATCCATGCGCTGAACGAATTTCCGGGCGCCGTGATCCTGATCTCGCACGATCGCCATCTGCTCGAGGCGACCGCCGACCGGCTGTGGCTGGTCAAGGACGGCGCGGTCAACCCGTATGACGGCGATCTCGAGGACTACAAGACGCTGGTCACCGGTGTCTCCGGCGACCGCCGCGGCAAGCGCGAGGCGGACAAGGCGTCAAAGGCCGACCGCCGCCGCGATGCAGCAGCGCGTCGCGCCGCCTTCGAGCCGCTGGCCAAGGAAATCCGCGCCACCGAAGCGCTGATGGACCGCATCCGCAAGCGCATCGACGGCATCGAGGACGAACTGTCCAATCCGGCCGTCTACGAGAAGGATCCCTCGACGGCGACCCGGCTGGCCAAGGAGCGCTCGCAGCTGGCCCAAACGCTGGCCGGCCACGAGGAAAAATGGCTGACCATGTCGGCCGAATACGAGGAAGGCACGGCGGAGTAGGGGGGAGAAGGTAAGGGCCTCATCTGGCCCTACACGCCGCATCCGATAGCCGCTAGACAACCCCCATGAACCAGCACGCCAAGCTTCGCATCGGCCATTCGGCCTGTCCGCATGATTGCCCATCGACCTGCGCGCTCGAGGTTGAGCTGCTTGACGGCAACCGCATCGGCCGCGTCCATGGCGCCAAGGCCAACAGCTATACGGCAGGCGTCATCTGCGCCAAGGTCGCGCGCTATGCCGACCGCGTCCATCATCCCGACCGTCTGCTGAAGCCGCTGGTGCGGGTCGGCGCCAAGGGCGACGGCGCCTGGAAAGACGCCAGCTGGGAGGCCGCGCTCGACCTCGTCGCCGAAAAGTTCATCGCGGCCGAGAAGACATACGGCTCGGAGACCGTCTGGCCCTATTACTATGCCGGCACGATGGGGCTGGTGCAGCGCGACGGCATCGACCGGCTGCGCCACGCCAAGAAGTATTCCGGCTTTTTCGGTTCGATCTGCACCAATCTGGCCTGGACCGGCTGGATGATGGGGGCCGGAGCCTTGCGCGGACCCGATCCGCGCGAGATGGCGAAATCCGATTGCGTGGTGATCTGGGGCACCAATGCCGTGGTCACGCAGGTCAACGTCATGACCCACGCCATCAAGGCGCGCAAGGAGCGCGGCGCCAGGATCGTCGTCATCGACGTCTATGAGAACGCGACGATGAGGCAGGCCGACCTCGGCCTGGTGCTGAAGCCCGGCACCGACGGAGCACTGGCCTGCGCGGTCATGCACGTGCTGTTCAGGGAAGGCATGGCCGACCGCGCCTATCTCGAAAAATACACCGATGACCCAAAGGGGCTGGAAGAGCATCTGCGGACGCGCACGCCGGAATGGGCGGCCAGCATCACCGCTCTGACGGTCGCCGAGATCGAGGCTTTCGCCCGCCTCGTCGGCACGACCAAGAAGACCTATTTCCGTCTCGGTTACGGGTTTTCGCGCCAGCGCAACGGCTCGGTCAACATGCACGCCGCCGCCTCCATCGCCGCCGTCACCGGCTGCTGGCAATATGAGGGCGGTGGCGCCTTCCATTCCAATTCCGGCATCTTCAAGCTCAACCAGGAGGTGCTGGAAGGTACGAAGATGCGCGATCCCTCGGTCCGCTATCTCGACCATTCGCGCATCGGCCCGGTGCTGACCGGGGCAAAGGACGCGCTCTATGGCGGCCCGCCGGTGACGGCGATGCTGATCCAGAACACCAACCCTGTTAATGTCGCGCCCGAGCAGCGGCTGGTGAAGCAGGGTTTTCTGCGCGACGACCTGTTCACCTGCGTGCACGAGCAGTTCATGACCGACACGGCAAAGCTCGCCGATGTCGTGTTGCCGGCGACAATGTTCCTCGAGCATGACGACGTCTACAAGGGCGGCGGCAACCAGCACATCACGCTCGGCCCCAAGCTGATCGACCCGCCGGAAGGGCCACGCACCAACCATTTCGTCATCGAGGAACTGGCTGAGCGCCTCGGCGTCGCCGATCGTCCAGGCTTCGGCCTGACAGAACAGCAGCATATCGACATCATCCTGGGCAAGCGCGGGCTGGGTAGCTTCGACAGCTTGAAGGAAGACAAGTGGGTTGACCTGCAGCCGGATTTCGACACCGCGCATTTCATCAAGGGGTTCGGCCATGCGGATGGAAAATTCCGCTTCCGCGCCGACTGGACCGGGCAGGCGGCGCCCAACCGGCCGCCGAAGAGCATGGGTCTGTTCGGCCCGGTGGAGCGGCTGCCGGAATTCCCCGACCATGTCGACCTGATCGAGGTCGCCGATGAGGCGCATCCGTTCCGGCTGGCGACATCGCCGGCGCGCAATTTCCTCAACTCGACATTTTCGGAAACGCCGGTGTCGAAGGCCAAGGAAGTGCGGCCGGAACTGCTTCTGCATCCCGACGATGCGGCGGCCCATGGGCTTGCCGACGGCGACCGCGTCGAGGTCGGCAACCAGCGCGGCGAAGTGGTGCTGCACGCAAGACTGTTCGATGGCATCAAGCGTGGCGTCGTCATCGCCGAGGGCATCTGGCCAAACAGCGCGCATGAGCGCGGCGAAGGCATCAACGTTCTGACCGGCGCCGATGCGCCGGCACCCTATGGCGGCGCTGCCTTCCACGACAACAAGGTGTGGCTGCGAGCGGCAGGCTGAAGCTGAAGAGAGATCTCCTCCTCTCGTGCCAAATCATACCGGCAGGACTTCGGCCGCCTTCTTTCGGTCTCGCCGCAGCCGGATGTCGTCGGCGATCTGCCCTGCCTCGATCGAGATTTCGCGCAGCAATCCGGTGACCGGATTGTGAAAGCCGATGAGATAGAGGCCGAGTTCCGAAGCCCTCCCATTGACGCCGCTGCGGCCCGGCTGGATGCCAGGCTGCAGCAACCTGGCGTAGCCCGGCCGGAAGCCGGTGGCGAAGATGATCGAATCGAACTCGCCATGCTTGCCGTCGGCAAAATGGGCACCTTGCTCGGTGATCTCGGCAATGTCGGGTGCGACCTTGATCGCGCCTTCGCGGATCTTGCCGACCGTGCCGACATCGATCACCGGAATGCGCGACGCCACGGCGATCTGCTGCAACATCCCTTGGCTCGGTCGCTTGAGCCCGTATTTCTCCAGCCTGCCCAGTGCCAGATCGAGGATGACGGGGAACAAGGCATCACTGATGCGTTGCGGCATCAGGCGAGCCGCCATGCCGACCATCTGGATAGGCACGCCAAGCAACTCGCGCGGCACGATATGAACGCCGCCGCGCACCGAAATCGTCGGCCGCGCACCGCCTTCCACCAGATCGAGCGCGATCTCGGCGCCGGTGTTGCCCATACCGACGATCAGCACCGACTGGCCGGCAAAAGGCGTGGCGTTGCGGTAGTCGGCGCTATGCAGCCTCTGACCCCTGAAAGCCTCGGCGCCGGCAAATCCGGGCATCAGCGGCTCGGCGTTGTAGCCCGACGCGATCACCACGTGGGAGGCATGCAGGGCGACGGATGTCGCCTCGACATGCCAGCCTCTGCCTTGCCGGGTAATCATCCTCACTGTCTGTCCAAAGCGGGGCCGTAGTTCGAAGCGTTGCGCGTAGGCATCGAGATATTCGGCGAAGAGATCGCGCGGCACATAGCGCGGGTAGTCCTTGGGAAAGGGCACGAATGGCAGCGAGGAAAAGCGTTTGGTCGTGTGCAGGTGGACGCGCTCATAGTGGCTTCGCCACGCGGGTGCTGCCTGCGCCTCTTTTTCGAGAAGAACGAAGTCGACCCCGGCCTGCCGCAGGCACGCCGCAACAGCCAGACCCGCTGGCCCGGCACCGATGATTGCAACTGGGGTGGTGTCGTCCAAGCGCGCCTCCGCCAAACAAATTCGCGTCCGGAGAATGTCAAAAGCATGGCAGCCGGGTCTGGCTGCCAGCAAATTCTCAACCGGGCAAGGGCACCGTCAGCCCGACCTTGACGCGGTCCATGGCGACGAAGGTGCGGAACTTCCGCACATTGTTGCTGTCGAAGAACAGTTTTCGCGTGAGCGCCTCATAGGCGCCCATGTCGGCGACGGTGATGACCAGGATGAAATCGGCCTCGCCGGTGACGTAGTAGCATTGCTGGACTTCCGGCGCGCCCGAGAACTGCCGCTTGGCCGCATCGATGAGTTCGGTGCGTTCGCTCTCGAGCTCCACCTCGACGAAGATGGTGATGGGCTGGCCGACCGCCGCCGGCTCGACCAGGGCAACATTGCCGGCAATGACGCCCGTCTGTTCCATGCGCTTGATGCGGCGTTGCACTGCCGGCGCCGAAAGATTGACGGCCTCGCCAATCACCCGCTGCGGAGTCGTGTTGTCCCGTTGCAGAATGCCGAGGATGGCGAGATCGAAACTGTCGAGTGAGGGCGGCGATGCAGGCAATGGAGACATCCCTGACGAAACAAACTTGCATTTCGAGGGTCGTATTACAGCGCACTTTGCGCCGGTCCTGCAATATGTTCTCGCTGAACTGCCAAGGAGGCCGCCAGTGTTCTTGCCCAACCACAATGTCTTGCACCGCCAGCCGCTCGACGCGGCTGATGCCGAAACGCTTGGGGTCGCCGGGGCCGACACGGTCGAGCGTTTTCTCGCCCATCGCGACAATCACCGGACAACGCCGCTGCATGCGCTGCCGGCGCTGGCGACTGAACTCGGTCTCGGTTCGTTGCATGTGAAGGATGAAGGCTTTCGCCTCGGCCTCGGTAGCTTCAAGGCTCTGGGCGGCGCCTATGCTGTCTTCCGCCTGGTGCTGGAAGAGGCAGGTCGGTCGCTTGGTCGACCCGTCGATGTGGCCGATCTTAGCCAGCCGGATGTTCGGGCGGTTGCCGCGACGATGACGGTTGCCTGCGCCACCGACGGCAATCACGGCCGGTCGGTCGCGCAAGGGGCGCAACTCGTCGGTGCGCGGGCAGTGATTTTCGTCCACGCCGGCGTCAGCCAGCAGCGTATCGCCGCCATCGCTCGCTATGGAGCCGAAATGATCCGCGTCGACGGCAACTATGACGACTCGGTCAGGCAAGCCGCCCAAGTTTCGGCCGAGAAGGGCTGGACCGTGGTCTCCGACACCTCTTGGCCGGGCTATGAGCGCATTCCCGGCCTCGTCATGCAGGGCTATACGGCGATTGTGCGCGAAGCATTGCGCCAGCTCCGGCAGCCACCGACCCATGTGTTCGTCCAGGCCGGTGTCGGCGGCATTGCCGCCGCGGTCGCCGGCTATCTTACCATCGTGCTCGGCGATGCCAGGCCGACCTTCATCGTGGTCGAACCCGCGCGTGCCGCGTGCGTTGTCGCGGCCGCCCAGGCGGGGCGCGTGGTGAAGGTTGCGCATGGCGAGGCGACGGTGATGGCGATGCTGGAATGCTACGAGGCCTCTCCGGTCGCCTGGCGGGTGTTGGCGCGTGCCGCTGACGCCTTCATGACGGTGGATGAGGACGAGGCCATAGCGGTGATGCGGCGGCTGGCGCAGCCACGTGCCGGCGATCCGGTGATCGTCGCCGGAGAAAGCGGCGGCGTCGGCCTTGCAGGGCTGATCCGGGCGGTGGCCGACAACCAGGCCGACCTTGGACTCGACGGCAAATCCCGGGTGCTGGTGATCAACACCGAAGGCGCCACCGACCCGCATCGCTATGCCGAACTGGTCGGCATGAGCCCGGCCGATGTGCTGGCCGGCAAGATGCTTGCGGGAGCAGATTTGTGATCGCCGTCGACACGCAGCGCCTGCTTGGCCGTATCCGTGAACTCGGCGCCGTCGGTCGTGACAGCGAGGGCAGGCTGATCCGATTGGCCGCCTCCGACACCGACAGGCTGGGCCGCGACCTCTTCGTTGGCTGGCTGCGGCAGGCCGGGCTCGATGTCGCCATCGACCGGGTCGGCAACATTTTCGGCATCTGGCAAAGCCCCGACAATGCCGGGCAGGCGCCACTGCTCATCGGCTCGCATATCGACACGGTCATCGATGCCGGCATCTATGACGGCTGCTACGGCGTGCTTGCCGGGCTGGAGGTGATCGAGACCCTCAAGGCATCGGGCTTTTCGCCGTCGCGCCCGGTCGCGGTTGCCGCCTTCACCAACGAGGAGGGCGTGCGCTATACCCCCGATATGATGGGTTCGCTAGTGCATGCCGGCGGCATCGGTTTCGAGACGGTGCTGGCGGCTGTCGGCACCGACGGCAGCGTGCTGGGGCAAGAGCTTGCCCGCATCGGCTATGCCGGTGACAAGGAGCCCGGCTTCCTCAAGCCGCACGCCTATCTCGAGCTGCATATCGAGCAGGGGCCGGTGCTGGAGCGCGAAGGCGTGCCGATCGGCGCGGTGGAGAATCTGCAGGGCATCTCCTGGCAACGCATCACCATCGACGGCGTCGCCAACCATGCCGGCACCACGCCGATGTCGATGCGCAGCGACGCCGGCTACGCCGCCGCGCGGGTCATCACCTTCCTGCACGATAGGGCCAAGGCCTCGAACACGCCGACGGTCGCCACCGTCGGCACGATGCGCTTCGAGCCGAATGCCATCAACGTGATTCCCTCCCAGGCCGTCTTCACCGTCGATCTGCGCGACCCCGATGAGCAGCGCCTGCAGGCGGAGGAGGCCGCACTTGCTGCCTGTCTCGAACAGCTTGCCGACACCGAAGGCGTGACGATCTCGGTCGAGCGGCTGGCCCGCTTCGAGCCGGTGATCTTCGACATCCGCATTGTCGAACTGATCGAGGCTGCCGCGAAAAACCGCGGTCTCGGCGTCAAACGCATGACGTCAGGCGCCGGCCACGATGCACAGATGATGGCGCGTATCGCGCCGGCAGCGATGATCTTCGTGCCGAGCGCCGGCGGCATCAGCCACAATCCGCGCGAGCACACCGAGGATGCCGAGCTTGTTGCCGGCGCCAACATCCTGCTTGATGTGGTCACGGAACTGGCAAGGTAGGTCGGGAGAGGCAAGAAGAAATGTCCGAATTCGATCGTGACGCGCTGAAGCAGGAGATGATTGTCTGGCGGCGTGATCTGCACGCACATCCGGAGTTCGGCTTCGAGGAAACGCGCACCGCGGCCTTTGTCGCCACCAAGCTGCGCGAATTCGGCCTCGATGATGTCACTGAGGGCGTCGGCGGCACCGGCGTCGTCGGCACGTTGAAACGCGGCAGCGGCAACCGGGCGATTGCGCTAAGGGCCGACATGGATGCCTTGCGCATCACCGAGCAATCCGCCGCGCCCTACCGTTCCGGCAATCCCGGCATCATGCATGCCTGCGGCCATGACGGCCACACCACGATGCTGCTCGGCGCGGCAAAGCTGCTGGCCGCCGAGGGCGGTTTCGACGGCACCGTGCGCTTCGTCTTTCAGCCGGCCGAGGAATGGGGCAAAGGGGCATTGGCCATGCTCGCCGATGGCCTGATGCTGCGCTTTCCCTTTGACGAAATCTTTGGCCTCCACAACATGCCCGGCCTGCCCATCGGACATTTCGAGACCCGCGCCGGCCCGATCATGTCGGCAGAGGACAATTTCGAGATCGTGCTGAAGGGGCTCGGCGGCCACGCCGCGCGGCCGCATTCGGGGAACGAAACGCTGGTCGCCGCCTGCGCGCTGGTCACTAATCTGCAGACCATCGTCTCGCGCCGACTGAGCCCGGCCGACATATCGGTGGTTTCGGTGACCGAGCTGATCACCGACGGCACCCGCAACGCACTGCCCGGTCTTGCCCGCATTCTCGGCGATGCGCGCAGCTTCCGCCCCGAGGTCAGCGCCGAAATCGAGCGGCAGATGCGCATCATCGCGGAGGGCACCGCCGTCGCCTACAATGTTAGCGCCGAGGTCAGTTACAGCCGCGAGTTCGTGCCGCTAAGCAACGATGCCGAACTGGTTGAAGCGGCGTTTGCTGCCGCAAGAAACGTCTTCGAGCCCGGCAACATCGCCGTCGCGCGCGAGCCGATGACCGCCTCTGAGGATTTCGCCCGCTTCCTCGACCATGTGCCGGGGTGCTTCGTCTTCCTCGGCAATGGCGAGACGTCGGCGCCGCTGCACAATTCGAGCTACGACTTCAATGATGACGGGCTGCTGTTCGGCACCAATTTCCACGTCGCCATGGTCAGGCAAAGGCTGGGCGGCGAAGCCGGGAGTTGATTGCGTTTTGATTGCCAGGGCGCGCCCGCCGCTGGCCCAAACACCATCGCTATCGCCAGCCAGCTCCCGCGTTTACTGAAACTCGCTGCTGATGGAGATCGGACGCCGATGACCAGGATTTCGCTGCTGGGAATTCCCCACGACGACAACTCGTCTTTCTTCAAGGGCCCGGCGCAAGCACCTGCCCATATCCGTCCCGAATTGTTCTCCGATGCCTACAGCATGTGGAGCGAAACCGGTTTTGATCTGACCGACAGGCTTGTCGATCATGGCGACATCGGCTTCGACACCGCCACCGATCCATGGGACCTGATCGAAGGTGAGGTTGGGCGCGTGCTGGAGCTGGGCGATCCTCTGATCTGCCTCGGCGGCGACCACGCCATTTCCTGGCCGATACTGCGCGCGGTGCGCCGCCGACATCCCAGCCTGACCATTCTGCACATCGACGCGCATCCCGATATGTACGATGCCTATCAGGGCAATCCGCGCTCCCACACCTCGCCCTTTGCCCGCATCATGGAAGAGCGGCTTGCCGACCGCCTCATCCAGGTCGGCCTGCGGACCGTCAACGACCATCATCGCGACCAGTTCAAGCGGTTCGGTGTCGAGGTGATCGAGGCGGCGCGGTTTGGCGACGATCTGCGGCTCGATCTCAAGACGCCGGTCTACATCTCGATGGACCTCGACGGGCTCGACCCCGCCTTTGCGCCAGGCGTTTCGCATCGCGAACCCGGCGGTCTGACCACCGTCAGGTCATCAGCCTGATTCAATCGGTCAACCAGCCGATCGTGGCGGCTGATATCGTTGAACTAAACCCGCCTCGCGACATCGCCAATCTGACCGCCACCGTGGCGGCAAAACTGCTCAAGGAAATTGCCGGGATGATGGTCAAGACACGACTGTGACGGGCCGGCGACGTGCAGGTCGGTGAGGGGTACGTGTTTGACGAAGACAATCACCCGGTGACGCAGGGGCAAGACTCAGCTAGCCTGTCACTTGCGGCGGACCTGATTTATCCGCTTGGCCGGCGCTTCATTCTTCCTCCCAAGCGGCGCCGGCCTTCTTCCCAAGAAGCCCCATTCGCGGTGCCCCGATCTCCTACTATGCGGTCAAGACGGTCGCCAGGGGAACCAAATTCCGTTTCCTCGGTTGGTCCTGCTCCAATGGAGTGTTGCAACCATGTTCCGTCTGCTTGTCACCGGCGCTTTGGCCTATGTCACCTACCGCATCGCCAGGAAGATGGTGGAGGACGTGCCCGATACGGTCGACCCGCTGCTGTTGCCGCCATCGCAACACGATCGTGAGGCTTTGCGCCGCCAGTCGGCTGCGATGGGGATCGATCCCCAGCGCTAGCCACGGCTGTCACGCTTCGGCTGCAGGGCAGGCTGACATTCTCGCATCAGCGTTGCGAACAAAGCAGAAACGATGCTTGATGGGGGATGAACCTCGCCACCTCTGATTCGATTTTTCGGGAACCGACCGTCCAGCCTGCCTATCTCGCCCGGCTGAACGACGCCCAGCGTCTGGCCGTCGAGCATGGCGACGGCAGGATTGCCGGACCGCTGCTGGTCATTGCCGGCGCCGGTTCAGGCAAGACCAACACGCTGGCGCATCGCGTCGCCCATCTGATCGTCAAGGGGGCCGACCCGCGCCGCATCCTGCTGATGACCTTTTCGCGCCGCGCCGCGTCCGAAATGGCCAGGCGCGTCGAGCGCATCGCCGGCGAGGTGCTCGGCCGCGACGCCGCGGTGATCACCGACGCTCTGACCTGGGCCGGCACCTTTCACGGTATCGGCGCCCGGCTGCTGCGCGACTATGCGCATGAGATTGGCCTCGATCCGGCCTTCACCATCCACGATCGCGAGGATTCCGCCGACCTGATGAATCTGATCCGGCATGAGCTGGGGTTCTCGAAGACGGAAGCGCGCTTTCCGACCAAGGGCACCTGCCTTGCCATCTATTCGCGTGCCGTCAACGCGCAGGCGCCGCTGGGCGAAGTGCTGGGGTCCGCCTTTCCCTGGTGCGCCGGCTGGGCCGAGCAGCTGAAGCAATTGTTCGCCGGATATGTCGAGGCCAAGCAGGCGCAGAACGTGCTCGATTACGACGACCTGCTGCTCTACTGGGCGCAGATGGCGGCCGAGCCTGAAATAGCCGCGCATCTGGGTGGGCGTTTCGACCATGTGCTGGTCGACGAATACCAGGATACCAACCGGCTGCAGGCCTCGATCCTGATGGCGCTCAAACCCGACGGCGCCGGGCTGACGGTGGTCGGCGACGATGCGCAGTCGATCTATTCGTTCCGTGCCGCCGAGGTGCGCAACATCCTCGATTTTCCCAAGCAGTTCGCGCAGGCCGCCGACGTGGTGATGCTGGAGCGCAATTATCGCTCGACCGAGACCATCCTGGCCGCCGCCAATGCGGTGATCGGCGAGGCCTCGGAGCGCTTTACCAAGAACCTTTGGTCGGAGCGCAAATCCACCGACAAGCCAAGGCTGGTGAGCGTGCGCGATGAGGTCGAGCAGGCCAATTTCGTCTGCGATACCATTCTGGCCGAGCGAGAAGCTGGCACGGCGCTGAAATCGCAGGCGGTGCTGTTTCGCGCCTCGCATCACAGCGGCCCGCTGGAGATCGAGCTGACCCGGCGCAACATTCCCTTCGTCAAGTTCGGCGGCCTGAAGTTCCTCGATGCTGCTCACGTCAAGGATGTGCTTGCGGTGCTGCGCTTTGCCGAAAACCCGCGCGACCGCGTCGCCGGCTTCCGCGTGCTGCAGCTGATGCCGGGCATCGGCCCTTCGGTCGCGGCGCAGATCGTCGAGACGATGACGACGGCGCTGGACGAGGCGATGGGGTTGGCCGGCTGGCGCCCGCCGCAGCGCGCGGCCGATGACTGGCCGGGCTTCGTCGCGCTCTATTCCGGCCTGCGGGCCGGCGCCAAATGGCCGGCCGATCTCGAACAGGTCAGGCTCTGGTACGAGCCGCATCTGGAGCGCATCCACGAGGATGCGATCACGCGCCGGGCCGACATTTTGCAGCTCGAACAGATCGGCTCGGGCTATGCCTCACGCGAACGCTTCCTCACCGAGCTGACGCTCGATCCACCGGACGCCACCAGCGACCAGGCCGGGCCACCGCACCGTGACGAGGATTATCTGATCCTGTCGACCATCCATTCGGCCAAGGGCCAGGAATGGAAGAATGTCTTCGTGCTCAACACGGTCGACGGCTGCATCCCGGCCGATCTCGGCGTCGGCACCAAGGAGGACATCGAGGAGGAGCGCCGGCTGCTCTACGTGGCGATGACCAGGGCCAAGGACAATCTGAGCTTGGTCATGCCGCAGCGCTTCTTTCCGCACGGCCAGGCGGCGCGCGGCGACCGCCATCTCTATGCCTCGCGCACCCGTTTCATCCCGGCCTCGATCCTCGCTGCCTTCCAGCAGGTCTCGTGGCCGAGCGCGCAAGCGGCACAGGGCAGGGCGCCCCGGCCGGAGGTGCGCGTCGACATTGGCGCGCGCATGCGCGGCATGTGGAAATAGCCGCGAGATAGCGCCATGCCCCAACCACCGGTCAGGATCGCCATCGCGGGTGCGCTGGGCCGCATGGGCCGCCAGATGGCGGACGCCGTCCAGGCCGATGCGCGGCTGGCGCTCGCCGGTCGCTTCCACCGACCGGGCATTGTCGGCGAAGGGCTGGTGAGCCGCGACGAGGCACTTGCCGTGGCCGATGTGGTGATCGATTTCACCACGCCGTCGGCCTCGGCCGATCTGGCAAGGTTTTGCGCCGATCGTGGCGGGCCAGCCCTGGTCGTTGGATCGACAGGCTTCGATGCTGCTGAGCTGGCCGCCATCGCCGATGCCGCGAAAACCATCGCCATCGTCCGCTCCGGCAGCTTTTCGCTCGGGCTGAACATGCTGGTCGGACTGGTCGAGCAGGCGGCGCGAGCGCTTGATCCCGAGGACTGGGATGTCGAGATCGTCGAGGCGCATCATCGCCACAAGATCGATGCGCCGTCCGGGACGGCGCTGATGCTGGGACAAGCCGCCGCCAGCGGGCGCGGCATCGAACTGGACACGGTCGCAAGGCGCGTCCGCGATGGCGTCACAGGCGTGCGGCCGCCCGGTGAGATCGGCTTTGCGGTGATGCGCGGCGGCAGCATCGTCGGCGATCACAGCGTCAGCTTCTGCGCCGAGGGCGAGACGGTGACCTTGTCGCATGCGGCCGGCGACCGCAGCATGTTCGCCCGTGGCGCCATCGCCGCCGCACTCTGGGTGGCGGGGCGCTCGCCCGGTGAATACGACATGCGCGACGTGCTGGGATTGAGCGACCGAGCGAGGTGAACGGACCGCGCCCGGATCTTGTGATTAGCCAAACGAACTGCTGCTGATCCTCGTTTTCGGCAACTGGCTCTATCCAGATCATGATCGGGCCAGCATCGGCTTACCGATCAGTAAGGTTTGCGGTGATTTTCGGCACGGCCTTGAAAGGTGAATGAAAGCTTGGTGCCATAAGTGTTGGGCGCGCGCCCCGTATTTGTCGCGGAAAGCGATGGGAGAGAGAGGGCGCGGGAAACGAACAAAGGGAAGAGGCCATGTCGCTCGCGCGAATACTGCTTGATTCAGCCGCCACAACCGCACTCGTCGCCACCATGGCCTTGTCCGCGCCGTCAGCGCGCGCCGACGAAAAAGTCTCCATCATGGTCGGCGGCTATGAGAAACAGATCTATCTGCCCGCCAAGCTGACCGAAGCGCTCGGTTACTTCAAGGACGAGGGTCTCGACGTCGAGTTGCTGAATGAACCGGCCGGCGTCGATGCCGAAAACGAGATGCTCGCCGGTGCCGTCCAAGGGGTTGTCGGCTTCTACGATCATTGCATCGACCTGCAGGCAAAGGGCAAATTCGTCGAATCCATCGTCCAGTTCAGCCAGGCGCCGGGCGAGGTCGAGCTTGTTTCGACGAAACACCCCGAGATCAAATCGCCTGCCGACTTCAAGGGCATGAGCCTGGGCGTGACCGGTCTGGGCTCATCGACGAATTTTCTTACCGAATATCTCGCAGTCAAGAACGGTTTGAAGCTCGGTGACTTCACCTCGGTTCCGGTCGGCGCCGGCACCACCTTCATCGCGGCCATGCAGCAGGACAAGATCCAGGCAGGTATGACGACAGAGCCGACGATCACGCGACTGCTGAAGACCGGCGAAGCGTCCGTTCTCATCGACATGCGCACAATGGAAGGCACCAAGGCTGCTCTCGGCGGCACCTACCCGGCCGCCTCCCTCTATATGCAGACCGATTGGGTCGAAGCGCATAAGGACGTCGTGCAGAAGCTGGCCAATGCCTTCGTCAAGACGCAGAAATTCATCAACACCCACACGGGCGCCGAAATCGCCGACAAGATGCCGAAAGACTATTATGTCGGCGACAAGGAGGGCTACGTGAAGGCCCTCGATGCAGGCAAGGCCATGTTCACTCCCGACGGGATCATGCCCGAAGGGGGTCCTGAGACAGTGCTGACGGTTCTTTCGGCCTTCAAGAAGGAACTGCAGGGCAAGCAGATCGACCTCTCCAAGACCTACACCTCGGAATTCGTCAAGAACGCCAAGTAGCAGACAGTGCCGGCGCGATGAACGACATCGCGCCGGTGCCCGTCAGTTTTTCACGTCCGGCGGCCTTGGGCCGACGGGCGAGCGTCGGCTCGTACCCAGGAGTTCCACCATGGCCATTGAAAAAAATGCACCGGCGATCGAGCTGATCAACGTCAGCCGGCGTTTCCTTTCACCCACCGGCAAATCGCTGACAGCATTACGCGATTTCACCATGACCGTTGAACGCGGCGAATTTGTCGCCGTTGTCGGCCCGACCGGTTGCGGAAAATCCACAACCCTCAACCTTGTCACGGGGTTGGCAAGCCCAAGTGCCGGCGAGGTTCGCGTCATGGGCGCCCCGGTCACGGGAATAGACCCGCGCATCGGTTTTGTTTTCCAAAGTGACGCCTTGTTTCCTTGGCGAACGGTGATCGAAAACGTGATGGCTGGTCCACTTTTTCGCGGTAGAGCGAAGTCGGACGCTACGGCCGCAGCGCGCGACTGGCTGGCGCGTGTCGGCTTGTCACGTTTCGAGCAGCACTATCCGCATCAGCTTTCTGGCGGCATGCGCAAACGTGTGGCGTTGGCCCAGACTTTTATAAACGGACCCGAGATTCTTCTCATGGATGAGCCGTTTTCCGCGCTCGATGTTCAGACGCGCGTGCTGATGCACGAGGAATTGCTGCGCCTGTGGTCTGAGGCAAAGGCTTCGGTGGTCTTCGTCACGCATGATCTCGAAGAGGCGATTGCGCTCGCCGACAAGGTCTATGTCCTGACCGCCGGACCGGCCACGGTGAAATCTGTCTACACCATCGATCTGCCGCGCCCGCGCGTGGTTGCCGATATCCGCTACGAGCAGAGCTTCATCAATTACTCGCGCACGATCTGGGCCGACCTCAAGGAAGAGGTTGAAACCAGCTATGCGCGCGCCGCAGCCTGAGGAGTAACGCCATGACCGATGCCGCCATTGACATCAGCGCAGGAGCTTTCAGGCCGGGCACTTCGGATGCGGAAATCGAGGCAGCCGCCGCGAAGGCGGCACGGCACCGCCGCCGCACCGTGATATTCTGGCGGGTCGGCATTCTGATCGCCTTTCTCGGCCTGTGGGAAATCGCCGCGCGCCAAGCCTGGATCGATCCGTTCTTCTACGCAATGCCGAGCGCGATCGTGCAGCGGCTGTACGAATGGACGACAGAAGGAACGTCAGAGGGGCCTCTGTGGTACCACCTCTATGTCACAATGGAGGAATCGGTCATCGGCTTTGTGACTGGCTCGGTTGCTGGGATCATCATCGGCGTCGCGCTCGGCCGTAACCGGATGGCCGCCGATATCTTCTCCATCTACATCAAGGTGATCAACTCCATTCCGCGCGTGGTTCTGGCGCCGATTTTCATCATGATTCTCGGCCTCGGCCTCGCTTCGAAGGTGGCACTTGCCTTCGTGATGGTTTTCTTCGTCGTGTTCCACAATGCCTTCCAGGGCGTCCGGGAAGCCGACAGGGCGATGATCGCCAACGCGCGCATTTTGGGTGCATCCAACTGGCAGTTGACCCGTTCGGTGATCGTCCCTTCGGCGATGAGCTGGATTTTCGCCAGCCTGCATGTCAGCTTCGGCTTTGCCATCATCGGCGCGATCGTTGGCGAGTTCGTCGGCTCGCGTTACGGCATCGGCCTGCTGATCAACATCGCCAAGGGATCCTTCGACGCCGCCGGCATGTATGCCGCGATCGTCATCGTCATGGTGGTGGCGCTCGGTGCCGAATATCTGATGACCATGGTCGAGGATCGCTTGGCGAAATGGCGTCCCCAGCCACTGCATGAGACGCAGTGAGCAGCAAGCCTAGCTGCTCGCCAATGGCAGCCTGACCTCAACCACCAGGCCGCAGGTCGCGCCATCCCCGAGGGTGACGCGGCCGCCGGCATTTTCGACGACCTCGCGCACGATGGCGAGGCCAAGCCCGCTGCCTTCCTCGGTCGATCCGGCAACGCGGTAGAAGCGCTCGAAAACATGGTCTCGCTCGTCCACTGGGATGCCGGGCCCATCGTCGGTGACAGTCAGCACGGCTTCGTCCTCAACGGCCGCCAGCTTCACCGTGACGCTGCCGCCGTCCGGCGAATAGCGCAGCGCGTTGTCGACAAGGTTGACGATCATCTCGCGCAACATGGTGCCGTCGCCGATGACCGGCACGGGTCCAGCCTCCTCGAGGCCGAGATCGATGTTGTGACCGATTGCTGTCGGCGCCTGCGTTTCCAGCACATGGCGGGCGGCTTCGGTCAGGTCGACGCGGTCGGCGCGCGGCCGCCGGCTGCCCGGCTCGGCGCGCGACAAGGTCAGGAGCTGTTCGGCCAGCCGCGCCAGTCTGCCGGAGCTAGCCTGGAGCGCCACCAGGGCCTCCTGGCGCGCTTCGGCGGCACTTTCGCGAAGCGCGTAGCTCGCCTGCGTCGACATCAACGCCAACGGCGTGCGCAGCTGGTGCGCCGCATTGGCGATGAAGCGGCGTTGTGCCGCCATCTGCGCCCGCACCCGGTCCATATAGGCGTTCAGCGCATCGATGAGCGGGCGGATCTCGCTTTGCGCGCCAGGAACCTCGACCGGGTCGAGGTCGCTGCGGCTTGGCGACCGCACGGCGTCGCGCAGCCGGATTAGCGGCGCCAGGCCGCGACGCAGGCCCAACAGCACGAAGATGCCGGCAATAGCCACCAGCGCCAGTTGCTGGGCGAAAGCGTTGAACCACAAATGCCGCACCATCGCATCGTGCCCGGCAAGCGTGACGCCAACGGTAACCGATATCGGCGAGTCGTCTCCGGCGCCGACCACGGTGTGGCTGAAAGTAAGCAGCCGCAGCCGGTGGTCGCGATAGGTGGCCTCGATGCTTGGGTGCTTTGGCGCTTCCGGCAGGTCGGGATATCCGGTCAGCAGCCGCCCTTTGGCAGTCTTGACATGGTAGTAGACACTGTCGCGATCGCCGGTATCGAACATCTCGATCGCCGCCGGCGGTATCGAGGTATCGAGCACGCCGTCTGTCATGGCGACCTGCTCCGCGATGGTCCGTGCCGAACCCAACAACATCCGGTCCGTGACCAGGTCGGCGGTGGCCAGCGCGTTGCCATGGCTGGTCCACAGATTGATGGTGGCGAGCCCGGCGAGCGGCAACACCACCCAGGCCAGCAACTGCAAACGGAGGCTGCTAATCCTCATGGCGCAAGAGATAGCCGAGGCCACGCAAGGTGGCGATCTGGACGCGCGACCCTTCAAGCTTCTTGCGCACACGGTGCACATAGATCTCGATGGCGCTGGGGTCGGCATCGGTCTCGAAATCGTAGATCGCCGCCGACAGTGCCGCCTTGCTTACCGTGCGTCCGGCCTTGACCATCAGTTGTTCCAGCACCGCATGTTCGCGCGGTGTCAGCGCCAGCGTCTCGCCGGCCAGCGAAAACAGCCGCGTGTTGGTGTCGAAGACGAGATCGCCGCAGGCAACCACAGGCGCGGTGCGGTCATTGGCGCGGCGCAGCTGCGCGCGAATGCGCGCCTCCAGTTCCTCGATCTGGAACGGCTTGGCCAGATAGTCGTCGGCGCCTTCATTGAGGCCCTTGACCCGGCCGTCGAGACTGGCGTTGGCGGTCAGCACGATCACCGGGACCCGGTTGCCGCGCGCCCTTAGCATGCGCAGCACTTCCAGGCCGCCCATACGCGGCAATGCAAGGTCGAGGATGACAAGCGCGTGGCCGCCGGCGGCCAGCGCGTGCTCGACATCCTCGCCGTCATGGACGACGTCGACGACATAGTTCGCCTGGCGCAGGGTCTTGCCCAGCCAGTCGGCCAGTTCGAGATTGTCTTCGACAAGCAGCAGCCGCATTTCTATCGCTGTCTCACTATCCGCCGCCTTCAGTCTTTCACCGGATGGTGTCGGGCTTGATCAGTCGCGGCATCCGACCATGCCGACTGAATGAGCGACAGTATCGATTCCAACGCAAGGTAAATGCGGTCTTGCGGCTAATGACAATGGGTTTTTGCAGGCTGGATCGGCTCATTCGGTGCCAAAATCGAACCGAACGGTTCAGCTTGCGCGCAAGCGCCCACTGTCGATCGAACCAATCGGTTCAATTTATGTTGACGGACCGTGATGAGATGGTGAACGCCGGCTCGGCGGAAGACCATACAGTTGGCAAAGAACATCTAGTAACTATTTGATATTGATAAAGAAAATTTTGGCCACCCCGGCTGCTGGCCCCGTTTCAAGGTCTGGATTCGGAGCGCGGGGGAACATCTTCGTGATTGGAAGTCGGCGAACGAGAAACCCATTTCGGTGTGGTCCGAGCGACGGGAAATTCCTCCCAAGGGCACGCCACTAGACGGACTGAACTGAGAACTACTGGAAGTTAAGAAAATGACCAAGATCGCTCTTACCGCCGCCGCCATGCTCGTTGCCACGGGCTCCGCTTTTGCCAGCAGCGACCACTATGGCGCCGACAATGTCAACCAGCCGGCCGTGTCCGCGCCCGCTGGTAGAATAGACCACACATTCACGGCTTCGATCCGTAGGCCGGTCGAGCACCACGGCTTCTGGCTGACGCCCGATTCGAACCAGCCGGAATCCGGCCAGGGCATCTGGGGCCGGTAAGCCGGCGTCTGTCCGGACCCTCCCAAACCAGAACCATCAACCTTCATTCAGGAGTATTTGAAATGACCAAGATAGCGCTCACCGCCGCCGCCATCCTCGTTGCCACCGGCACCGCCTTCGCCAGCAGCGACAACTATGGCTCAAGCAACGTCAACCAGCCGGTTGCCAGCCACTCGGTTTCCAACATGGACACCATGCACACCGGCTCGATCCTGAAGTCCGAAAAGGCCCAGGCTGACGCCAATGCGAACGTGCCGCCTCAGTCTGGCCAGGGCATCTGGGGCCGCTGATCCACGACGCAGACCTTGACTACAAAGAGCGGTGGGCCTGGCCCGCCGCTCTTGTTTTTTTCGCACAAGGGATAGCCGTCAACTAGTGCATGTCGCCCAAAAGTGGCTCGGTTTTGGGGCAACGACATGCATAAAAACAAAGACTTAAGCGCGCCGCCTGAATCCGTTTCAACGCGACGCGCTTTAGGCCCGCGCTGGGCCAACCGACCTTCGCAGTCGGCAAAAAAGTTCAGCCTCAAGGAATAAAACCGCACTGCCTGGGGTCTTGTCCTTAGCGGAACCGTCCTCCCAAGACGCCGCCCAACCCAAGAACCAGGAGACTTGAAAATGTACAGGATTGCCCTCGCCGCCACCGCCATCCTCGTTGCCACCGGCAGCGCTTTCGCCGCCAGCGACCACTATGGATCCGACAATGCCAACCAGACGGTGGCCCCGGTTGCCAGCGTCGACCATGCCGTCACCGGCGCGGTCAACAACGCGGATATGGCTGGGTACAAGGCTGCCGATACCAAGATGAAGACAACCACGGACCGGCCGGAATCCGGCCAGGGCATCTGGGGCAACTGATGTCTCGAGCAGGGTGGACGGCAGGTTGCCTGTCACACCTGTCTTGCACCTAGCCTAAATCCCTCGGCCGCAGACTATGCGTCAGCCGGGCCGAGGACAGGCCGGACCAATCTCCCTCGAAGACGAAGCGCGCAAGGGATGCAGTCGGGAACTTTTCCTCGAGCCTCTTGCGCGCCTTCGCCTCCGACCCCGGCGCGGCAAGCTGGTTCGCCAGATATTCCAGGCCCGGATTGTGGCCAACCACCAGCAAGCTGTCGCTCGAAGCGTCGGCCTGACGTATCTGGCCCAAAATATCCGCTGCCGACGCATCATAGAGCGCATCGGCGAACGTGACCTGCGTGTGCGCAGGCAACTCCGCCGCAACCAGCCGCCAGGTGTCGCGGGTTCGCAGCGCCGTCGACACCAGTGCCAGGTCCGGCAGCCAGTCRCGCGCCGCAAGCTCGCGCCCCATCAGCTTGGCGGCCTTCAACCCGCGCCCGGCGAGCGGCCGATCGAAATCAGCGAGACCAGGGTCGTCCCAGCTCGATTTGGCGTGGCGCAGGAGAAGCAGTTGTCGCATCGGCATCGTTCAGGACCAGGGAATCTCGGCATTAAAATCCTTGCCATCCCGGCTACCATGCTTTGTGCCTCTCGCGACATCAAAAGCCGCCGCCAGCCTGCCGAAGACGAACAGGGCTACACGCTGCTCGTCCCGATCCCATTTGACCGCCACATCGGCCTTGGTGATCGCCCAGCCCCCTGATCGAATGTGGATTGCCTCGACGACCGGCCCGACTGTTTCGCCGCCCATTTCGCACAGGTAAAAATACGCCGTGGCATTTTGTGGCCCGTCAGTCTCCTCATACTCGAAGACACCGGCCAGATCGCCTTTTGTTCGGGCCGCGCTATCGAAAACATTCATGGCTCTCGGACCCTAGAACAACGTTGAGACATCACGCGCGTCATGCACGATACGTACGATTTCGATCCGTCCTTCGGCGAGACGATAAAGAACTAGATAGTCGCCGATGGTCAGCGCTCGCGTATCGGCGCCGACGTCGGGTCTTCGCGGTCCGGATTCGGGGAAGGCGGCAAGCTGCAGGATGCGCTCGGCGATGGCATTCAGAAAATGATCGGCGGCACGCGGGCTGTGCTCGGCGATGACGAGCCAGATATCGATAAGATCATTTTCCGCCGCCGGGCTGCGAATGATCTGCACGCCTGCCATCGCCTATTTCTTGACGGCGTCGACAAACCGGCTTCGGGCTTTGGACTTGATGTCCTCGATGTCGAAAGCAGCGAACGGGCCGCTCTCTAGTCCCTCTGTCCAAGCCTTGCGCAATCGCTCCACCTCGGCCTCGCGAAGCGGCTGGCGTAAACGCCACTCGCGTAGCGCCTCACGGATCACTTCGCTTGCAGACCCATAGCGACCGCTGTTGACGGCGTCCTTGACCAGCTCCAGGAGCTCCGGGGAAAGCGCCACGCTGACTTTTTCGACTGTCGCCATTGAACCGTCTCCTTGGTCAGAAGGTAGCAATATTTGCTACCACCCTCAAGAATTCAAGGCGTGATGCGCGCCAATTGCTCGAGGTCGGCTTCCTCGCGCAGTGGGTCGGGCGCCATCACCACCGAGGTGGCATTGTCGGCATCGTCGGCAAAGTGGGCCAGCACGGTACGGCCGGCTGCCATGCGCGCCTTGCCCTCTGCGACCAGCCCAAGCGCCAGCGGATAGAGCTGGTGCTCGGCCTTCAGCACACGGGCAGCCAAGGTATCCGCATTGTCGCCGACCATCACCGGCACGGCCGCCTGCGCGATGATCGGGCCGTCATCCATCTCGGGGGTGACGAAATGCACCGTGCAGCCGTGGATGCGCATGCCGGCGGCCAGCGCCCGCGCATGGGTGTCGAGCCCCTTGAACGCCGGCAGCAGGGCAGGGTGGATGTTGATCATGCGGCCCTGCCATTTCTGGACGAAACCGGGCGTGAGGATGCGCATGTAGCCGGCCAGCGCGACGATCTCGGCATTGAATGCTGCAAGTGCCGCATCGATGGCCGCGTCATGCGCCTGCTTGCTGCCATGGTTGGCGCGGGGAATGACCTGTGTGGCGATACCGCGCGCCTTGGCCACACCGAGGCCGGCGGCGTCGGCCTTGTCGGAAATGACGCCGACGATCTCGGCGGGGAAGGCCGGGTCGCTGGCCGCCGCGATCAGCGCGGTCATGTTGGAGCCGCGCCCCGAGATCAGGACAACGGTGCGTTTCCTCTGCGCGCTCATAGGCCGATCGAGCCCCGGTAGATGACGCCGGCATCGCGGCGCGGCACGATGCGGCCGATCGGCGTCACTGTCTCGCCGGCTTCCTGCAGCACGGCGGCGACCTGCGCTGCCTGGCCGGAAGCGACCGCCAAAATCATGCCGATGCCGCAATTGAAGGTGCGCATCATCTCTTCCGGCGCGACACCGCCGGTCCTGGCCAGCCACGAGAACACTGCGGGGACGTCGATCGCCTCGAGGTCGAGCTCGGCCGAAAAATCCTTGGGCAGCACGCGTGGAATGTTTTCGGGGAAGCCGCCGCCGGTGATGTGGGCCAGCGCCTTGATGCCATGCGTGCCGCGTATGGCCTTGAGGATCGACTTGACGTAGATGCGGGTCGGCTCAAGCAGCGCCTCGGCCAACGTCGCCTCATCGTTGAACGGCGCCGGATCGCTCCAGGCCAGCCCGCTGACGGCGACGATGCGGCGCACCAGCGAAAATCCGTTCGAATGCAGGCCCGAGGAGGCGAGCCCAAGCAGCACATCGCCTTCGACGATGTCATCGGTCGGCAAGAGCTGGCCGCGTTCGGCCGCGCCCACCGCAAAGCCGGCGAGGTCGTAGTCGTTGCCATGATACATGCCGGGCATTTCCGCCGTCTCGCCGCCGATCAGCGCGCAGCCCGCCTGCCGGCAGCCCGCGGCAATGCCGCCGACGATCGCGGCACCCTGGTCGGGATCGAGCTTGCCGGTGGCGAAATAGTCGAGGAAGAACAGCGGTTCGGCACCCTGCACGACGAGGTCGTTGACGCACATGGCGACCAGATCGATCCCGATCGTGTCGTGCTTGCCGGCATCGATGGCGATCTTGAGCTTGGTGCCGACGCCGTCATTGGCGGCGACCAGCACTGGATCGGTGAAACCGGCTGCCTTGAGGTCGAACAGGCCACCAAAGCCGCCGATCTCGCCGTCGGCGCCCGGCCTGCGTGTGGCGCGCACCAGCGGCTTGATCTTCTCGACCATCAGATTGCCGGCATCGATATCGACGCCAGCCTCGGCATAGGTGAGCCCGTTCTTGCGCTTGCTCATTTCTGGCGCTTGCTCATCGTTGTTTCGTTTGCGGGCTCTTCGCATGAACGGCTTCGCCCCGCAAGGATGACGGTGGGATGCCGAAGTTTTGCCCCGATAAAAAGCGTGGAGAGCGGGTTTTTCGGCGGCGGTAGCGCCCCTTGTGTGAAATCCCCGCTGTCCTTTGCTTTTTATCGGAGGCAAAACCCCGTACCTCCGTCTGCGCCTTCACCCCTTTGCATCCTTGTGTCTGTCTGTTGTTGGTGCTCTGTTGCTTCGCATCAGGCATCCGGGGACAGGCCATGCCCAATCCGTCGCAACAGATCATGAGGCTAGGCTTTGGATTCGCCGTGTCACAGGCGTTGCGCGTAATTATCGAACTCGGCATCCCCGATCTCCTGGCTGTCAGCGAGCAGTCGGTGGATAAACTTGCGGCTGCCACTCAGTCGGATGCTGACGCGCTTTATCGTGTAATGCGACTTCTCGCGCCGGAAGGCGTCTTTATGGAAGTACTGCCCCGTCATTTCGAATTGACGGAGGTTGGCGCCGCGCTGCGCTCCGATAAGCCGGGTCCCCGTGACTTCGTCCGCATGATCAACAGTGAGGCCTATCTTGCCTTCGAGCAGCTCCTGCATTCTGTCCGCACCGGAAAGCCAGCCTTCGATAAGGTGTTCGGGAGCCCAAGGTTTGACTGGCTGTCGGAACACCCGGAGCAGGCTGCCTTGTTTCAGCGTGCAATGGTCGCCTTGAGCCAAGGCAGTAACGAGGCCGTTGCCGAAGCTTATGACTTCAGGCCGTTCACACGGATCGTCGACGTTGGCGGCGGACATGGTCAGCTTCTCTCGGCGATCCTGGCCCGCAACCCCCATTTGAGCGGCGTGCTTTTCGATCTGCCTTCGGGCGTCGCGGCAGCCCGCCAGGGTGCCGGAGGCGACCTGCCGCGCACCGAATTTATCGCAGGTGATTTCTTTGAAAGCGTTCCCACCGGTGACGTCTACGTCATCAAGAAGGTCGTTCACGATTGGGACGATGGGCGTGCCGCGGAGATCCTGCGAAATTGCCGCAAGGCAATATTGCCGAACGGAAAGGTGCTTGTGGCCGAGACCCTCGTGCCGCCAGGTGACGAACCGAACCAGATCAAGGGTATCGACGTGGTCATGCTCGCCGTCACTGGCGGCCTGGAGAGGACGCAAGTCCAATATGCAAGCTTGTTCGACGCCGCTGGGCTACGCCTTGAACGAGTGATTCAGACCCGAGGACCCATTTCCATCCTTGAGGCGTCTGCAGCCTAACCAGAGAATATCAATGTGCGCAGTCGCGGTGCCTCGCCGTCCAGCTACCTTTGCTATGTGTGACGCTTCTCGCTTGCGATCCCCTCCGTCTCCCATCATCTATCAGCATGCAAACCCGACAGGCGCGCATTTGACCATCCCCAACCTGATCACCATCCTGCGCTTGGTTCTGGTGCCAGCGGTGGTGCTGGCGATGCTGCAGGCACGCTGGGACTGGGCTTTTGCCGGTTTCCTCGTGGCCGGAATTTCCGACGGCGTCGACGGCTTCATCGCCCGTCGTTTCAATCAGCAGTCCAGGCTCGGCGCCTATCTCGATCCGATTGCCGACAAGCTGCTGCTGGTTTCGGTCTTCGTCGTCCTGGGCTTCATCGGACAATTGCCGCTGTGGCTGGTCGTCACCATGGTGTCGCGCGACGCGCTGATCGTCTGCGCCGTTGTGTTGTCGTCGGTCATGGCCCATCCAGTCGAGATGAGGCCGCTTTTCGTGTCGAAGGCCAACACCGCTAGCCAGATCGTGCTGGCGGCGGTTGTGCTGGGCGAACTTGCCCTTGCCGTTCACCTCGACCCTCTGCGGCCAGCCCTCATATTGCTGTCCGGGGTCTTGACCGTGGCTTCGGCCGCGGCCTATCTCGTGGCTTGGCTGAGGCATATGAGCGGCTATGGCGAAGGCTCCAATCCGGGCATCTGAGAGAGAAGCGGCAGTTGAGAGAGAGGCTGCGGTGATCGAGGCTGCGGCTGCCGATCTCGCCGCATCATCCACCTTCCGCCGGCAGATCTTCTTCTGGCTGGCCGGCGCGGCCGTGCTCGCACTTTTCCTCTATGTCTTCAGTGCCATCTTGTTGCCCTTCGTTGCTGGCATGGTGCTTGCCTATTTCCTCGATCCGGTCGCCGACCGGTTACAGCGGCTCGGCCTGTCACGCTTCATGGCGACGGTGGTCATCCTCATCACCTTCCTCATCGTGCTGGTGCTGGCCTTCGTCGTCCTCATTCCCGTGCTGGCGACGCAGATGGCCGATTTCGCCGGCAAATTGCCGGACTATCTGACCCGGCTGCAAAGTCTGATCACGTCATATGATCCGAAATGGCTGGAACAGAAATTCGGCGTCAACGCCAATAGCTTGCGCGACGGGCTGAATTCGCTGCTGACCTCCGGCTTCGGCCTGCTCACCACGGTCTTCACCTCGATCTGGAGTTCCGGCGTGGCGCTGGTCTCGGTGGTCAGCCTGTTCGTGGTGACGCCTGTGGTTGCCTTCTACATGCTGCTCGACTGGGACCGCATGGTTGCGGTCATCGACAGCTGGGTGCCGCGCGACAACGTCACGACGGTGCGCGCGATCGCCAAGGACATCAACACCGCAACAGCCGGCTTCGTGCGCGGCCAGGGCACGCTGTGCCTGGTGCTGGGCGCCATGTACGCCACCGGGCTGACGCTGACCGGGCTGAATTTCGGCATTCTTATCGGCCTGTTCGCCGGGCTGATCTCCTTCATCCCCTATGTCGGCTCGCTCACCGGACTGGTGCTGGCAGTCGGCGTCGCCTTCGTCCAGTTCTGGCCGGACTGGACGATGATCGTCGCCGTCGCGGTGGTGTTCTTCATCGGCCAGTTCATCGAGGGCAACATCCTGCAGCCACGGCTGGTCGGCAAGAGCGTCGGCCTGCATCCGGTATGGCTGATGTTCTCGCTGTTTGCCTTCGGCGCGCTGTTCGGATTCGTCGGCCTGCTGATTGCCGTGCCGGCTTCGGCGGCAGTTGCCGTGCTGGTGCGGTTTGCCATAGCCCGTTATCTTGAATCGCCGCTCTACAAGGGCCACGGCAACCCTGCGCCGGAGCTCCCGGCCGATCGGCGCAAGGCCATCAAGCCATGATTCGGCCGGTGACCAGGTTCCTTGCCGGGTCGCAAGGCTGAGCCCGAATGAGCGAGCAGAAAACCGACCCGCCGCGCCAGTTGCCACTCGATCTCGGCCACGGCACCGGCTATTCGCGCGACGACCTCGTCGTCTCCGGCACCAATACGCAAGCGGTGGCTTTGGTCGACCGGTGGCCGGACTGGCCCTCGCCGGTGGTGGTGCTGGCCGGTCCCGCCGGCTCCGGCAAGACGCATCTGGCCTCGATCTGGCGCGCGCGCGCCAACGCGGTGATGGTCGACGCCAGGCGTATCGGTGACAGCATCGCCAATCTCGGCCCCCGGCCGGCACTGATCGACGATGTCGATGCCGGCGCGGTGGACGAGCAAGGCCTGTTCCATCTGATCAATGCGGTGCGTGGTGCGGGCTCGACGCTGTTGTTGACGGCGCGCCGCTTTCCCTCGGCTTGGGGTGTTGCGCTGCCTGATCTGGCCTCGCGGTTGAAGGCGGCGGCGACGGTCGAGATCCATGAGCCCGACGACGTCCTGCTCGCCGGCGTCATTACCAAGCTGTTCGCCGACCGCCAGGTCGAGGTCGAGCCGCATGTCGTGCAGTATCTGGTCCGCCGCATCGAGCGCTCGCTGGCGACCGCGATGCGTGTGGTGGAACGGCTGGACGGCACAGCGCTCGAGCGCAAGACGCCCATCACGCGGGCATTGGCGGCCGAAACCGTCAGCGCCATGGACGAGGGGCAGGGCGAGTTCGAGATCTAGGATTCCCAGTGGGCCAAGTCCCATAACCGGAATCGGCGCAACGCACCGTCCGTTGCGCCAGCGGCGCCGACCTTGCATGTCGATGAGAGGATGGTCGGAGTGGAGAGATTCGAACTCCCGACCCTCTGGTCCCAAACCAGATGCGCTACCAGGCTGCGCTACACTCCGAACGGTCTGTTGCCTATTCATTTCGGTGTTGCATGGCAAGTGCAAAAACCTTGCCGTGTTGCGCATTGCGCAGTAATGACGACGCAGGGTGGCGATGCTGCCTTGCACAATAACGAGGTGGCCATGTCCGCGCGCATTTTCAGCCCAGCCAAAACCGCGATGCAGTCCGGCAAGGCCAAGACCGGCCATTGGGTGCTGGAATTCGACCCCGAGATGCGCAAGAAGATCGACCCCTTGATGGGCTACACCACGTCGGGAGACATGAGGAGCCAGATCAGGCTCACCTTCGATACGAGGGAAGAAGCGGTGGCCTACGCCGAAAAGGAAGGGTTCGCCTTCCGCGTCGAGGAGCCGAAAGAGACCAAGCGCCGCCAGATTTCCTATGCCGAGAATTTCCGCTATGACCGCAGGACGCCCTGGACGCATTGACCGGCGGCCAGCGTCAAGTAATCAGCCGGCCCGGCGGCCGGCCAGCGGTCCCGTAGCTCAGCTGGATAGAGCACCGGCCTTCTAAGCCGATGGTCACAGGTTCGAATCCTGTCGGGATCGCCAATAAACCGCTGAAATGATTACGAAATTAGACGGCACGATGACAGGGTGCTAGTGCGAGGTTCTGCTGTGTCAGCACGGTGTCAGCACCTGTCATCAAAAAGCCCGCCGCTGGTGCCAATTCTTTAGGGAAGCAGCAATGAGAGAGACACGCCCTTTCTATCGTGTTTTCACCGTGACCAAGCAGGAGGCAGCGGTTCAACAGATAGAGGGGGCTATTGCTGCCTTCCATGCTGGCCAATTCGGTCTTACGATAACTTTGGCCGGAGCTGCGGAAGATATGAGGCCCCACAAAGAGGGCGGCCTTTGGGTCAGCATTCGGGACAACCCAACTCGCCCAGTGGAGAAAAACAAGGATTGGATAAGGCGTCTCAACGAGACGCGCGACTGGTTCAAGCATGACAGACCCGAAGAAACCAGGGCCTTGGTCGCATTCGAGGCCGGCCTGTTCATCTTGCGGGCGATGGACAAGTGGGAGCCATGGACGCCGACGATGATCGCCTTCAAGGATCTGTGGTTCTCCTCGCCTAAGCTGATGCGCCCCGAGGATTATTCTCCCGAACAGTGAAAGCCCGCCACCGTGAGGCAGCGGGCATCACGCGGTTTACCGTTTTCAATTCGGCGAACAATCACTACTATCCGAACTATGAGACGTCATCTTGTTCTCGCCAGTTTGATGATGCTGTTCGGATGGACCGCAAGCGCACAGCAGATGCCCTGTCCCTTCGAATACCCGGACACTCCGGTCAATCGGTCTCGCGGTGTGGTCGGGTGCACGCTTCAATGCGACCAAAAGCTCACTTGTCCGGGCCAGCAGCCGGCGGAGCCGCAGAAGACTGCGCCGGCGAAGGCGTTGCCGCCATCGCCGGCGCAGCCCAGCAAGCCCACCGGTGAGAGCGGAGCATGCCCCGAGGGGAAATACTGGAATCCGAAGAGGAAAACTTGCGTCTCTTGTGCGGCGGGCGCCTCGTGGGATGCCAAGCGCTCGGCCTGCTCCTGTGGGGCGGGGCAGTTCGTCGATCCGAAAACTCGGCGCTGCGTGAGCTGCCCGGAGAATTGGGGTTGGGGAAAAGGGGCCTGCGTGTGCACGCGCAGCTTGAAGTCCACGTTGGCCGGAAAGTCCTGCTCGCCCAAGCGCCCTGTCTGCATGACCGGCAGTTCCTGGGATGCCGCCAACAAACATTGTGTGGCCGTGAAGCTGCAGAAGCCGAAAGCGTCGCTTGAGATGGAATTCGCTGCGGCACCCGACGGGTGAAGTGGGCAAAGGGCTGGGCAAATTGAAAAGCCCGCCACCGAAGCAGCGGGCCAATGGGTCGGTCGGAACCTTATTGAATACAAGAGCCCGGAGGATAGTGCTCGGGGTCGTAGTGCCACGACGAGACGAGCATGAAATCGTCGCCGGTGTGGACAGGGATCATGCCGAAGTTATTGCGGTAAGCGTGGTGGAACGGCACGACGATCATGTCGTTGCTCGGCTCTGTCGCTGCTGATAGCGGGTCGAAGGCGCGTCGTTGATAGAACGGCGCCGTCATATCCCGCTCTCCACCAGCGTTTCCTGCGACGCCAGATCGTCGGGCCACATGATGCGTTCGCCATAGATATCCACGCAAGGCTCGTCGTCGCCACCTTCCTCGTCGTCGCAGTTGTCCTGCTCCAGATCATCGAGGCAGCCTAGCGATGGCTCGTCGTCTGCCGTATCCTCCAGGTCGCAATCAACCTCCATAAGATCCAGTGCCGTAATGAGCGACATGGCGCGGTCCAGAAGGTCGTTGAGGCGCTTCTCGACTGACTGGCGCCATTGTTGCGGGTTCATCCCCTTCGGCATCCCCAAGGGCTTCAGCATGGCCGCGCTCATGATGGTGACCTTTGGCCGATAAACACGAAGGGGAGTTCATGGTTGATGAAGACGTAGTATTCGCTGTCACCATGGATCGCCTTCATTGCGGCAACGATAGAAGCGATATCCCGGTCGATCTGTCGTGACGCCTCTGCCATTTGGTCGGCGATCTCGCCGATAATGACGCGACCTGAAAATCTTCCAAGGAAGGCAGCGGGCATAGCTTCGCCGGCCGCCGGAACACACGTGTTCGGCATTTGGAATTCCCCTTCAGTTGTGATACTTACACTTGTGAAATTAGCACAAGGATTGTGAGTTGTGAAGCCTGCACAAGTGAGGATGGCTAGAGCGGCGTTGAACTGGTCCCTGGCTGACCTTTCGAAGGCTGCCGGAATTCACCGCAACACGATCTCGAATTTCGAGACAGGCAAGTATGGCGGTTCGGAAGATGCCCTGGCTGCGATCGAGAAGGCTCTCGAATCTGCCGGCGTCGAGTTCATCCCCGAGAATGGTGGCGGTGCCGGGGTGAGGCTGAGGAAGGGTGGCAGCATAGATAGTGGCGGCTAGTTGGGGACGATGGCAAAAGAAGAGTTCCAGGCAAACTGGCGTGGAGCACGCAAATATCAATTTGACGAGGAAACGCGTCGGAAGCAGGCCGCGCTCGATCGCAAGTTCCCCGATCCTGATCCCGCTCACTTGCCACAGCCAAGCGAGCCCATCCCGAGTACCGAAGCAGCAACGCACCAGAATACCGAAGCACCAGCGCGCCCACCAAAGTCGCGACCGAGACGGCGCGGTATCTCCATCGCCACGATGCTTCTACTCGTGACCGTCGCCTCGATTGCGGGCTACGTCACAGTGCTGCTTTTCGAGGGGCAACATATTGTTTGGCCGGCGCCGCCGCAGACGACGGACGCGCAGCCCTAGACCAGCGCGCCAGAACCTTCCTTGCCCTCGGAGGTGCCCCTCCCACCGAACCGGCCGCGTACTCGCTGAAATCGTCAAGCGCGCCCTTGCGGGGACGAAGCTCGCGCGCGATGCTGCGGACCATGATCGGGAGTTCCGTTGTGTTGGCCACGAAAAGTCCGTCGATCGCCTTTCTTGCCGGGATGGCAGTTTGTTGTGCCACGAGCGTCGCCGAGGCTCGGCCCGACACGCGCACGATGAGCTGCGAGCAGCTTCAGCAGTTGATCCAGAGCCGGCACGCCGTGGTGCTGACCACCGGCCCCAACACATATGACCGCTATGTGCGCCAGTTCGGCAATGAGTGCGACTGGCCCGACGTGCCGATGTCCGCCGCCGTTCCAACCCGCGACGGCCAATGCCGCGTCTATCAC
>NZ_JBFUDZ010000028.1:0-75840 GCF_056404455.1 Mesorhizobium sp. P2_D1
GCCCCACACTGCCCAGTTGCCGCCCCACTGCTTGTACATACCGCGACCGTCAGCCGGGAAAGCCAAGGTCCCGTCGCTGAGGTTGTCGTCGGTGCCGTAACCGGCCATCACCCACAGCGTGACAGCGTCAGACGCTTTCACATCCAAGCGGGCTTTGAAGGAGACTTCTTCGTAGTTGCTGTCATAAGCGACGACGCCGGTGATCGCGCCCCAGCCCTGGGCCCACTTCAGGCCGCCGACGACATGCGGAACGTAGCTGTCGATCGTGTAAGGGCCATAGCCTTCTTCGAGCGAAACCACGGCCGAGAAACCGTTGCCAGCATCGAAGTAGTACTGGATGACGTTGGTGTCGAAGCCGCCGTAGGGAACCAGCGTATCCTGGATGACTTCGCCGGCGTAACCGATGAAGGTGTTGAAGGCCGATTCGTCCTTACCAACGCGGAGACCACCGAGCTGGATCCAGGCGAAGTTCAGCGAAGCATTYTCGTTGCCAGCCTCATTGAGGTAAGGGCTCGTATCGCGCTGGGTGTTGCTGAAGTTGAAGCGGGTTTCGGTGTAGGTCTTCAAGGTGCCGAGTTCGGTTTCCTGGCCGGTCCAGGTCTTCAGCGAGAGACGGGCCCGCTTGCGCCAGGTGTCGTTGCTCTCACCGGCATCCATGTGATCAGCGCTTCTCGCGCCATCGAACGAGCCGACGTCGCCGCCGCCGATGTCGTAACGGACATAGCCGCCGATGCGCAGGCAGGTTTCGGTGCCGGGGATGTAGAAGTAGCCAGCGCCGTAGACGTCGCAGATCTTGACGTATTCAGCGGGCTCCGGCTCGGCGACGACGACGGCGTCGGCGGCGCGCGCACCGGAAACTGCGAGCAGAGCCGCAGCGGAGCCGAGGAGAAGGCTCTTAATGTTCATTTTCTGACCTCCAGTCAAAAGTTAAAAAACGGGTCTGGGTATTCTTTGCTGAAGGACAGCGTTCCCTGCCCCATCCCCACTACCGAAAAAGATGCGCACCGCGCCGCTCCTTCGAATTCGACATTACCCATGAGACGGCGGCGTTCAACCACGATCGTACCGGCGAAAGGGCTGTTCGGCTGCTATCCCCTGGCGTTGTTGCACAAATGACACGATTTGGCCTCACTCAGAAAGCTCTCGTTAACCATTGGGGCCACTGCAACCGCTTGTTTCCAGTCGAATCCGGCGATCGGCCGACGGAATCATGGCGAGGCGCCGAGTCGCCAGCCAGGAAACTGCCGCAGAACCGCCGCATCGAAGGAAAGCCGCAGCTCGGTGCGTTCTTATTTTTCCATATAATGACGCGGGCTTGTTGATTGTGCCGGCGGTTTTCTTTATCCAGCGGCGCAACGGAGAGGTGGCCGAGTGGTCGAAGGCGCTCCCCTGCTAAGGGAGTAGAGGTCAAAAGCTTCTCGTGGGTTCGAATCCCATCCTCTCCGCCATCTCTGCCTGCCTCGAAGGCGGCCCATCAAAAACCATCCCATTAAATCAGATAGATAGGCAGGCAATCCGTTTCCGTCGGAACGCAACTCCGTGCCAAAAATGCACTGAAGGCAACGCTGTTTTGTTCGATTCTGACTGGAGGTCAGAAAATGAACATCAAGAGCCTTCTCCTCGGCTCCGCTGCGGCTCTGCTCGCAGTTTCCGGTGCGCGCGCCGCCGACGCCGTCGTCGTCGCCGAGCCGGAGCCCGCTGAATACGTCAAGATCTGCGACGTCTACGGCGCTGGCTACTTCTACATCCCCGGCACCGAAACCTGCCTGCGCATCGGCGGCTATGTCCGTTACGACATCGGCGGCGGCGACGTCGGCTCGTTCGATGGCGCGCGTGCCGAAAACCAGCTTGGCGATCCCAAGCTGCAGGACACGTGGGCAAAGAACACCCGCTTCACGCTGAAGACCTGGACCGGCCAGGAAACCGAGCTGGGCACGTTGAAGACCTACACCGAAACCCGCATCCAATTCGGCAACTCCAACGGCTATGGCGACGCATACGGCAATGATGCCCACAACAAAGGCATCACGCTGAACTTCGCCTGGATCCAGCTCGGTGGTCTCCGCGTCGGCAAGGACGAATCGGCCTTCAAYACSTTCATCGGCTACGCCGGCGAAGTCATCCAGGATACGATCGTCCCCTATGGCGGCTTCGACACCAATGTCGTCCAGTACTATTTCGACGGGGGCAACGGCTTCTCGGCCGTCGTCTCACTCGAAGAAGGCTCCAGTGATGCTGGCGCTGCCACCTTCGACGGGGCCGGCAACTATCTCTTCAACGCGACTTCCGGCAACGACACCATCGACAGCTACGTTCCGGACGTCGTCGGCGGCGTGAAGTACACGCAGGGCTGGGGTGCCATCACCGGCGTGGCATCCTACGACAGCACCTGGGAAGAGTGGACCGGCAAGGTTCGCCTGGACGTGAAAGCGTCCGACGCCCTGACGCTGTGGATCATGGGCGGTTATGGTTCGGACGATCACATCGACCGCAACTTCTACAAGCAGTGGGGCGGCAACTGGGCAGTGTGGGGCGGCGGCACCTACAAGTTCAACGAGAATACCTCGTTCAACGCTCAGGTGTCGGCTGATGACGACAAGAACGTCGGCGTCGCGGCCAACATCGCCTACGACATCGTCCCCGGCTTCACGGTCACGGGCGAAGTCGACTACAACCACGATGGCAAGTTTGGCGATGCCGACAATCGCAACTGGGTCAACGCCGACAAGAAGAACAGCGTCGGCGGTATCCTCCGCTTCCAGCGCTCGTTCTAACGGGTTTCGGCTTGTCGAAATCGAAACCCGGCGGGCAACCGCCGGGTTTTTTTCAGCACTTTGTGCGACCAGTCCATGCGGCGCTGCAGTTCACCGTCTTAACTTTGGTTCGGCCTCGAGAGCGCAGGTCGCGAGTGCATTGCGCGCTTCAGCACGGACAGAACTCGTTAGCAAGTTTCGGAATTGGGACTATTTGTCCGCCAGGTCGCCCAACGCATCAATCAGCGGCTGAATTTCATTTTCATAATTCTTCCAGCGTTTGACGGACGATTTGTAAATCGGTTGACGGACCTGCCAGCGGCTTGGCGTGTTGACCGAACCATCCCTGTCGAAAAAGCGCAGGCAGGCGTCGTCCCAAGGCAACCCAAGATAATCTATAAGCCGACGAGACTGTGCTTCCTGATCCTCGACCAACGTTTCGTACTGATTCTCGAAGATCAGGCCCGGGAAAACCTCATTCCAATGCCGCATGAGGCGGTCATATTCGCGATAGTACAGGCCGAGTGCCTTCAGGTCGGCGTTGTAACTGTGCCCCTCGCCGAATCTCTGGACAAAACAAGAGACGCAATTGTCGATGGCGTCACGACGGCAATGAATGATGCGCGCGTTGGGAAAGAGAATGGCGATAAGACCGATCAGTTCGAAATTATGAGGCATCTTATCCACGATCCGAAGCGCGGAAGGTGCCCGCTCCCTCAGATAGGTCAGATGCTCTTCGGCCAACGTTCTGGACAGGTCTTTTGTGATCGACGCGATCACCTGGTCTAAACGTCCGGCCGATGACTTTTTGAGGTCGATCGCATTCGCGACTCGTCTGAGTTTGCTCAGTTCCCCTGCGCCATGGACATCGGGATGACTGGCGCAAATCTGTTCCGTAAGCGTCGTTCCCGAGCGAGGCATGCCGACCACGAACACGGGAGCGTCCGAAGGATTACCGTAACCGGACCTGGCAGCCAGCATCTCAGGCGTGAAGGTCTCGATCAGCGAGTCCGTCCAGCGACGGTATTGGTCGATGTCGAAGATGCGGCCTGAGGCCTGCTTGGCCTTGTTGAAATGGCCGAATGCTTCCTTATAGCGCTTGAGATCGTTCAGCACCTTGCCGGCGGCCAGATGGAGCTTCTCCAAACCGTCCGGATCAAGCTTGGCATTGCCGAGTTCACGAATGATGGACTGGAGTTCCTTTGGCTCTTCGGTGAACTTTTGCGTCTGTACAAGGTCGTTGTAGGCAGTCGGCACTGCGATGCGACGTTCGATTGTTTCCTTAAGATAGACGGCGGCCTCGTCCATGCGCCCCAGGCTGCTGAGCGCGCGGGCCAGTCCTGTCCGCACCTTGGGATGATCGCGGTTGGTCTTCAGCGCCTTTTCATAGAGCGGCAGAGCCATCTCGGGCTTATCAAACTGGATATAGGCGTCGCCCAATGCGCAAAGTGCTTCGACGAGGTTCGGCTGCAACTCCAAGGCATACTGCATATGCTCGATTGCTGGTGAAAACTCACTGACCTTCACATAGCCCGAGGCCAGGCCAAGGTGGTAATAGGGGTTCTTTGGCTCCTCGTTGAGTGCGCGTGCGAAATACCGCAACGCCGCCTCATCGTTGTAGCCTATGCACACGGTCCCCAAAATATACAGGGCGAGTGGATGGTTGGGCGTGCGCGCCAGCACCCGAAGGCACAGGTCCTGAGCCTCGTTAAGCCGCTTGGCCTGCTGAAACTGATACGCCTGCTCCAGCAGCGCGTCGTCTGCCTGTGTACGCGAAGGCGGATTTCCTTGCGGCAGATTTTGCTGCGGGAACTTGGGTTTCGGCCCGGTTTGGACCTTCAGGTGCTTGGACCAGGCTGGCGGCAGACGATTGTTCATTGCGCCTCGCTAGCAAAAAGGGACGAAGGAATCCAGCATTTCGGTTGCAGGCCGCGGGCAACTTGCACCGACCAAGCGGGCAGGCTAGCAAGAAGACCCGTTTCAAGCGAGCTTCCTCCATGCGCCCACACCCTCCCCTAACTCCGCTCGTCGCAGCGCTTCCCTCGACGGTGCCTTTTGTTGGCCCCGAGGCACAGGAGCGCGAGCGTGGCCGCGCTTTTCGCGCTCGCATCGGCGCCAATGAGAGCAGTTTTGGTCCTTCGCCGCGCGTCATCGAGCGCATGGCTGGAATTGCCCGCGACATGTGGATGTATTGCGATCCCGACAATCACGACCTGAAGGTGGCGGCTGCCGCGCATCACGGCGTCAAGGTCGAAAACGTCGTGGTCGGCGAAGGCATAGACGGGCTGCTCAGCCTGGTGGCACGCATGTATGTGGCGCCCGGCGATGCCGTGGTCACCTCGCTCGGCGCCTATCCGACCTTCAACTTCCATGTCGCCGGTGTCGGCGGACGGCTGGTCACCGTCCCCTATGAGAACGACAGGGAAAGCCTGGACGGCCTGCTCGCGGCTGTGCGCAAGGACAAGGCACCGCTGGTCTACCTGTCCAATCCGGACAACCCGATGGGCAGCTGGTGGGAGGCGGGCGAGATCATCCGCTTCATCGAGGCGCTGCCGGAAGCCACCATGCTGGTGCTCGACGAGGCCTATGGCGAACTCGGACCAGCCTCGGCACTGCCGCCGATCGATATCTCGCGGCCGAACATCATCCGCATGCGCACCTTCTCGAAGGCCTACGGGCTCGCCGGAATACGCTGCGGCTATGCGGTGGCCGAGGCCCAGGTGATCCGCGATTTCGAGAAGATCCGCAACCATTACGGCGTCAGCCGCATGGCGCAGATCGCCGGCGTCGAGGCGCTTGCCGATCAGGACTATCTGCGGAACGTGGTGGCGCGGGTCGCGGCCGGCCGCCAACGCATCGCCGGCATAGCCGAACAGAACGGGCTGAAGCCGCTGGCCTCGGCAACCAATTTCGTCACCATCGACTGTGGTGGCGACGGCGCCTTCGCGCTGAAAGTGCTGCAGGGCCTGCTGTCACGCGACGTCTTCATCCGCAAGCCGATGGTACCAGTGCTCGACCGCTGCATCCGCGTTAGCGTCGGACTGGATCACGAACTGGACATTTTCGCCGAGGAACTGCCCGGCGCGCTGGCGGCGGCACGAGGGAATTAGAGCTGTTCCATCCCGATGGAATCGGGATGGAACATTCTTGTTTCAGCGCGATCTTCCGAAAACCGGCACCCACTTTTCGGGATCATGCAAGGCCGGATCGCGCTTACAAATCCAGCTCCCAGGTCTGGCCGGTCAAGTCCTTGCCAAAGCTGTGGTGGCGCTCCTCCGAGACCAGCCTGAAACCGGCGCGCTCATAGATCGCGCGCGCCGCGACGAGGATGTCGTTGGTCCACAGCACCAATCGCTTGTAGCCGCACGCGCGGGCCTGGCTCACGCATTCCGCGACCAGGCGCTTGCCGATGCCCAGGCCGCGTGCCGCCGCCTCGACGTGCAGCATCCTCAGCTTAGCCACCTCGTCGTCCAGATGAACCAGGAACACGGCGCCAACCGGCTCCCCGCTGCCGCGTTCGGCAATCCAGCAGAAATCGCGGCCGGGCACCAAATTGCGAATGAAGTCGGCGCCGATTTCGGCAAGCATGGCTTCGAACTCGATGCTCCAGCCATATTCATCGGCGTAGAGTTGGGCCTGCCGCTGCACGACCCATCCGACGTCGCCGACGCGGTGCGGCCGCAAGGTCACCGCGCCGTTTTCGCTGGCGGGATCACCCAGCAATTCCCCGGCCTTGCGCAAGGCGCCGCCCAGTTCGTGCAGCCTGTCGTCGGGGATGCTTTCGATCAGCCGCGCCGTGTCCCGATCAGCCGCCGCCTGAAGCCTCGCAAGAGCGGCCTCGCCCCTGGACGTCAGCGAGAGAACCCTTCGGCGCCGGTCGGCGGGATCCGTCCGGGCCTCGGTCAGCCCCTCGCCGGCAAATTTGCGCAAGATCCGCGTCAGATAGGCGGCATCGACACGCAATTGGCTGGCGATTTCGGAGGCCGCCGGGCCGTTCTCCAGCCGAAATGCTCCGGCCAGGAAACCGCGTTCGCCGGCGATCTCGGCCGAAGCCGGGCGGCTGTGGCGGCCGAGTTCGAACAGCACCCGCGCCTCGGTCAGGGTGAACGCGCTCTGGGTCAAGGTCTCGTCGAGAAGGCCGACGGTGCGGGTGTAGAACCGGTTGAAATGGCGGATCTGCGCCACCAATGCGTTGCGTTCGTCCAACATCTGCGTCCAACCCCGATATGGCGGCTCCATTTTCCCAAATTAATGGACTGAGTCAACTAACTTTCAAAAACCGAAGCGCCCAACGTCGTGCGCGCAATTCAGGTTGCATTCCCTACGCCATGCGCCAGATTCCACGGAGACAGGCTAGGAGAGATTCATGGCTGGTCATCGCAGGGAAATACGGGCGCGCGTCTACGGCAATGTGCAAGGCGTCGGCTTCAGGATCTGGGTACGGGGCGAGGCCACGAGCCTTGGCCTTGCGGGCTGGGTTCGCAATGAAGCGGACGGATCAGTAACGACCCAGATTGCAGGCCTCGATGAAGCAGTCTCGACAATGATCGGGCGACTGTGGAAAGGGCCGTCCGAGGCGTCGGTTTCCAGGGTCGACGTCGAGGAGTTGGCAGCCGGAAACGCTTCTGTTGGGTTCAGGATTGTCGTATGACGACGGATTTGGCTCGGGCACCCTTGAATTAATTGAACGTTCGTTTTATTATTGTCCCGCAAAAAGGGGCTGACATGGCGCGCACCACCGGATCCGACGGCGAAAAGACCGAAGCGACCATCCGCGAGGCGGCCGTCAATCTGATCGCGCGGTTTGGCTACGAGGCGATGTCGATGCGCCAGCTCGCCGCTGAAGTCGGCGTGCAGGCAGCGGCGCTCTACCGCTATTTTCCGACCAAGGAAGGGCTTCTGTTCACGCTGATGCGCGAGCATATGGAAGGCCTGACCGACGCATGGGAAGCAGCCCGCCCAACCAGCACGGATCCCGTGCAGCGGCTCGCCGCCTATGTCGAAAACCACATCGCTTTTCACATCGAACGTCGGCATGCCACGCATGTGTCGAACATGGAATTGCGCAGCTTGTCGCCCGAAAGGCTGACGCAGATCCTGCGCCTGCGCACGGCCTACGAAAAGGAGCTGCGCGCCATCCTGCGCGATGGCGCCGAGGCCGGCGTCTTCAACATCGATGACACCGGGCTGACGGCCATGGCGCTGATCCAGATGATGACCGGCGTCATCGTCTGGTTTCGGCCGGGCGAGCGGCTGTCGATCACTGAAGTGACGGCGACATATCTTTCAATGACAATGCGCCTGGTTGGAGCAGAAACCGCCGGCGAGACGACCCATGGCAGCGCGCGCGCCCTCGGACGCGCGAGAGACACCGCGGCACTTTGATTTCGCGTATGCTCCTTCGAAGATCGAGAGGGATCTTCGGGGTCATGCGGGCAGGAGGAAGGCATGTACACGAACACGCTCAGCTTCGGGCATGACGAGGATATCGAGGCGCTGCGCGATATGGTGCGGCGCTTCGCCCAGGACAGGATCGCGCCGGTCGCCGCCGATATCGACCGCTCGAACGAATTCCCGGCGCATCTGTGGGGCGAACTTGGCGCGCTCGGGCTGCTCGGCATCACCGCCGACCCCGATTTCGGCGGCAGCGGCATGGGCTATCTTGCGCATGTTATCGCTGTCGAGGAGATCTCCCGCGCGTCGGCTTCCGTCGGCCTTTCCTACGGCGCCCATTCCAATCTCTGCGTCAACCAGATCAATCGCTGGGCGACGCCGGCGCAGAAGGAGAAATTTCTCCCTGCCCTGTGTTCCGGCGAGCGCGTCGGTGCGCTGGCGATGTCGGAATCCGGTGCCGGCTCGGACGTCGTCTCGCTCAAGCTGCACGCCGAAAAGCGCAATGACCGCTATGTGCTCAACGGGACGAAGATGTGGATCACCAACGGGCCGGATGCCGGGACGCTGGTCGTCTATGCCAAGACCGATCCGGATCGGAAATCGCGTGGCATCACCGCCTTCATCGTCGAGAAAGCGATGGCCGGGTTCTCCGTGGCGCAGAAACTCGACAAGCTCGGCATGCGTGGCTCCAACACCGGCGAGTTGGTGTTCGAGAATGTCGAAGTGCCGTTCGACAATGTGCTGCATGAGGAAGGCCGCGGCGTCGAGGTGCTGATGTCGGGCCTCGACTACGAGCGCACCGTGCTCGCCGGCGGGCCGATCGGCCTGATGGCGGCGTGCCTGGACGTGGCGATCCCCTATGTGCACGAGCGCAAGCAGTTCGGTCAGGCGATCGGCGAATTCCAGCTGGTTCAGGGCAAGCTCGCTGACATGTACACGACGATGAACGCCGCGCGCGCCTACGTCTATGCCGTCGCCGCCGCTTGCGATCGCGGCCAGACGACGCGCAAGGATGCCGCCGGCTGCGTGCTGTTTGCCGCGGAAAAGGCAACGCAGATGGCGCTCGATGCTCTCCAGCTGCTGGGCGGCAATGGCTACACCAACGACTATCCGACCGGCCGGTTGTTGCGCGATGCTAAGCTCTACGAAATCGGCGCCGGCACCAGCGAGATCCGCCGCTGGCTGATCGGGCGGGAAATCATGGCGGAGGGGGTGTGATGTCGCCGCGCAAAGACTGGAACCGCGTCCGTGACAATGTGGATTGCTCGCCACGGCAAATAGCTGTCTCTTCAACCACTGCGGCATACGGAGATAGGCGAGGCGAAAGATGGTTCCGCGACCAGTGCATCCCGTGAACAGGCGCAGGCTATTGTCGATGATTCTTTCCACGCTCTTTGCCAGCCTGCCGCGGCGAGCCAAGGCACAGAAGCAGCGCTTTCCCGACATAGCGGAATTCAGAGACCTTGTGATTGCCGCCATCAGGCGGCAACCGGGTGTAGACAGTGTGGCTGCGGATCCATCTGATCCGGCGAGGATCAATTCGAAGATCGACGATGTCGAGTTAGGGTCGGATGTCACGAACCTGTTTGGCTACTTGAATTCGTACCCCGATGAAGACGCCGACGCCGCCATAGAGCGGTTTGCCCGAGCTTTGGCGGAAGCTCAACTCTCCAAGATCGGAGAGAACAATCTCGTCGCCGTGATCCGAACCCAACAGTATATCGATCAACTCAAAACGATGGGTATGGATCTGCTGTATGAGCCGTTGGTTGGCGAACTTGCGGTCGTATACATGGCCGACCTTCCCGACTCGCTATCACCCGTTGCGCCAAAGGATTTCCCCGCACGGGCGCTGTCTGATTTGCGCGTTATAGCGCTGAACAACGTCAAAAAATGGCTGCCCAAAATCGTCTCCGACGGCGGGTCCGATATCCTTCATCTGTACTACGTCGACGGCAATACGATGCTTTCAACGAGCCTCGTTCTGCTCGATGAATTCTGGCTTTCGATCAGTGCGAAATTCCCCGGCGACGTCTTGTTCGCGGTGCCGCGTCGTGACCAATTGTTCGTCTTTGACGCAAGCAATCCGAAGGCGCAAAACGCGGCCAGGCAGACAATAGACGTTACATTCAAGGATGGCTTCAATCTGCTGTCCGACAAGATTTTCGAGCGCCGTAACGGCAAGCTCCTGGCTCAAGCGTAGAGTTTGGCAATGGCGGTATTGCAAACCCAGATCTCCCCGTCCTCCGACACCTTTCGCGCCAATGCCGAGCGCATGCAGGCGCTGGTCGCCGACATTGCGGACAAGGCTGCAAGCGTCGAGCGCGGTGGCTCGGAGGAGGCACGTGAGCGCCACGTCTCGCGTGGCAAGCTGTTGCCGCGCGAGCGCCTTGCGCAGTTGCTGGACATCGGCTCGCCCTTCCTCGAGATTGGCCAGTTCGCCGCATGGTCGATGTATGGCGAGGAGATTTCCGCGGCCGGCATGATCGCCGGCATCGGTCGCGTCGAAGGCACCGAGGTCATGGTCGTCGTCAACGACGCGACGGTGAAGGGCGGCACCTATTATCCGCTGACGGTGAAGAAGCATCTGCGGGCGCAGGAGATCGCGCTGCAGAACAATTTGCCTTGCATCTATCTGGTCGACAGCGGCGGCGCCAATCTGCCCAACCAGGACGAGGTGTTTCCCGATCGCGAGCATTTCGGCCGCATCTTCTACAACCAGGCCAACATGTCGGCGGCCGGAATCCCGCAGATCGCCTGCGTCATGGGTTCCTGCACGGCGGGCGGCGCCTATGTGCCGGCGATGTCCGACGAGACGATCATGGTGCGCAACCAGGCGACCATCTTCCTCGGCGGCCCGCCGCTGGTGAAAGCGGCCACTGGTGAAGACGTCAGCGCCGAAGACCTCGGTGGCGCGGACGTGCACACGCGGCTTTCCGGCGTTGCCGACCACTATGCGCTGGATGACGACCATGCGCTTGCCATCTGCCGCCGTATCGTCAAAAACCTGAATCGGAACAAGACTGTACAGCTGCACTTACAGAAATCGATTCCGCCGCTTCACGCAGCCGATGAGCTCTACGGCATCGTGCCGACGGACCTGCGCCAGCCCTATGACGTGCGCGAAGTGATCGCGCGGATCGTCGATGGCTCCGAATTCGACGAGTTCAAGCAGAACTACGGCACTACGCTGATCACCGGCTTTGCCCATCTCCATGGCATGCCGGTCGGCATCATCGCCAACAATGGCGTGCTGTTCTCCGAGAGCGCGCTGAAGGGCGCGCACTTCATCGAATTGTGCTGCCAGCGCAAGATCCCGCTGGTCTTCCTGCAGAACATCACCGGCTTCATGGTCGGTCGGAAATACGAAGCGGGCGGCATCGCCAAGGACGGCGCCAAGCTGGTGATGGCGGTGGCCACCGCCAGGGTGCCGAAGGTGACTGTCATCATCGGCGGTTCGTTCGGCGCCGGCAATTACGGCATGTGCGGCCGCGCCTATTCACCGCGCTTCCTGTGGATGTGGCCGAACGCCCGCATCTCGGTGATGGGCGGCGAGCAGGCAGCGACGGTGCTCGCCTTGGTCAAGCGCGAAGGCATCGAGCGCAAGGGCGGCGAATGGGGCGCCGAGGAGGAGGCAAAATTCAAGAAGCCGATCCTGATGAAATACGAGCATGAGGGCCATCCGCTCTACTCGTCCGCCCGCCTTTGGGACGACGGCATCATCGACCCGGCGAAGACGCGCGACGTGCTGGCGCTCAGCCTGTCCGCCGCGCTCAACGCCGAGATCGAAGAGACGCGCTTCGGCGTGTTCAGGATGTGACATGAACGACCATCTGCGGATCCAGGTTCATGCCGGCGACATCACCAAACTGATAGTCGACGCCATCGTCAACGCCGCCAACACCTCGCTTCTCGGTGGTGGCGGGGTCGATGGCGCTATTCATCGCGCGGCCGGCCGTGAGCTCGAGTTCGAATGCCGCATGCTGAACGGATGCAAGGTCGGAGAAGCCAAGATCACCAAGGGCTACAAACTTCCGGCGCGGCACATCATCCACACGGTCGGGCCGGTCTGGCAAGGCGGCGGCAAGGGCGAAGCCGAACTGCTGGCCTCCTGCTATTTCAGCTCGCTCGAACTCGCCACGGCCAATGATTGCCGCACGGTGGCGTTTCCGGCGATCTCGACGGGTGTCTATCGCTACCCGAAAGATGAGGCGACGCAGATCGCCGTCGACACGGTCAGCACGTTCATCGAGAAACGAACAATGCCGGAAACCGTCACTTTTTGCTGCTTCGACGACCAAACGGCTGAACTATACCGGCAGGCCGTTGCTGCCCTGCGAAAGAGCTGAACTGCATGGACCAACCGATTCACCAGCATAGGCAAACTCGAATCTCCGCTGGCGAGCTGGCGGGGCGGCAAAATATTCGCTATCGCTCATCCTGCACAGTGCAATGGGGACAGGGCGGAAATGAAACTGAAATATTGCCAGAGGATGGCGACTTCGATACTTGCAGGCTTTCTTATATTCGAGATGACGGGCGCCGGAATGGCCGGCTCGCTGGCAGGAAGCAAGGGCGATACCCGCTATCCTGTTTACTTCCCCGTCGGCACAATGGGCGGCTGTGGGAAGGGTTACAATGCCTATGTCGCGGCCAGCGGTCATTCAGCTTATGCTTTGACCCCGATCGCCCGGATGACAGAGTTCTTCATCTGCGGCGTCCACCTGAATGCCAAGACCCAGAAGGCAGCGGAAGACCTGGCGCTGAGATCATGCCAGGGAGGTCTCAAGAAATACAAATTCCAGACCAGCGGCGCCTGCAGTATCGCGGCGTCCAAGTAGACAGAACTGGGCACTGCGGAGAGCACCTCGCTGGCAAGGGAGTGCTCTCCAGTGTTGAGCAAATGCTTGCCCGAACAGACGGGGGCGCAAAGGAACGCCTGCTTCGCGTGAAGCAAACTCTGGCTACGGAGGCTCCATGTTCGCCAAGATCCTGATCGCCAATCGCGGCGAGATCGCTTGTCGTGTGATCCGCACGGCTCGCAAGCTGGGCGTGCACACCGTTGCCGTCTATTCGGATGCCGATGCGAAATCCCTGCATGTCGAGTTGGCCGATGAAGCCGTGCGCATCGGCCCCTCGCCCATCGGCGAAAGCTATCTGCGTGGCGACAGGATTGTCGCCGCAGCCCTGGCGACGGGCGCGCAAGCCATCCATCCCGGCTACGGCTTTCTGTCGGAAAACCCCGATTTCGTCGACCAGGTGGTGGCGGCGGGATTGGTTTTCATCGGTCCGTCGGCGGCCTCGATTCGGGCCATGGGGCTGAAGGATGCCGCCAAGCGGCTGATGGAAAAGGCCGGCGTGCCGGTGGTGCCGGGCTACCATGGCGAGGCGCAGGAGATCGTGCTGCTGGCCTCCAAGGCGCGCGAGATCGGCTATCCCGTGCTGATCAAGGCGCGTGCCGGCGGCGGCGGCAAGGGCATGCGCCGGGTCGAGCATCCCGATGAGTTTTCCGAGGCGCTGTCCAGTGCGCGCCGCGAGGCAAAGGCCGCTTTCGGTGATGACCGCGTGCTGGTCGAGAAATATGTCGACAAGCCGCGCCATATCGAGGTGCAGGTGTTCGGCGACAACTTCGGCAATGCCGTACATCTCTATGAGCGCGACTGCTCGGCGCAGCGCCGCCACCAGAAGGTGATCGAGGAAGCCCCCGCACCCGGCATGACCCCGGCGCTGCGCAAGGCGATGACGGATGCGGCGGTTAAAGCCGCCAAGGCGATCAATTATTCCGGCGCCGGCACCATCGAGTTCATCGTCGATGCCTCGCAAGGCCTGAAGGCCGACCGCTTCTGGTTCATGGAAATGAACACCCGCCTGCAGGTCGAACACCCGGTCACCGAAATGGTCACCGGCACCGACCTGGTCGAGTGGCAATTGCGGGTCGCCAGCGACGAAAAGCTGCCGAAGATGCAGAACGAGATCGCGCTTACCGGCCATGCCTTCGAGGCGCGCATCTATGCCGAGGATGCGACAAAGGGGTTCCTGCCGGCGACCGGCACCTTGCATCATCTGAAGTATCCGGACGCGGCCCCTGAAGGCGCCACGATGCGTATCGAGACCGGCGTGCGGGCCGGTGATGCCATCTCGCCCTATTACGACCCGATGATCGCCAAGCTGGTCGTCCACGCAAAGGACAGGCAGGCGGCCCTGGAAGCGCTCGGCGCGGCGCTGTCGCAAACCGAGATCGCCGGCTCGACCGTCAACACCGCCTTTCTTGTCGCTCTGGCCGCCGATCCGGACTTTGCCGCTGGCGATGTCGACACCAGCTTGATCGCCCGGCATCAACCGGCACTGACCGAGGTCGCGCCGCCGAGCGATGAAACCGTTGCGGCAGCCGCGCTTGCGGCTTCGGGTGCCGGCGCATTGCCGGCGTCGAGCGACCCCTGGTCGTCGCTTGCCGGCTACGCGCATTTCCACAGCGTGGCCCGCCGCACACGGCTGAAGTTCGGCGAAATCGATATCGCGGCAAGGGTTTCGATGCGACCGGACGGGCGGTTCCAGGTGGCGCTGGACGAGCCCTACGACAACGCCAACGCGCATGATTTTCGCGCCACGCCACGCCTCGCCCGCTGGCCCGGCCATATCACGGTGTTCGAAGGCGCCGTTGGCTATACCTTCACTGTGCCGGACCCGCTGGCGCGGGCGGATGAGGCGGCGGCAGGCGCCGGCAGCCTGCGCGCGCCGATGCCGGGGCTGGTCAAGCTGGTGCGCGCGGCCAAAGGCGATGCGGTGATCAAGGGCCAGCCGCTGCTGATCCTTGAAGCGATGAAGATGGAGCACACCATCGCCGCGCCGCATGACGGGGTGATCGCCGAGATTGCCACCGAAGGCGCGCAGGTCACCGATGGGACGGTGCTAGTGCGGTTCGTCGAGGACCAGAGCGCCCCGACCGCAGCCGCAAGCTGACAGTCGAAAGCGGACGACTAATTACAAAGAAAAATGGCCGGGACGAACCGGCCATTTCCTTATGCTATGTGGTCGCCAGGCGACGACTACTGCGCAATCGGCGCGTACTTGCCGTCATGCCACTGGTTGATGTCATAGCTGGCGTTCTTGAGGTCGCCCTTCTCGTCGAAGGTGACGTTGCCGACAACGGTGCTGATCGGCGTGCCGTTCTTCAACGCTTCGGCAACCTTGCCCGGATCGTCGCTGCCGGCGCGCTTGACGCCTTCGGCGAAAGCCTGGACCACCGCGTAGGAGAACAGCGTGAAGCCTTCCGGCACGAAGCCGCCGGCCTTAATCTTCTCGACGGCTGCCTTGGCTTCAGGCTTTGCCTGTGGATCCGACGGGAAGACGAACATGGTGCCCTCGCCGGCCGGGCCGGCAACCTGCCAGAATTCCGGCGAAGCGATGGAGTCCGGCATGATCAGCTGGAACTTCAGGTTCTGTTCCGCCGACTGGCGCAGGATCAGACCGGCTTCAGGATGATAACCGCCGAAATAGACGACGTCCGCCTTCAGATCCTTGAGCTTGGTGACGAGAGCCGAATAGTCCTTCTCGCCGGCATTGATGCCGTCATAATACACCTCTTTGAGGCCACCGGCATTCATGGTTGCCCTGACGGCGTCAGCCACGCCCTGTCCGTAGGCGCTCTTGTCGTGCAGGACGACGACGTTCTTGCCGGCAAACTTCTTGGCGATCCATGGACCTATGAAGGCACCCTGCGCATCGTCACGAGTATAAAGGCGCATGATCGTCGGCCAGCCGGCCTTGGCCGCCGCGTCGGTCAGCACCGGGTTTGACGAGGCCGGGCTCATCATCAGGGCGCCGGCTTCGGCATAGACGGCAGAGGCCGGGATGCTCGAACCCGAACAGGCATGGCCATCGACGAACTTGACGCCATCGGCGACGATGCGGTTGGCGACCGACACGGCCTGCTTGGGATCGCACTGGTCGTCCTGGATACTCAGCTTGATCTGGCGACCGTCGACACCACCCGCCGCATTGATCGCGTCAGCAGCGGCCTGTGCGCCCTGCTTGAACTGATCGCCGATGGTGGCGAGTTGTCCGGTCATCGGACCGACCACCGCAAAGGTGAGGTCGTCGGCGAATGCGACCGGCGCACTCATCATCAGGCCAAAAACGGCCGCGCTCAAAATACTCATTTTTTTCATGGTGATAGAACTCCTCCACTCACGCGCGGCCGCCCGGCCGCGCTTCTTCCAGAGAGGCGGGACAATTTCATCCTTCACCGGGCCTGTCTAGGCGCATCGGCAGCACTCGATTGGGCCTGCAAGACGTCATCCACGCAAAAAAGCCACGCCAGCCTTGTTTCGGCCGGTCGTGGCTTTTTGCTCGTCAAGCGGCCCCAAGCGCCCCCGCGCCCCGAAATCCCGCTCGCCTTCCCCGCATCGCGCGACTGAGCCTCGCCGGCCTGCCGCGTTCTTCTTATCTCTTGTTTGAGCCTGGTTCCGAAACCATGCTCCAGGTCGTCGACCGTCTTGCGGGGCCTTCCATTCCGCCGGGTCTGGCCGTCTGTGCGGTCTTGATCCCGGGCTTCCCTGTCTTGGATAGGTCTATCCGCGGTCGGCGGATATCAGTGCATGGTCATCCATTCGCGGGCTTCGCGAAGCGCCTTGGCGATCTCGACCTTCGACATCGCCGCCGACAGTTCGGAGCGCAGTTCCGCAGCGCGGGCCGAACCCTTGATCGCGGCGATGTTGAACCATTTGTGGGCGGCAACGACATCGGTCTCGCAATCGCGGCCGGTCGCATACATCATGCCCAGTTCGAAAAGAATGTCGGCCTGGGCAGTTGCCCCCATGGCGCCGAAGCCTGCTTCAAGCATTTCAAAACGTGCCATTTCAATCCCCTGTTCTTGGCCCTGTCTGGCTCCCGAGAGCTGCCTTCGTTTGTCCTTGCGGGCTGCTCTTCCGATGCTTTCGAGAATGCAGTGGAGGCTTGAATCCGTCGTTAAATGGCGTGCTTAATTTGAGGAAAACAAAGCTAAAACAAGAGGTAAACGCGGAAATTCATTAAGGATACAAAACCAGCAATCGGGCCGGTTTTCTTCAAATTCGACGAAAATTTTTGTGGCCGGGATCAACACTCCGCTAACCACGGGAAACAAACACGATCCGCGGATGCTTTCCTTTCTTGCCCGTGCGGCCCGCGTGGGCGCCTTCAGAATCCCGGAATCTTACGCGGCGGCACCACTTTTGTTTTGCCGGGAGCTGGATTAGCTTACGTTTGCGTAAGCGGCAGACCGGCGAGGGCGGAGCGTCGGCCGGATATCCAAAGGGAGGAAGACCATGTTTCGAAAAGTGAGCCTGGCCCTGGCGGCCACATTGATCATGGCGGGTGCGGCGTGCGCCGATCCTATCGAAGGCAATTGGAAGACACAGGCGGGAGATACCGCAGCCATCGCGGGCAGCGACACGTTTTCCATCACGCTCAAGTCCGGCAAATTTGCCGGCAAGACCATCGGCTCGCTCAAGGCCGCCGGCGACAACAAATATGCCGGCAACATCACCGATCCGGCAAACGACAAGACCTATTCAGGCAAGGCGACATTGTCGGGCACCTCGCTCAAGATGAGCGGCTGCGTGCTTGGCGGACTGATCTGCAAGAGCCAGACCTGGCACAAGCTCTGATCGACCGCATCCTCACGACATGAAAACGGGGCCTCGATAGGCCCCGTTTTTATTTGTCCAGGCGCGAGGAGCTCGTGCCTGGTTCGACTAACACTGCGCCGGCCAGCCTGACGCCGGCACCGCCAAAATCCGATCAACCAATTTGAACCGCAGATGAACGCCGGCATCAGAGCCGGTTCAGTCGCGCTCGGGCATTCTCCTGCGTGTTGAAGGAGACACGACCCAATGCTTGCTCGCCGCTTCACCATCGTCTGCCTGCTGATGAGCCTGTTTGGAATGTTCTTCGCCATCCTCGTCGCCGAAACGGGCCGTCCGGCCCGCGCCTGGGACGAAGCCAGTTCCAGGACCTGTCGCCTCGCCTGCCCCACCCACCTTCGCAACTGAACAAAGAAACCAAGACCTCGAAAAGAAAAGCAGAACACCATGAACCGCATCGCCGCCAACACTCTCAAGACCCTTCGGCTTCTGCCGCGGGCGGCGCTTATCCTGATGGTTCTGGCTGCTCCGGTTCTGGCTGTGCCGATGATGCGCGCCGATGCCGGCTCGACGATCGAAGCGCCAGCCTTGAGGAAGTCAGGCGTTGGCTTCGTGCTCCTGGTCAGCCTGCAGCGCGGTTGAAGAAAAAGGACGCTTTGGCCGCCTTCGGTCGCGACACCCCTCCCAAGTGCCGATCCAAGTCTCTATATTGAGCCATGGAAAAGCGAATCTACCCACAAGCCATCGAATCGGTCGTCATGCCGGAGCCTTTTGGCCGGCAAAGCTTTGATAGCCCCAAAAAGGCCGTCGCCGCACTGCAGGCGTTGTACGACCGCAACACCAAGTTCCTTCGCGATTCCTTTGCGGCGCTGGCGGCAGCGGGTGGCGACAATAGCAAGCGCTACCGCGCCTTCTACCCGGAGATCGGCGTCACCACCAATTCGTTCACCCAGATCGACTCGCGCCAGGCCTACGGCCATATGCCGACGCCGGGACATTTTTCGACCACCGTCACCCAGCCGGGCCTGTTCGAGAGCTACCTGATCGAGCAGTTGCGCCTGATCATGCGCAACCATGGTGTCGCGGTCACCGTGTCGGAATCGACTACCCCTATTCCGCTGCACTTCGCCTTTCTCGAAGGCACCCATGTCGACGGCTCTGCCGCCGAGCGCATCAAGCGGCCGATCCGCGACCTGTTCGACGTACCGGACCTCGACGGCACCGACGACCAGATCGCCAACGGCACATTCGAAGTGGCCTTCGGCGAACCACGGCCATTGGCGCCCTTCACGGCGCAGCGCATCGACTATTCGCTGCACCGCCTGTCGCACTATACGGCGACCACGCCGCAGCATTTCCAGAACTTCGTGCTGTTCACCAATTACCAGTTCTACATCGACGAGTTCGTTGCCCGGGCGCGCGACCTGATGGCCGGCGGCGGCGGCGGATATAGCGAATTCGTCGAGCCGGGCAATGTCATCACCAAGGGCGGGCAAAGCGCACCCAGCGAAGGGGTTGCGCCGCCACGTCTGCCGCAGATGCCGGCCTATCATCTGAAGAAGCCGAACCATGGCGGCATCACCATGGTCAATATCGGCGTCGGGCCTTCCAACGCCAAGACGATTACCGACCATATCGCGGTGCTGAGGCCGCATGCCTGGGTCATGCTTGGCCACTGCGCCGGGCTGCGCAACACCCAGGCGCTTGGCGACTATGTGCTGGCGCATGCCTATGTGCGCGAGGATCACGTTCTCGACGACGATCTTCCGGTCTGGGTGCCGATCCCGCCGCTGGCCGAGATCCAGGTTGCGCTGCAGGAGGCGGTTGCCGAAGTCACCGGCCTGTCTGGCTATGACCTCAAGCGCATCATGCGCACCGGTACCGTCGCCACCATCGACAACCGCAACTGGGAGCTGCGTGACCAGCGCGGACCGGTGCAGCGTCTGTCGCAGTCGCGCGCCATCGCGCTCGATATGGAATCGGCGACCATCGCGGCCAACGGCTTCCGCTTCCGCGTGCCCTACGGCACGCTGCTGTGCGTTTCGGACAAACCCCTGCATGGCGAATTGAAGCTGCCCGGCATGGCGACCGAGTTCTACAAGCGGCAGGTGGCGCAGCACCTGACCATCGGCATCCGGGCTATGGAGAAACTCGCGGAAATGCCTATGGAGCGGCTGCATTCCCGCAAGCTGAGAAGTTTTTCGGAGACGGCGTTCCAATAGGCCGATCGCGCATCGCCTAGAGCGTGTCTCGTTGAAACCACTAGGCACTTTTGGGCGACATGCATTGGGCATCCAGTCATCTTGATTGGGCCGCATTTTTGCCGATAACCGTGCAGCATCATAGTTGGCAACCCGTGCAGACCTGAGCCGATGAGACGCAGTCGAGACATGGCAGCTTCACTGGCATTCATCGCGATGATGATGTTCTCGGTTGCCCTGGTCGCCGGGTTCTTCGGCGCCTTGCACCCGGCCTTCGATTCCTTCTCGCATTTCCGCGTTCATCTTGCCGTGCTGATGGCGCTTTGCGCGCTGCCGCTGCTGGCCACGACATTTCGCCTGCAAGCCGCCGCTGCGTTGCTCTTTGCCGTGGCGGCCTTTGCCACGACAATCAGCGCGCTGCCGCAGCTGTGGCCTGTGGAAGCGGTCGCCAAGCCGGCTGGCCAGATGGTCTACAAGCTGCTGCAGATGAACCTGCGCTACGACAATCCAACGCCGAAGAAGGTGCTGTCGCTGATCGGCCGGACCAATCCCGACGTGATCACCCTCGACGAGGTGTCCGCGATGTGGACGACCGAGCTTGGCTATATCAGCAGCGCCTATCCATACCGGATCCTCTGCCCCTACCCCAACGGCATATTCGGCGTCGCGTTGCTCTCGCGGCGGCCCTTTGCCGCCGGCACCGAACCGCATTGCGAACGGCGCGGCGCCATGGCGACAGCGACCGTCGACTTCGGCGGCATTGGCGTCGATGTCGCGGCGATCCATCTCAGCTGGCCTTGGCCACGCGAGCAGCACTGGCAGATCGGTGAGCTTACCGAATCGCTCTCATCGCTCGGCGAGACAGCCATCATGGCGGGCGACTGCAACGCCGTGCCATGGAGCGCCGCAGTGCGCCGCGTCGCCGCGCTCGGCGGGCTGACCGTCATGCCATCCGCCGGACCGACCTGGACATACATCAAGCTGCCGGACTTCCTGCGGCGTTTCGCCGGCCTGCCGATCGACCAGGTTTTCAGCAAGGGCGGGGTGACCATTCATTCCGCGACACGGCTGGAAGAAACCGGCTCCGACCATCTGCCGGTGCTGGTCGAGTTCTCGCTCAGGCTGAACGAGCAGAAGCCGACCGACGAACGCGAGACCGCGACTGTGTCGCTGATATCGGCCGGAAATTCGCAAAACGGATATCGGGGTTAGAGGCCGTTTGAAAATGGTCCTTCCGACAACCGGATTCCACTTTTTGGGATCATGCCCTACGGTCAGAGTTTGGACCCTTGGCGTGTTCGATTTGACATGGCTCGATGGTCCGCCGAAGGTCGGCCCGTTCAACATACGGGGTGCTGTGCATGTCCCCCACCTTCATCGTCAGACCCGCCACGCCAGAGGACGAGCCTGGGGTAAGCGAGTTGCTTCTCGCTTCATACCCCGGCCTGATGCGCACGGCATACGATCAGACCACTCTTGAAGCTGCGCTGCCTTTGATCACTCGCGCAAACCCTGCGCTGCTTTCGGCTGGCACCTACTATCTCGCGGTCAATGAAGATGGCTTTGCCGCCGGCTGCGGCGGTTGGTCCCGGGAACGTCCGGGAAGCTCCGAGGTGAAGCCCGAACTCGCGCACATCCGACATTTCGCCACTCGTCCCGAATGGCTGGGCCGCGGGATCGGGCGCCAGCTTTACCGGCGTTGCGAAGAAGATGCACGCTCGTCCGGTGTGCGCCGCTTCGAATGCCAGTCAAGCCTCAACGCAGAGGGGTTCTATGCAGCCTTGGGCTTCAGCTCGGTAGGGCGGATCGAAGTGCGCATTGGCCCCGGGCCGATGTTGCAGTCCGTCCTGATGGAACGGACCATTTGACTGTCAAGCTTGGCGCTCTGTGCTCGTTCCCGTCGATCGGGCAGCCAATTTGAGTGAGTTTTTGGCCCTAGAGCATGATGCCGAAAAGTGTGAAGCGGTTTTCGGACGACATCATGCTCTATCTCTTTGAGTTAGAGGCGGATTCAGGTTTCAGGTCGATTCGACCTGAAACCATCCGGCTCTAAGGCCGCTCCAGGGCCTCGACCAGATATTCCACGTGACCGCCTTCCCGGTGTTCGCGCGCGTCGAAGGCATTCTGCCTGGCTTCATAGTCGACAAAAACCGCGTCGATCCGCCGCCGCGCCTCACGCCGTGCCTTGGAACACTGGGAGTCATTGGGGACTGTCAGGCCCCTGAGCGACTTCTCGGTCGCACGCATCATCTGCCTGGCAATGTCGCCATGGGTCTCCTCATGCGTGCGAACGCCGGCGAAGAAACGCGCCCAGCGCTTGTCGAGGGCCGGCGGGAGGGCGGACGCGACACGGGGGTAGGTAAAATTCAGGTTGAGCGTTCCGTTGACTTGCCCGATGCGGCAGGTGCCCTTGACCTCAACAAGGTCGAACTCCCAAGCCTTTGTATAGCTGGTCTGTGCGATGGCGCGAGCCATGAAGCCATGCCTCGGCCCGTTGCGGTCCATGGACTCGATCAGAGCCTCTCCGGTCTTGCCGGAGATGTCGTATGTCTGCGTCTTGACCAGGATTTTTACGCCTGCCGATGCAGCCGTCGCGGAACCGCACAAGGCGCCGACGATCGCCAGACCTGAAAGAATGAGCAAGCGCATATCCGGCTCCTTTCCAACGACGACGAGTTGACTGGCGGCAGAGTGCCGCCGGCGCGGGTCTCACATGCCTTGGTAGACCGGGCCCTCGCCGCCCTGTGGCGGGACCCAGTTGATGTTCTGGTTCGGATCCTTGATGTCGCAGGTCTTGCAGTGGACGCAGTTCTGCGCGTTGATAACGAAGCGCACATCCTTCGCCGCCGGATCGGCGGCGGCGTTGCCATCCTTGTCTACCCACTCATAAACGCCGGCCGGACAATAGCGCGTCGAGGGTCCGGCAAAGACATCGTGTTCGGAGCGCTGCTGCAGGGCCATGTCGCCGACCAGCAGATGCACCGGCTCGTTTTCGTCGTGATTGGTGTTCGACAGGAACACCGAGGACAAGCGGTCGAAGGTCAGCACGCCGTCGGGCTTCGGATAGGCGATCTTCTGGTGCTGGGCGGCAGGCTCAAGCGTCGCAAAGTCGGCCTTGCCATGCTTCAGCGTGCCGAAGGGCGAGACGCCGAACAGCGTGTTCAGCCACATATCGAGGCCGCCGAGACCGACGCCGACGATGGTGCCAAAGCGCGACCATAGCGGTTTGACATTGCGCACCTTCTTCAGGTCCTTGCCAATGTCGGTCGCCCGCCAGGCCGCTTCGTAGGAGGAGATCTCGTCATTGGCGCGACCGGCTCCGATCGCCTCGGCGACATGTTCGGCCGCCAGCATGCCGGACAGCACCGCATTGTGCGAGCCCTTGATGCGCGGCACGTTGACGAAACCGGCCGCGCAGCCCATCAGCGCGCCACCGGGGAACGACAGTTTCGGCACCGACTGCCAGCCACCTTCGGTGATGGCGCGCGCGCCATAGCCGAGGCGCTTGGCACCCTCGAAGGTGCCTCTGATCGCCGGATGCGTCTTGAAACGCTGGAATTCCTCGAACGGCGACAGCCAGGGGTTCTTGTAATTGAGGTGGAGGACGAAGCCGACCGCCACCTGGTTGTCCTCGAGATGGTAGAGGAACGAGCCACCGCCGGTCTTCATGTCGAGCGGCCAGCCGAAGGAATGCTGGACCAGCCCCGGCCGGTGGTTCTCCGGCTTGACCTGCCAGAGTTCCTTGAGGCCGATGCCGTATTTGCCGGGCTCGCGGCCATCGGACAGCTTGTATTTCGCGATCAGCTGCTTGGCGAGCGAACCGCGCGCGCCCTCGCCGATCAGCACATATTTGCCCATCAGCGCCATGCCAGGCGCAAAGCCCGGGCCGTGCGTACCGTCCTTCTCAACGCCCATGTCGCCGGTGACGACGCCGGTGACGGCGCCTTCCTCATTGTAGAGCAAGCCGGCCGCGGCAAAGCCTGGATAGATCTCGACGCCAAGCGCCTCGGCCTTGGTCGCCAACCAGCGGCAGACATTGCCCAGCGAAACGATGTAGTTGCCGTGATTGTTCATAAGCGGCGGCATCAGGATATTGGGCAGACGGAACGAGCCGGCCGGACCAAGCACCAGGAAATGATCGTCGGTCACCGGCGTCTTGAAAGGATGGCCTTCCTCGTCGCGCCAGCCCGGCAGCAGCCGGTCGATGCCGATCGGATCGACGACGGCGCCGGAGAGGATATGGGCGCCGACCTCGCCGCCCTTTTCCAGGACGACGACCGAGAGTTCGGGATTGACCTGCTTGAGGCGGATGGCGGCGGCAAGGCCGGCCGGGCCGGCGCCGACAATGACCACGTCGAATTCCATGCTTTCGCGTTCGATGTCGCTCATCTACCCCTCCGCACTGGCTTATCCCATTCGGGTATCTTGCTGGCTCCCGCGCTGCATAGCGCATCAATTGGCGACAGGAAACCGGCGCATACGTGACAATGCCGTTTTGGCCAAAAAGTCGCGCATCGCGTGGGCCTAGTGGCTGTTTTCGTCTTGCAGAGCCGTCTGCGCTTACGTTTTTAATTGTTTGACGGCTCGCTTATCGGCCATACTTCGTGCCATGCGCATTCCTGGGCCAGGCGGCTTTTCATCGACGCGCTTTCCATCGACGCCCGGCCGGGCCTGCCGGGCGCTTCTTTTGGCCCTTCCGATGCTGGCACCGGGTCACGTCGCCGCGGACGAGGTGAAAGTCTGGGCGACGGGCGCCTACTCTTTCTCCGACGAGCTCGGCGGCTTCCACATCACCGGCGCTTCGGGCATCGGCACCAAGGACGATCCGCTGGTCATCACCGAAGAGCTGAATTCGTCAACGCCGGTAACGCTCACCATCCGCACGACAAAGCCGATCCAGGCCTTCGGCAAGGCCGGCGAATTCGCCAATGGCGTCATGTATATGCGCATCGACGTGCTCAACAACAGCGGCCAGGCCTGGGTTGAATTCCAGTTCGAGCTGCAGGAAATCCTGAACCAGCCAAGCGTGTTCGGCGACGGACTTTCGTTCGACCAGCGCAACAAGACACCCGACAATATCTGGTCGAGCAGTTTCGCCGATTTCGACCGCGATTTCGAACCCTATGACCGCCTGCTGTTCAAGAACGGTAAAGTCGACCCGCTGAAAACCGCCAGGTTCGAATTCCTGATGACCGACTATACGCCGCGCTGGACCTTCTATCTGGTGCAGGACCCACGCATACCGACGGGCTAGAGCAAGCGGCCAGCCTTGCAAATTCCCGTCATGCGGACGAATGTGCCGCCATGACTGCCGCTTCCCCAAACAACAGACAGGACCTTGCCGACCTGCTGGCCTTTTATGCCAGCGCCGGTGTCGACGAGGCGCTTGAAGACCAGCCGGTGAACCGGTTCGCAGAGGCGCCCAAACCGGCGGAGCGGCCGGTGGCGCCGTCCACCGACGCCGTTGCGCCACCTGGTTCGACGAACGCGTCGCGCCCCGAGCCGGCCGACAGAGCAAATCTTCCGCCCGTGGCGCGTGCACCGTCGATAACCGCTGCGGTTCCCGACGAGGCGCAGGCGGCGCTGGCGCGCCACCTGGCAACGACGGCAACGACCCTGGACGAGCTTCGCCAGCACATGGTGGCCTTCGACGGCTGCAATCTGAAGGCCACCGCCAAGAACCTGGTGTTCGCCGACGGCAACCCGGAGGCCGCCGTCATGCTGGTGGGCGAAGCCCCCGGCCGCGACGAGGACATCGAGGGCCTGCCCTTCGTCGGTCGCTCGGGCCGGCTGCTCGACCAAATGCTGGCGGCGATCGGCCTCGACCGCACGTCGGTCTATATCGCCAACGTCATTCCGTGGCGGCCGCCGGGCAATCGCACGCCGACGCCGCATGAGACCGAAATCTGCCGGCCGTTCATCGAGCGGCAGATCGAGCTGGTCAATCCGAAGGTGCTGATCAATCTCGGCGGCCCGTCAGCCAAGACCTTGCTCAACACTTCGGAAGGCATCTTGCGGCTGCGCGGCAACTGGCGCGTCCACACGACAGCTTCCGGCATCGCCATCCCGGCCATGCCAACCCTGCACCCGGCGTATCTCCTGCGGGCCCCGGCGCACAAGAAGCTGGCGTGGCGGGATTTTCTCGAAGTGAAGGCGAAGCTGCGGGCGATTGGTTGAGGGCCTGGCGCCCTTCCCTTCTCCCCTTGTGGGAGAAGGTGGATCGGCGCGCAGCGCCGAGACGGATGAGGGGTGCTGGACGAAGCGCGGCGTAAAAAAATCTAATGATTCTGTGTGTTTGGTCTTCAAAGTAGCGATCCTGCCAACACCCTCATCCGACCGAGCTCCGCTCGGCCACCTTCTCCCACAAGGGGAGAAGGACAGAACCATGACCTCGCAGGTAATTGAAAAGCGCCGTTCGCCGCACTAACCATGCCCCTATGACACCACTTCAAAATTCCGCCGGCAGCCTCATTCGGGAATGGCGCACCCGCCGTCGCATGAGCCAGCTCGACCTCGCCATGGAAGCCGAAATCTCGCAGCGCCATCTGAGCTTCGTCGAGAGCGGGCGTGCCGCGCCCTCGCGCGACATGGTGCTGCATCTGGCCGAGCAATTGTCGATCCCGCTCCGGCAGCGCAACCAGTTGCTGCTTGCCGCGGGCTTTGCGCCGAGCTTCGGCGAGCGGTCGCTCAGCGACACGACGCTGGCGCCGGCAATGGCGGCCGTCGAGATCGTGCTCAAGGGACACGAGCCCTTCCCGGCGCTCGCCGTCGACCGGCACTGGAACCTGGTTTCGGCGAATGCCGCCATCGCTCCCTTCCTTGCCGATGTCAGCGAGGCTTCGCTGCTGACACCGCCGGTCAACGTGCTTCGGCTCAGCCTGCATCCGGGCGGCATCGCACCGCGCATCGTCAATCTCAAGGAATGGCGCACGCACCTGCTCGAGCGCCTCAAACACCAGAACGACGCCAGCGGCGACCCGGTGCTGATCGACCTGGAGCGCGAACTGCGGACTTATCCGTCCGGCTTGAACGGCAGCCGGCCGGCGCCGGTCGAGCCGAATGCCATAGTGCACCCGCTCAGGCTGGCGCATGGCGATCAGGTGCTGTCGTTCATCAGCACCATCACAGTGTTCGGGACGCCGCTCGACGTGACGCTGTCGGAACTGGCGATCGAATCGTTTTTCCCGGCCGACGAACAGACGAGGACGGTGCTGGTGCGACTGGCGAAGGAGCGGGCCGAACGATCGTAGCAGGGAAGCCTGACCCGGCCCTTCGCTATCGCTCCGGGCGCTGGTCGTTCGGAAAGCCAAGCAATTGGCTTTCCGTCCGCTATGCGGACCTCTCCTCACCCCTGAGGCAGAGTCGCCCTTCGCGTGCGGGTGCGCTGCAGACCAAGCTGGCGCTCGCGCCAGATGATGAAGATCCCAGCGGCAATGACGATCACGCCACCGACAAGCATGTTGAGCGTGGCAACGTCGCCAAAGACGAGATAACCGACGACGACGCCAAGGATCATCGAGGTGTATTCGAAGGGCGCCACGACCGAGGCTTCGGCATGGCGATAGGCCGAAGTCATCAGGATTTGGCCGAGGCCGCCGCAGAACCCGGCAGCAACCAGAAGAGCCGCCTGGAGCGGCGTCAGCGCCTGCCAGCCGAACGGCAGCGAGAGCAGCGCCATGACGCTCGCCGTCACCGAAAACCACAGCACGATGGTCGCGGTGCGCTCGCTTTGCACGAGATTGCGCACCAGCAGCATGGCGACGGCCGAGATCGCCGCCGCGACAAGAGCGGCAATGACGCCGAGCACTTCCTGGTCGTCGAGCGCCTCGTCGGAACTCAGCAGCGTCAATTCCGGCCAGGAGATGATCAACACGCCGACCAGGCCGACGGCGACCGCGCTCCAGCGATAGACGCGGATGGCTTCGCCGAGGAAGATCGAGCTGAACACCACCACCAGAAGCGGCTGCGCATAGTTCAGCGTGATCGCCTCCGGCAGCGGCAGCCGCGTCAGCGCGAAAAAGCCAAGTCCCATGGCGCAGACGCCGACGACACCGCGCGCAATGTGATTGAGCGGGCGCTTGGTCGAAAACGCAGTGGCGAGTTTTCCCTTGAAGGCGAGAAAGGCAATGATCGGAAAGATGGCGAAGAAGGAGCGGAAGAAGACGATCTGGCCCGCCGGCACGGTGCCCGCCGCCTTGATGCAGGTCGACATGCCGACGAAGACCGCCACCGAAACGATCTTGAGCGTGATGCCGGTGAGCGTGCTGTGCCCGACGGGATGGTCGCTGGCTGCTACGGCCTGACCTGGTTTTGCTGTCACGAGTCTGATCCACCCCGATATGATCGGAATGGATCTCTGTTTTCTTGCCTGACCATAATCTTTTCCGAAAACCGGTTCCCACTTTTCGGGATCATGGTCTAGCCGCTCCCCGGATCGTTGCCCAGATGCGCGCTGGCGTCGCCGGCATGTCGATGTGCTTGACACCGTAGGCGCGCCAGAGCGCGTCCGTCACCGCATTGAGTGCTGCCGGCGTCGAGCCGATGGTGCCGGCTTCGCCTGCCCCCTTGATGCCCAGCGCATTGGTCGTCGAAGGCACGTTGCGGGTCTCGAAATGGAAGAATGGGAAATTGTCGGCGCGCGGCATGGCGTAGTCCATGAAGCTCGCCGTCAAGAGCTGTCCATCCTCGCCATAGATGGTGTCCTCGGTCAGCGCCTGGCCAATGCCTTGCACGACGCCGCCATGCACCTGACCGGCGAGCAGGATCGGATTCACGGTGACGCCGAAATCGTCGACTATGGTGTAGCGGACGATGTCGGTGGTGCCGGTCTCGGGGTCGATCTCGACCTCGCAGATATGGGTACCGTTGGGATAGGTGCACTCGTCCTGCACGAACTCGCCGAACCCCTTGAGATCATCCGGCGTCCTGGCGGCCTTGGCGATGGCGGAAAAATCGATCGTACGGTCGGTGCCGACGATGCGGGCAACGCCGTCCGACAATTCGATGTCGCCGGCCGAGGCCTCCAGCTCATCGGCGGCGATGCGCTTGATCTTGTTGGCCAGATCCTCCCCGGCGCGCGACGCCGAAACGCCGCCGAGCGGAATGGAGCGCGAGCCGCCAGTGCCGCCGCCAGCCTTCAGCTCATCGGTATCACCCTGGCGGACATGGATCTTGTCGATGTCGAGATTGAGCTTTTCCGACAGGAACTGCGCGTAGGCGGTGGCATGCCCCTGCCCGTTGGTCTGGGTGCCGATCTTCAACGTCACCGTGCCGTCGCCGTTGAGTTCGACAAACGCCGGTTCCGACCCCGGAAAGGCGCAGGCCTCGATATAGGTCGCCATGCCGAGGCCGCGGATCTTTCCACCTGCTTTCGACTGTTCGAGCCGCTGCGGAAAGGCCTTCCATTCCGCCTGTTCGATGGCGCGGGTCATATGGCCTTCAAACTCGCCAGTGTCGTAGAGGCGGCCGGTCTGCGTGCGGTAGGGAAATTGCTCGGGCCGGATGAAATTGCGGCGCCGGATTTCTTCGACGGGCAGACCCAGATCGTGGGCGCAGGCGTCGACGAGCTTTTCCAGCAGGAACGCCGCTTCCGGGCGACCGGCGCCGCGATAGGCATCGACCGGGCAGGTGTTGGTGTAGAGGCCGGTGACCGACACGTCGAGCGCCTGGATGTCGTAGACGCCGGTCGACATGGTGACGCCGATATAGGGAATGTAGGGACCGTATTGCGAGACATAGGCGCCCATATTGGCGAGCAGGTCCACCTTCATGCCAAGGAAGCGGCCATCCTTGTCCAGAGCCATCTCGGCCTTCACGACATTGTCGCGGCCTTGCGCGTCGGTCAGGAAGTGTTCGGTGCGGTCGCCCGCCCATTTCACCGGACGGCCAAGCCGCTTCGCCGCCTCGAGCACCAGCGGATATTCGCGGTAGACGAAGCTCTTCGGCCCGAAACCGCCGCCGACATCCGGCGTGATGACACGCAGCTGGTCCTTCTTGATCTTGAACAGGCTGGCCAGGATGTACTGCATGGAATGCACGCCCTGCGACCCCGTGGTCAGCACGAAGCGGTTCTCCTCAACGTTCCACTCGCCGATCGCCGAGCGCGGCTCCATGTAGTTGCAGACCAGCCGGTTGTTGACGAATTCGATGCGGGTGACATGGGCGGCCCTGGCGAAAGCCGCGTCCGTCTTTTTCCTGTCGCCCGTATGGTAGGAGAAGGCCCGATTCGAGCCGAGTTCCGGCCAGACCAGCGGCGTGCCTTCGGCGAGCGCCGTCGCCGTTCCGGACGCCGCATCTTCGCTGTCATAGTCGACGTCGATCAGTTCGGCGGCATCCTGCGCCAAGGCGCGGCTGTCGGCGACGACGAAGGCAACGGCGTCGCCGACATAGTTGACGCGATCACGGCACAGGACCGGAATGTCGCGGGTCGGCGCCTTGGTGCCGTCCGGCTGTTGCTGCATGACGCCGGACTTGAGATCGCCGAGATGGGCAAGGTCCTTGCCGGTCAGGACCAGATGCACGCCTGGTGCTGCCTTCGCCGCCTCGGTCGAACCGATGGTGAAGCTGGCCTTGGCGACCGGCGAGCGCAAGACATAGCCATGCAGGACGCCAGCCGGCTGGATGTCGTCGGTGTAGCGGCCCTGGCCCTGGATGAAGGCAGCATCCTCGCGCCGCAGCACGGATGCGCCCATCCCGAATTTCGGCGTGACGACGGTCATGGAGGCCTCGTGATGATGAATGGGAGGAGGAACGCCTGAAATAGGCGCCGTCTCAGTTTTGTCGAGGGGCTGTTTCGTGTAAAGAGCGCGGACTTCAAATTTCTTGGACCAGCGGAAACAATCCGCCGCCAAGGCAATCGACAGGAAAACCCACGGAATGCGCACGGACACCGGCCAGGTCTTCAAGCTCGAAGACTACCGCCCCAATGATTACCTCATTCCGCAAACCAGCCTCACCTTCCGCCTTTCGCCAGACGCAACGCGCGTCACCGCCGTGCTCACGGTCGAGCGCCGTGACGGCGTATCCGCGTCGGCTCCACTGGTGCTCGACGGCGACGGGCTGACGCTCAAGCGCATCGAAATCGGCGGCAAGAAAGCGAAACCGGCCGATATTCTGGTGACGCCAGACCAGCTGACCATCCTCGAGCCGCCGGCCGCGCGGCGCTTCCAGCTGCTCATCGAGACCGAATTGGCGCCGGTGGGCAACGAAGCGCTCATGGGCCTTTACCGCTCGAGCAATGTCTACTGTACGCAATGCGAGGCCGAGGGCTTTCGCCGCATCACCTATTTCCTCGATCGCCCCGACATCCTGTCTGTCTACACGGTGCGCATCGAAGCCCTGCGCGACGAGGCGCCGCTGCTTTTGTCCAACGGCAACCTGGTCGACAAGGGTGACATCRGCGATGGCTGGCACTTTGCTAGATGGCACGACCCCTTCCCCAAGCCGTCCTATCTGTTCGCGCTGGTGGCGGGCAATCTCGGCAAAGTCGCCGACAGTTTCGTCACCCTTTCCGGCCGCATGGTCGAGCTCGGCATCTATGTCGAGCCCGGCAAGGAAAAGCTGGCCGGCTACGCGATGGACGCCCTGAAGCGGTCGATGAAATGGGACGAAGATGCGTTCGGCCGCGAATACGACCTCGACGTCTTCAACATCGTCGCCGTGTCCGACTTCAACATGGGCGCGATGGAGAACAAGGGCCTCAACATCTTCAACGACAAATATGTGCTGGCCGATCAGGAGACAGCGGCCGACGCCGATTTCGCCAATATCGAGGCGATCATCGCGCATGAGTATTTTCACAATTGGACAGGCAACAGAATCACTTGCCGCGACTGGTTCCAGCTCTGCCTGAAGGAAGGGCTGACGGTTTTCCGCGACCACGAATTCTCCGCTGATCAGCGCTCGCGCGCGGTCAAGCGGATCGCCGAAGTGCGCACGCTGCGCTCCCACCAGTTTCCCGAGGACCAGGGCCCGCTGGCGCATCCGGTGCGGCCACGCCGCTACCGCGAGATCAACAATTTCTACACGGCCACTGTCTATGAGAAAGGCTCCGAAGTGGTGCGCATGATCCGCACCATTCTCGGGCCTGATGCCTTTCGTGCCGGCATGGACCTCTATTTCGAGCGGCACGACGGCGACGCGGCGACGATCGAGGATTTCATCAAGGTGTTCGAGGACGCGTCCGGCCGCGACCTGTCGCAGTTCGCGCTCTGGTATCACCAGGCGGGAACGCCCAATTTGACCATAAGTTCGACGCACAATCCGGCGTCGCAGGAGTTCATGCTCGAAATCGAGCAGTCGGTGCCGCCGACACCTTCCGAGAGCCGCAAGCGGCTGATGCACATCCCGCTCGCCTTCGGCCTGATCGGCGCCGGTGGCCAGCCGGTCGACTACAGCGGCGTCGAGGGCGCCAGCGTCGAGGACGGCGTCATCCATGTCCGCAAGCGCCGCCACATGGTGCGGTTCTCAGGTGTTGCCGAACGCCCGGCGGTGTCGCTCAACCGCGGTTTTTCGGCACCGGTGACGCTGTCCGTCGAGCAGAAGGCCGACGACCAGTTCTTCCTCGCCCGCCATGACAGCGACGCCTTCTCGCGGTGGCAGGCCTTCAACACGCTGCTGACCGACGCGCTGATTGCCGCCTTCCGCGAGATCCTCGGCGGCAGGCAGCCTGTTTTCGCGTCGCGGCTGACTGAACTCGCCGGCGGCATCGCCGCCGACGAGACGCTGGAGCCGGCCTACCGGGCGCTGGCGCTGGCGTTGCCTGGCGAAGCCGACATTGCCCGCGATATCGGCAGCAACATTGACCCCGACGCCATCTACGCTGCCCGCGAGGCGCTTGCACTGGCAATAGGCACGGCCAACTCTGACAATTTTGCCGGCCTCTACGACAGGCTTGCCGACAAAGCGGCGTTCAGCCCGGATGCGGCGAGCGCCGGACGACGGGCCTTGCGCAACACCCTGCTGGACTATCTCTCGATGCAGCCGGGGGGAGCAGCACTTGCCGCCGGACATTTCCAATCGGCGACCAACATGACCGACCGCGCGGCGGCCCTTGCCGTGCTTGCGCATCGCCACCACGGTTCGCCCCAGGCGATCCAGGCGCTGGTTGCATTCGAGACGACTTATGGCTCCGACCCGCTGATCATGGACAAATGGTTCCAGATCCAGGCCAGCGTGCCCGGTCCGCAGGCCGTCGACACGGTGCGCGCGCTGACCGCTCATCCCGCTTTCTCGATGCACAATCCGAACCGGGTGCGCTCGTTGATCGGCACCTTTTCCAGCGCCAACCAGACCGGCTTCCACCGTGCGGACGGCGAGGGCTACCGGTTCTTCTCGCAGACCGTGCTCGAGGTCGAAAAGCGCAATCCGCAATTGGCCGCGAGGCTGGCGACGGCACTCCGCTCGTGGCGTTCACTCGAACCTGGCCGACAGGCCAAGGCCAGGGAAGCGCTGCTTTCGATCGCGAAAGCCGGAGACCTGTCAGCTGATCTGAGCGATATTGTCGATCGCACGCTGGCGTAGGCGTGCGCTCTCGTCCGGAAAGGGCCGTTTCGGCACTATTTTAGGCAATTTTTAATCTTTTTTCGCCGGACCACTGGACAAGGCGAATCACCTTTGATTCTTTACTGACGATTCGGATGTGCGGCGTTTGCCGGATCAAAGCAGCATAGGCAACTTCGGGGAGTGCCATTTATGGCGAAGGCGGACGCGTGGGGCGCGCCCGGGGGGAAGGTTTTTGCGCATCGCGAGACGCGAAGCGACGGCCTTGCCGGGAACACGCGGCTCATCGCCGAACCGGCCTACCGGCGGCTTCTGGCCGCCGAGCCGCTGCTGCGCCGATCGATACCTGCCCTCATCATCACCTTCCTGATCGTCATCGCGGCGCTGCGGGTCCTGTCGCTGATGAACGAGCGCGACGATATCGAACGCAGCGCCAAGGCGATCCTCACGCTGGCGGCGGGTCAACTGGCGAGTTCGCTCGCCATCACTTCGGACACGGTGCCGGGCGCCATCCAGGACCTGTTGGAAACCACCAGCCGCCAGGGCGCGATGGGCCGCAGCCATGTGCTCGTCATCACAGACAGCGCTTTCAAGATCATCGCGGTGACACCGCGCTCGGTGCCATGGCAGAGCCATTCGCTCGACGGCCTCGTCGAGGGCGGCCAGCCATTGTTCATGTTCGGCGACCGCGCAGGCGTCATGGAGGTCAACATCGGCGGACGGGACTGGTATGCGGCGGTCAGCCTGGCGAATGGGCGAAAGGGTGCCGCGGCGGCACTGGTACCGCAGGACGCGGTTTTCGACGCCTGGCGCAAGACTGTCTCGCTGAACGTCACCCTGTTCGTGCTGACGGCCGGCGTGCTGATCATCATCCTCTACGCCTATTTCGGTCAGGCGGCACGCGCGCAGGCGGCCGATCGCATCTATCTCGAAGCGCATCAGCGCATCGACATGGCGCTGGTTCGCGGCCGCTGCGGTCTGTGGGACTGGGACATGGTGCGTGGCAAGATGTACTGGTCGCGCTCGATGTACGACATGCTCGGCTACAAGCCGTGCGACACGATGCTGTCCTTCGGCGAGGTCGACGAGATCATCCATCCCGAGGACGGCGACCTGTTCGAGCTCGCCAACAGAATCGTCGCCCGCGAAATCGACCATATCGACCAGGTGTTCCGCATGCGCCACGCCGACGGCCAATGGGTGTGGATGCGCGCCCGGGCACAGGTCATCGATCCCGAAGCGCCCGAGATTCAGTTGATCGGCATCGCCGTCGACGTCACCGAACAGCGCCATCTGGCACTGCGGTCCGAGGCGGCCGACCTTCGCCTCAGAACGGCGATCGAAAACATCAACGAATCCTTCGTGTTGTGGGATTCGGCCCAGCGCCTGATCATGTGCAATTCCAAATACCAGCAGGACAACGGGCTTTCGGACCGCGACGTCATGCCGGGCACCGCGCGCGCGGTGCTGGAAGACCGGATGCTGGCCTTTGCTTCCGAACGGCGGCTTGCCAACACCAGCGGGCTGCAGGGCGGCGCCACCTTCGAGCGGCAGCTGGCCGACGGCCGCTGGCTGCAGGTCAACGAACTGAAGACCCGGGACGGCGGCATCGTCTCAGTCGGCTCCGACATCACCCAGATCAAGCTGCACCAGGAGAAACTGGTCGACAGCGAGCGCCGGCTGATGGCGACGATCCATGATCTGAGCCTCGCCCGCCGGGCCGAAGAGGAGCGATCGCGCGAACTGGTCGACCTCAACCGCAAATACATGAAGGAAACCGAACGCGCCGAGGCGGCGAACCGGGCGAAGTCCGAATTCCTCGCCAATATGTCACACGAACTGCGCACGCCGCTGAACGCCATCATCGGCTTCTCCGAACTGATGGAACAGGGCCTGTTCGGTCCGCTGGGGTCGGAGCGCTACGAGGAATATGCCACCGACATCAACAGCAGTGGCAAATATCTGCTGGGCGTCATCAACGACATTCTCGACATGTCCAAGATCGAGGCTGGCCAATTCTCGCTGGACCAGGAACAGATCGACCTCGGTCCGCTGATCAGCGAGACGGTTCGCGTCGTCTCGCTGCAGGCGGCGCAAAAGGCGATCACCGTGGAAACACGCATCGCCGACGCGCTGACGCTGTTCGCAGATCGCCGTGCGATCAAGCAGATTGTCATCAACCTCTTGTCCAACGCGGTGAAATTCACCGGTCAGGGCGGCCACATATCGGTCAGGGCCCGCAACACCTCCGGCGCACTGGTGCTGACAATCGAGGACAATGGCTGCGGCATCCCGAAAGACGCGCTCGGCAAGCTCGGCCGTCCCTTCGAACAGGTGCAGAACCAGTTCTCCAAGAGCCATGCCGGGTCCGGCCTCGGCCTCGCCATCTCACGCTCGCTGGCCGAGCTCCAAGGTGGCGCGCTGAAAATCCGTTCGACCGAAGGCGTCGGCACGATCGTGTCGGTGCGCATTCCGGTCAAGAAGGCCGCGCCGGCGATCAAGGCCGCGGCCTGAGCAACCACAGGCTCCGACTGACGCGCCGGAGCCTGGATCGGACAGCCTCACTGCATGCCGCCTTCGTTGTCGTCGCCTTCCCGTTCACGATGACGGCCAAAGCGGTCGCCTTTCGGCAGTTCGCTCTTCTCGATCTTGCCGTCATTGTTCCTGTCGAGCATGGCAAAGACCTTCTTCTGGCGACTGGTGATGTCGTCTGATGTCAGCGTGCCATCGCCCCTGGTGTCGTAGCGGGCGATGATGCGTTTGGCCATGTGCTCAAAACGCGCCTTCTCCAGCGCATCGGCGAGTTGGGCGACGGTCAGTTTGCCGCCATTGTCGGCGACGAGTTTCTTCAGCCGCGTGTTCATGGCGTCGGAAAACTGGTCGAAGGTGATGGTGCCGTTGGTATCGCTCATCGCCTTGCTGAGGCGCATCATCGTGCCCTCGCGCAGCTTTTCACTGGCATTGTTTTCGGCATAGGCCGTGGTGCCGACGGCGCCGGCTAGGGCGACGAAGGCAAGGGCAAGTTTGGTCGACGTTCTCATGGTCTTCTCCTGTTGCATCGTCACCCCCGATGCGGTCAGAGATAACCGCTCGTCGCGATCATCCCGTACGAAGCAAAAGGTCAAAGTCCTTCCTGACCTTTTGCGACGTCTCCTTGAGGTGCGCTTCCAGCACACCGAAATCCGGCAGATCGGTCACCGCCAGAAGCAGATCCGAAAGCCCCGGCGGAACATCGTCGCGCTCGAAGGCTCCAGTGAGGCACAGCCGCGTCATCTGGGTCAGCGCCAGATAGAGCGCGTAGGCTTCGCCAAGTTCCTGCCTGACCTCAGCATCGGCAAAGCCCGGCGCCAGGCGCGACAGGATTTCGGCCGTGCCGGTGGCACGTGCGAGCGGCACGGCCGGGGCACGTACAATTGGCACGGCCGGAGCACGCGGCCGGGCTTCGACCTGCCCGGTGAGCACGGCCACCTGGGCGATGAATTCGAGATCGATCAGGCCGCCGGGGATCAGCTTGATGTCCCATAGGTCGCGCGGCGGCTTTTCCTTTTCGATCATGGCGCGCATATCCGTGGCCCCGGCCATCACCTTTGCCGCGTCGCGCGGCTGGCCAAGCACTGCCGCCACTTCCGCCTCGACCTCGCTGCACAGGCCGGAATCGCCGGCAATGGCACGCGCCCGCGACAGCGCCATGTGCTCCCACGTCCAGGCCTCCTGGCGCTGGTACTTCTTGAAGGCATCGACATGGGTGGCCACGGGCCCCTTGTTGCCGGATGGCCGCAGGCGCAGGTCGAGTTCGTAGAGCACGCCTTCCGCGGTTGGCGCGGACACGGCCGCGATCAGCCGCTGCGTCATGCGGGTGTAGTAATGCGAAGGCGCCAGCGGCTTGTCGCCATCGGATTCCTCGGCATTTGGCGCGTGGTCGTAGAGCAGGATGAGGTCGACGTCCGATCCGGCGGTCAGCTCGCGGCTGCCGAGCTTACCCATGCCGAGCAGCGAAACCACGCCGCCGGCAATCGTGCCGTGGCGTGTCGCGAATTCGGCGGTCACCGCCTGCAATGCCGCCTCGATCGTGAGATCCGCAAGATCGGAAAAGGCGCGGCCGGCCCGAGCCGGATCGATCGAGCCGGCCAGCAGCCGGACACCGATCAGGAACTTCTGTTCGGAGGCAAAAATGCGCAGCCGGTCGAGCACGTCCTCATAGGGCCGGTCGCCCTCGACAAAGGCGGAAAGCCGAGCCGACAGATAGGCACGGTCCGGCAATTCGGTCAGCAAGGCCGGGTCGAGCAAGCCATCGAAGACATGCGGCCGGCGCGTGATGATCGCCGCCAGCCGGGGTGCGGCACCCATGATCGTCGCCATGAGCTTCAACAGCGCCGAATTGGATTGCAGCAAGGAGAACAGCTGGATACCGGCAGGCAGGCCGGCGAGAAACTCGTCGAAGCGTATCAAGGCTTCGTCGGCCCGGCGGGTCTGGCCGAAGGATCGCAGCAGCGCCGGCGTCAGTTCCGTCAGCCGTTCGCGCGCTTCCGCCGACCGGGTGACGCGATAGCGGCCGAAATGCCAGCCGCGGATGACGCGGCAGATGTCACTCGGCCGCTGAAAGCCGAGACCGTGCAAGGTCCGCAGCGTGTCGGGATCATCGACATCGCCGGTGAAGACCAGATTGCCGATGCCCGTCGAAAGCTCCGGCGCGGTTTCAAACAGGGCGGCGTAATGGCGCTCGACCTGTTGCAGCGAGGCGCGGAAGGCCTGGGAAAAGGCGGCGGCGTCGGCAAAGCCGAGCATGTGGGCGATGCGCTCCAGCCCTTCATCGTCTTCCGGCAGCGTGTGCGTCTGCTCGTCGGCAACCATCTGCACGGCATGTTCGACACGCCGCAGGAACCAGTACTGACGAGCCAGCGCATCGCGGGCGTCTGATGTAATCCAGCTGCGCGCCGCAAGCTGGCCGAGCATCGGCACGGTCTCTCGCCCGCGCAGTTCCGGGAAACGTCCGCCGGCGATGAGCTGCTGGGTCTGGACGAAGAACTCGATCTCTCGGATGCCGCCGCGCCCGAGCTTGACGTTGTGGCCCTTCACGGCGATCTCGCCATGGCCCTTGTGGGCGTGGATCTGGCGCTTGATCGAATGGACATCGGCAATCGCCGCATAGTCCATGTATTTGCGCCAGATATAGGGCTGCAACTCCTTGAGGAAGGCAGCGCCCGCGGCGAGGTCGCCGGCGACTGGACGCGCCTTGATCATCGCGGCGCGCTCCCAGTTCTGGCCGCGCGCCTCATAATAGCGCAGCGCTGCCTCGACCGGGATCGCCAGCGGTGTCGAACCTGGATCAGGGCGCAACCTCAGATCGGTGCGGAAGACATAACCGTGCTCGGTGCGGTCCTGCAGGATGCGCACCAGGCGACGCGTCAGGCGCGAAAACAGCTCGGTGGCATCAAGCGGATCGACGACGGCGGGCGCTTCCGGATCGAAGAAGACGACGAGATCGATGTCGGAGGAAAAATTCAGCTCGTGCGCGCCAAGCTTGCCCATGCCGAGCAGGATCCAGCCCGATTGCCTCGGCGGATCGTCGAGATCCGGCAGCTTGAGCTTGCCCTGGCCATGCGCGTCGCGCAGCAGGAAGTCGACGGCAGCGCGGGTGCAGGCGTCGGCAAGGTCGCTCAACCGCCGCACCGTCAGCGCCGTTTCGGCTTCGCCGGCAAGATCGGCCAACGCGATCAGGAAATGCGCCTCGGCCTTCCACTGGCGAAGTTCCATCATCAGGCCGGATTCCGAGACCGCCTCGACCAAATGCGCCTGGCCGATGGCGGTGCCGATCGCTTTCAGCCGCGCCTCGACCGTCTGTTCGAACAGGCCGTCCAAAATCTGCGGCCGACGACGCGCCGTATCGCGCAGGAACGGCGACAGATCGAAGACGGCTGCCAGGAAATCCTGGCCTGCCCCCTGGCCGGCCAGGAAATTGGCCAACCTCGCCAGCCCTTCTTCCCGCGCCGCGGAAGTGATCTCGGCCAGCTCTTGCCGCGCCCGATTTTCGTCGAGCAGAGCAAGGCTGGCGAGCGGCTTCAGCAGCCAATCCGTCTCTACCTGCTTCGCAGCCGCACTCATCAGTGATCCTCCCGCGAGGGGAAACTCATGACCACGGATAATCCGGGATTGCCAGGCAAGAGATCAAGCCGGCCATTGTGGAAGGTCATGACCGCCTTGGCGAGGCTCAGGCCAAGACCGGAACCCGGCTGCGAACGGCTTTTCTCCAGCCGCACGAAACGCTCGGTCGCGCGGGCACGGTCGCCATCGTCCGGAATGCCCTGACCATTGTCGGCAACCGACAGTCGAACTTCGGTACCGATCCGCTCAACAGCCACGCGCACGGCCGGTTGGGCGTTGGAGTCGGTCGAATATTTGATGGCGTTGTCGACGATGTTCGACAGTGCCTGGCCGATCAATTCGCGGTTGCCGTTGACGAAGACCGTTTCCCGCACGTCTGTCTCCAGCGAGACGCCTGCCTCCTCCGCCACCGGTTCGTAGAGCTCGACGACATCGCGCACGGCTTCCGCAAGATCGACGCGGTTGGTGTTCTCTGAGGAGTACCCAGCCTCCAGCCGGGAGATCATCAGGATGGCGTTGAAGGTTTTTATCAGCTGGTCGGATTCGGCAATCGTGCCTTCCAGCGCCTGACGGTAATCGGTGGTCTTGTGCTTGCCCGCAAGCGTCGCCTCGGCCCGGTTGCGCAGCCTGGTCAGCGGCGTCTTCAAATCATGYGCGATGTTGTCGGAAACCTGTTTCAGGCCTTCGTTGAGCGTGGCGATCCTGGCCAGCATGGAATTGAGGTTTTCGGAGAGCCGGTCGAACTCGTCAYCGGCGCCTGTCACCGGTAACCGGCCGGAAAGATCGCCGCCCATGATGCGGCGGCTGGCTTCCGACACGCTGTCGATGCGCTTCAGCGCGGCGCGACCGACAAAGAACCAGATCAGCAGTCCGCCCAGCCCCATCATGCCAAGCGCCAGCATCAGGGCGCGGCGGATGACGGCGCGGAACCGCTCCGGCTCGCCGAGGTCGCGGCCGACCAGCATGATCATCTGGTTGGGCAGCCGAAGCACCAGCGCAATGGCGTTGTGGCCCTTTTCGCCCTGCGCCTGCGCTTCGTTCGGGTCGGATTGAGTGGTGCTCTGGTCCGCCGGCAGATTGCGCTGCCGCTCGAGCTCTCCCTCACCAAAGCGCTGATAGGAGAACGGGCTGTTGGTCCAGCCTTCGGTTTCGAGCACGCCCGGCTCCAGGCTCTGCACGTTGCCGGTCAGGATCTGGCCGTTGGCGTCGGCGATCAGATAGAGGTTGGCGCCGGGCTGGCGCGAGCGCTGCTCGACGACGCGCACCAGGATCGGCAGGCCGCCACGCTGATAGGCGCGAGCGAGGCCGAGCACCTCGTCGTTGATGGTCTCCTGCGTCTGCGCGGTCAGCATGCGCGCCGACAGCGAGGTCATGTAGAAGACGAGCAGCACGGCGCAGAGCGCGAAGAGCAGGAGATAGAGCGCCGAAAGCCGCGCTGCCGTCGTCTTCATGATGGCTGGCACGGAAAGGGCCATGCTGCTGCTAGCCGCTCTTCAGCATGTAGCCGGCGCCGCGAACGGTATGCAGTATGGACTTGTCGAAGCCCTTCTCGATCTTGCCGCGCAGCCGCGAAACATGGACGTCGATGACATTGGTCTGCGGATCGAAATGATAGTCCCAGACATTTTCGAGCAGCATGGTGCGCGTCACCACCTGGCCGGCATGGCGCATCAGATATTCCAGCAGGCGGAATTCGCGCGGCTGCAGCGTGATCTCGCGCGCCGCGCGGCGGACTGAGTGCGACAGCCTGTCGAGTTCCAGATCGCCGACGCGGTAGACGGTTTCGGCTTCCTTGGCGCTGGCGCGGCGGTTCAGCACCTCGACGCGGGCCAGAAGCTCCGAGAAGGCATAGGGCTTGGTCAGATAATCGTCGCCGCCGGCGCGCAGGCCGGTGACCCGGTCGTCGACCTCGCCGAGCGCCGACAGGATCAGCACCGGCGTCGTGTTGCCCCTGGACCTCAGGCCGGCAATGACCGACAGGCCGTCGCGGCGCGGCATCATCCGGTCGATGACCATCACGTCGTAGTCGCCAGCGTCGGCGAGCGCAAAGCCGGTCTCGCCGTCTCCGGCAACATGGGCAGTGTGACCGGCCTCGGCGAAGGCTTTCTGCAAGTAATCCGCAGCCTCGCGATCGTCTTCTATGACGAGAATCTTCATAGGACCGTTATACGCGATTTCGCTGGAAGGTTGAGTGGCAGACATCTGCATTGTGGCCTTTGCCAAAGCGCATCGCGATCAAGATCATCCGAAGCCGCGCGCGATAAAAATCCTGTCCAGACCTCGTTGCGCCAAGACCGCTGAAACGCTTTTTGACGACATGCCTTGAGGTGCGGCAGCGGGCGGTAGGAAGCCCGCTGCCGCCGGGGAGAGCGCGATGACTGACTAACGCGCACTCCTCCATGCTTTCCCGTACGGCGGCTCGGGGGTGTTGAAATCGCCGCACTGGAAAAGTCGAACCTGCCGCCGGAGCGCCCTCATCCGCATGGAGAAGGGCAAGAACGCTCCGGAGACGTGTCTCAGCCCTTGGCGACGGGCAGCGCGACGAAACGATTGTTGTCGTCGCGGGTGATCTGCATCAGCACGGCCTTGCGGCCGGACTTGACCGCCTCGGTCATCGCCTTGGTGACGTCGTCGGTGGCATTCACTTCGGTCGAATTGACCGACGTGATGATGTCGCCCGGCTGGATGCCGCGGTCGGCGGCATCGCTGTCGGGATCGACATCGGTCACCACCAGTCCCTTGCCGTTTTCGGACTTGGTGACGGTCAGGCCGAGATCGGCCAGCGAGTCGGGCTTGGCCGGAGCGGCGGGCTGCTGCTGGTCGGCCGATGCCTGCTTGTCGCTCGAAGGCAGTTTGCCGAGGTCGACCTTGACCGTCTGGCTCTTGCCATCACGCCATACGGTGACGTCGACCGACTTGCCAGGCGAGTAGGCGCCGATCAGCCGGGCCAGTTCCTTCGGCGATGCAACGTCCTTGCCGTCGACCTGGGTGATCACGTCACCAGCAATGATGCCGGCCTTCTTGCCGGGACCCTCATCCTGGGCGCTGGAAACCAGGGCCCCATTCTGCGACTTCAGGCCCAGCGATTCGGCGATGTCGGAGGTGACCGGCTGAATTTCGACACCGAGCCAGCCACGCTGCACGGAACCGCTCTTCATCAGGTCCTGAACGACCTGCTTGGCGGTCGAAGCCGGAATGTCGAAGGCGATGCCGACGCTGCCACCTGACGGCGAGAAGATCGCGGTGTTGATGCCGACGACCTGACCGTTGAGGTTGAAGGTCGGGCCGCCCGAATTGCCGCGATTGACCGAAGCATCGATCTGGATGAAGTCGTCATAGGGGCCAGCGCCGATGTCGCGGCCACGGGCCGAGACGATGCCGGCGGTAACCGTGCCGCCGAGGCCGAACGGATTGCCGACGGCCACCACCCAGTCACCGACGCGAACCTTGGAGTCGTCCGCGAAGTCGACATAGGTGAACTTGCCGACGCCGTCGACCTTGAGCACGGCGAGATCGGTGCGTGGGTCGGTGCCGATCAGTTTGGCGTCGAGTTCCTTGCCGTCATTCATCACCACGGTGAAGGCCGAGCCTTCCTCGACGACGTGGTTGTTGGTGACCAGATAGCCATCATCGGAGATGAAGAAGCCGGAACCCTGTGCAACCGGTCGCGGCTGGTCGTTGTTGTGGTCGCGGTGGCTGAAGCGGCGGTTACCGCCACCCTCGCCGTTCTGATCGCCAAAACCACGGAATTCCTTGAAGAAGCGGCGCAACTGCGGATTGTTGGGCAGGTTGTTCATGCCGTCCGGATCGTCGGACTGATCGGAGCCGTCATCGGCCACCGGGCTGATCTTGGCCTTGACCTTGACGCTGACCACAGCCGGAGAAACGCGCTCGACGACGTCGGCGAAGCCCGGCACCTGCGGCGCCTCGACACGCACGGCATCGGCCAGAACGGGCCCTGTTCCAGTCGTCAGCGCACCGATGCCGATCGCGCCGGCAACGGCGATGGATGCGACGGCGGCCATCAGACGCTTGCGGGTGACGGAATATGAATTGGGGGCAATACTCATGGGGTCTCGTATCCTCTTTCAAATGGACGCCCTTGATCGGCATCCTCGGAAAACAGAATTAGAGAGGCGCACATTACAGCGCTATTTCCGACGCATGAAATTTTGGTAATGTTTGGGGACGTTCGCGACCGTCAGTCGCGGCGCAAAATGGCGTCCAACGATGCCTGCTCTTCGGCGGACAGGGATTTTGTTGCCAGCGTGCGACGCGACCGCGCGGTCATTGCAATGAAAATGCCGCCAACGAGCAGCAGGATGACCGGCGTACCCCACAGCAAGGCATTGCGCAGTTCGAAGCGCGGCTTCAGCAGGACGAACTCGCCGTAGCGCGACACGACATAGTCCATCACTTGCTGATCGGTATCGCCGGCAACGAGGCGCTGGCGCACAAGGATGCGCAGGTCGCGGGCCAGATCGGCGTCGGATTCGTCGATCGACTGGTTCTGGCAGACCATGCAGCGCAGGCCTTCGGACAGCGCCCGCGCCCTCGCCTCGAGCGCCGGATCGGCCAGCATCTCGTCTGGCTTCACCGCCTGTGCCGCGCCGGCGAAAAGCAGCGCCAGCAGCAGCACGATCGAGGTCAGCGAAAGCCGTGCGCTCATGGCAGGCCCGCGGACGGCACGGCACTGGCCTGCTTGCGCCGGCGCGACGGCGCGCCGACACGCAGGCGCCTGTCCATCAGCGACATGGCCGCGCCTGCCATCATCACCAGGCCACCGCCCCAGATCAGCGTCACCAGCGGCTTCCACCACAGGCGCACCACGACGGAGCCGTCCTTGCCCTCGTCGCCGAGCGAGATGTAGAGCTGGGAAAGGCCCATCGTCCTGATGCCGGACTCCGTCGTCGTCATCTGCCGCACCGGATAGAAACGCTTGGCAGAGCTGATTTCGCCAATCGCGCTGCCGCTGACGCCGATCAGTTCGAAGCGGCCGCGATCCTCGCTGTAGTTCGGACCCTGGGCAGGGTAAAGCCCGACGAAACGCAGCGTGTGGCCGGACAGTTCGACGGTTTCGCCGGCATGCATCGACAGGATTTTTTCCGTGCCGAAGCAAAGCGTGCCGACGATGCCGAGCGTGGTAAGGCCAAGGCCGAGATGCGCAAAGGCAGTGCCGAAGACCGAGCGTGGCAAGCCGAGCAGGCGCCTGACCACGTTCCCGGCAGCAACGTTGCCGAAGCCTGACTTGACCGCGAGATCAGTGAGCGCGCCAAGGATCAGCCAGACGGCGAGGCCGACGCCAAGTGCGGCGAACACCGAGGCGCCGTCGATGAACAGAGCGGTGACCAGCGTCGCCAGAAGGGCGGCGGCAAAGGCCACCATCAGGCGTTGGGCTACGGCGAAGACATCGCCGCGCTTCCAGGCCAGCAGCGGCCCGAACGGAACCATCACCAGCAGCGGCGCCATCAGCGGGCCGAAGGTCAGGTTGAAGAACGGCGCGCCGACCGAGATCTTGTCGGCCGAGAAAGCCTCGACGGCGAGCGGATAGAGCGTGCCGACGAGCACGGTCGCGGTSGCCGTGGTCAGGAACAGATTGTTGAGGACGAGCGCACCTTCGCGCGAAATCGGGTGAAACAGGCCGCCGGCCGTCAACCGGGAGGCACGCAGCGCGAACAGCGCCAGCGAACCGCCGATGAACAGCGTCAGGATGCACAGGATGAAGACGCCGCGTGTCGGATCGGTGGCGAAGGCGTGGACGGAGGTCAGCACGCCCGAGCGGACCAGGAAGGTGCCGAGCAGCGACAGCGAAAAAGTCAGGATGGCGAGCAGCAGCGTCCAGATCTTCAGCGCCGAGCGCTTTTCCATGACGATGGCCGAATGCAGCAGCGCGGTGCCGGCCAACCACGGCATGAAGGAGGCGTTCTCGACCGGGTCCCAGAACCAGAAACCACCCCAGCCGAGCTCGTAATAGGCCCAGTACGATCCCATGGCGATGCCGCCGGTCAGGAACATCCAGGCGACCAGCGTCCACGGCCGCACCCAGCGCGCCCAGGATGCGTCGATGCGCCCTTCGATGAGGGCGGCGACCGAGAAGGAAAAGCAGATCGAGAAGCCGACATAGCCGAGATAGAGAAACGGCGGGTGAATGGCGAGGCCGAGGTCCTGCAGGATCGGGTTGAGATCGCGGCCTTCGATCGGCGCCGGATTGAGCCGGATGAACGGGTTGGACGTCGCCAGGATGAACAGGAAGAAGGCGGCACCGATGGCGCCTTGTACGGCAAGCACATTGGCGCGCAGCGTCGCCGGCAGGTTTGATCCGAAGGCGGCGACAAGCGCGCCGAAGAAGGTCAGGATCAGCACCCAGAGCAGCATCGAGCCTTCGTGATTGCCCCAGGTTCCGGTGATCTTGTAGATCAGCGGCTGCAGCGAATGCGWGTTTTCCCACACGCTCGCCACCGAGAAATCGGAACTCGCATAGGCGCTCGCGAGCGCCACGAAGGACAGCGCCGTCAAGGCAAAGCCGGTCACCGCGACCGGACCGCCGACAGCCATCAGGCGCTGGTTGTTCAGGCGTGCGCCAAACAACGGCACGATGGTCTGCACCAGCGAAAGCGCAAACGCCAGGACCAGCGCGAAATGTCCGGTTTCAACCATGGTTGGGCCCAGACTTTTGTTTTGCCGCAGGTTCTTGCCGCAAAACCGTGGGATCCCTTTGCGGAACCGGCTTATTCACTCTTGCTCTCCTGCCAGACGCCCTTGGCCTTCAGGCCGTCGGCCACCTCCTTGGGCATGTAGCGCTCATCATGCTTGGCCAGCACGCTGTCGGCAACGAAGGTGCCGTCAGGGCCGAAACTGCCCTCGGTGATGACGCCCTGCTCTTCGCGGAAAAGGTCGGGCAGGATGCCGGTGTAGGTGACTTTGACCGATTTGTGCGTGTCGGTGACCGAAAAGGCGACCGTCGCCCCCTGCCCGCGCTGGATCGTGCCTTTTTCGACCAGTCCGCCCAGCCTGATGCGCTGGCCGGGCTGGACACTGGCGGTGGTGAGGTCGGCCGGCATGTAGAAATAGGACGCCTTCTGGCCAAGCGCATAGAAGGTCAGCCCGGTGGCCGCGCCCAGGAAGGCCAGTCCGCCCGCGATCACCGACAATCGTTTCTGCTTGCGCGTCATGTCAGTCCTACTCCGTCGCCGTCAGGCCAAGCGAAGCGGCAAAGGCGGTGAATTTCTTGGCTTCGTCACTGTCGGCTCCGAAGACGGCAATAGCGCGACCCAGCGCGTCACGCGCTTGGTCGGCCTTGCCGAGCACGACATACGAACGCACGAGCCGCATCCATCCTTCCGGGTCACGCGGATTTTGCCGCAGTTTGTCGTCGAGACCGGCGACCATGGTGTTGATCATGGCTTCCCTGTCGGCGGGAGACATGGAGGATGCGGCGTCGACATCGCCGGCATCGGGACCGTTGGTGGCGCCGCCGGAGGCGACTTCGGTGCTGCCGGATTTGGCCAGCGCCTGTTCGACCGCACCGCGCCATGGCGAATCCGGCGGCAGCCTGCCCAGCATCGCCTGCCAGGCCGCGACCGCCTCCTTGGCGCGGCCCTCCTGCGCCAGCGCCATGGCCAGGTAGAAGCTGGCTTTCGCATTGGCCGGATCGAGCTTCAGTGCGGCCTCAAAGGCATCCTGGGCATCGGCCGAGACGATGCCGCCTGCCGCATTGGCGATCGCCTCGCCAAGACCTGCCCTGCGGACCGCGCTGTCGCCGTCGAGGCGAATGGCATTGCGATAGGCCGCCGCAGCATCGGAAAAGCGCTGCATGCGCAGATAGACGGGGGCGAGCACATCCCACCCCCTGCCATCGGATGGATTGGCGGCGAGATGGGCCTCGGCCCGCGCCACCAACTCGTCCACCGAACTGTCGGCCGGATTCTTGGCCAAGCGTTCACTGAGTGGCTGCGACGGCAGGTCGGGAGACCCGAGCTGGCTGTAGAGCCCCCAGCTGACCAGCGGGACCGCCAGAACGGCCGCGGTTGCCACCAGCCTCGCCGCGACCGAGGCCTGCCTGACGGATGCCTTGCCGGCCGCTGCCGCATTGTCGAGGCGAAGGATGCGGCGCGCGATCTCGGCGCGCGCTTCAGTCGCTTCGGCCGGCTGGATCAAGCCGCGCGCGGCATCGCGATCGAGTTCGGACAACTGATCGCGATAGACTTCCAGATCGTGATCGCCGGTCGACGACGCGCCCTTCGAGYTGGCGGCCAGCGGCAGCAGCACCGCCAGGCTCGCACCCAGCGTGAGAATTGCGGCTATGACCCAAAACAGCATGGTTCTTCCAATAAAGGCAGAGCCATGCCCTGCCAACAGATGCATCCTGCGACGCTTTGACGGCAGGCGCGCCGCATGTCCTTGATCGACATCAACCGGCCGGACATCAGCCGGATCCGGTTGATCGTCAGGTCAGCGGCGTCCAGCTACCGTCGGCGTTGCGGCAAGCGGTACCGCGCGCCGTGACGCCGGCTCCGCCGGCAAACACCGTCTGCGTGTACTGGCGGCAGTCCTGCGAACCGACGCGGTAGGGCTGGCCGGGAACCACCTCGCCATAGTGCGAGGCCTGGTCGCCCTTCCACGCCACCTTCTGGCCACTGGTCGTATATTCGAGCGCCTTGTATTCCGCCTCGAGCGCGCTGCGCTTCTCGGTCTCGCTCAGGCCGTTGCCGATCGAGCCGCCTACCAGGCCGCCGTCCATTGCCGAAATGATCGTCGTGGTGACCTTGCCGCCGGACGGAGGCGTCGAGGCCGGCGTCGGCGCAACCGAGGGGCCCTTGCCGCTCAGGGTGGTGCAGCCGGAAACGGCCAGCAATGCGGAAACAAGCGCGACGCGAATCTTCATGCCAACAACCGGTTTTCTTGAGTTGGAGCCTGTCATGGATGAGCCGGGGGCCGCGTCATCGAAGAAGTCGGCGTGGCCATAGTATTGATATTTGTCGGAAATTTGGCCGCTTGGATCAATCGACATGCCGCCATAGTAAATACTGTCCGTCGAACTCGGATTGATCCGGGAAGGCATCATTGAAGGCTCCGCAATCGCACCACCGCCTTCAATCCGCCCATGCCGGACCGTTCGAGCGCCAGAACGCCTCCATACTCGTTGACGAGGTCGGCGACAATGGCCAGCCCCAGGCCTGTTCCGGGCTTTGTCTCATCGAGGCGCCGTCCACGCTTCATCGCCTCGCGCGCCTTGTCCTCGGGAATGCCCGGGCCGTCATCCTCGATGCTGATCTCAAACAGGCTGGCCGCCTCGTCCTTGCCGGTCGAAGGCACGACCGATACCAACACCGCGCTCCTGGCCCATTTTATCGCGTTTTCGAGCAGATTGCCGAGCAATTCCTCAAGGTCTTCGCGCTCGCCGGCGAAGACGATATCGGTCGCCGGCAGCGCCAGCGACAGGTTGGTCTGCGGGTTGAGTTTCTGCAAAACCCGCACCATGCGCTGCACCAGGGGCGCCACCGGCGTGCGGTAGACGACGCTGTCGCGCTGCGCCGCGACACGGGCTCGCTGCAGGTAGTGATCGACCTGCTTCTGCATCGAAGCGGCCTGTTCGGCAATCAACTGCCCCTTGGCGCCGCCAAGCGCCCGGCCCTCGTTGAGCAGCACCGCCAGCGGCGTCTTCAGCGAGTGGGCGAGATTGCCGACCTGGGTTCGCGACCGCTCGACGATGCGCCTGTTGTTTTCGATCAACGCATTGGTTTCGTTGGCAAGCGGTTCGATCTCGGCCGGAAACTGGCCGTCGAGCCTGTGCGCAGTGCCCTCGCGCACCATGGCAAGTGCATTCCTGACCCGGCGCAGCGGCTGCAGGCCGAGCAGGATGGCGATCGCGTTGATCGCGATCATGCCAACACCGAACAGGCTGAGATAGGTCAGCAGGCGGCGCTGGAAGGTCGAGATTTCCTGTTCGAGTTCGCTCTGGTTGCCCATGACGCGGAAGCGCGCGGCGCGGTTCTTGGAGTCGAGAACGAATTCGCTCTCGAACACTTCGAGCTGCTCGCCGTTGATGCCTTCGGTCGCATAGCTGCGCTGGAAACTGGAATTGAAGGGCACATCGGCGACATCGGGCGATGGGATCGTCTTGGTCATCGACGACGAGTGAAGATCTCCGTGCACGCCTTCCGAAGCAGGTTCCACCGACCAGTACCAGCCCGAATTCGGCTCCGAGAACCGGAGGTCGCCGAGATCGGGAGCACCGGTGAGCGCACCGCTGTCGGAAATGCCGATGGAGCCGATCAGGTTGAACAGATGCGCCGAAAGCAGGCTGTCGAAGCCGCGCTCGCTGGCCTGGCGATAGAGCGTGGTGATCAGGGTGAAGATGATGACAAGGGTCACGATCGCCCACACCGTGGAAAAGGCGATCACACGGAACGTCAGCGAACGCGGCCACAAACGCAGCGAAAGCGGCGTCCTTGCGGTTTGTTTGAGCGGTTCCGAGTTACGCCTCCGGCTCACGCATGCGGTAGCCCATGCCGCGCACGGTTTCGATCATGTCGATGCCCATCTTCTTGCGCAGTCGCCCGACAAAGACCTCGATGGTGTTGGAATCGCGGTCGAAATCCTGGTCGTAGAGATGTTCGACCAGTTCGGTCCGCGAGACCACCTCGCCCATATGATGCATCAGATAGGCAAGCAGGCGAAACTCGTGCGAGGTCAGTTTCAGCGGCACGCCGTCGACATCGGCCTTCGACGCCTTGGTGTCGAGGCGTAGCGGCCCGCAGGTCAGTTCGGACGAGGCATGGCCGGCGGCGCGCCGGATCAGGGCCCTGAGCCTCGCCAGCACCTCCTCGATGTGGAACGGCTTGGTGACATAGTCGTCGGCGCCGGCGTCGATGCCGGAGACCTTGTCGCTCCAGCGATCGCGCGCCGTCAGGATCAGCACCGGCATCTTGCGGCCGCCGCGACGCCACCGCTCGACCACGCTAATGCCATCCATTTGCGGCAGGCCGATGTCGAGCACGACGGCATCGTAGGGCTCGGTGTCGCCGAGGAAATGCCCCTCCTCGCCATCGAAGGCGCGGTCGACGACATAGCCGGCATCGACCAGCGCGTCCGATATCTGCCGGTTGAGATCCTTGTCATCCTCGACGACGAGTACGCGCATGCGAAAATCGATACCTGTTGATGAGCTGGGGGCAGATATAGGCCGATTCCGGCGGCCTGGGAAACGAAGGCCTGTAAGATGAAAGATTGGTCAGTTCTGCGGCACGACGATTTCGGAGCGGCGCGGACGCTGCCCGTCCTTGCCCGGGACGAGCACGACGATGACGCAGACCGGCTGGCCGCCGCGGGTCGATTGCGAGGCCTTGGCCAGCGTTCCGCCATTCTGCGCGGCCACCTGCTGGCCGATGGCGTAGCAATCGGAAGCCGCCAAAACGATCGGGCCGCCCTGGTCAGGCGTGATGACCGGTGTCGCCATCGCCTGCGACGCAAACAGCCCGGCAGCACAGAGCGCCAGTGTCGCGGTTCGGAAGTGGGAGCGAAGCGTTTTCATGGCTGGCGTTGTAACGCATCGGTGCTGAACGTGAAATGAACAGTGAACGCCACCAAGACCATGCCCGCTACCCCCTGGAACGCGAGACGACCGATCGAATTTCGCCGCCCACCCGACGAAATCCCGGAAGTGTCAGTCTAGACCCCGTTTGGACCATATTGAAAGCGCATCAGTCACTATCCTGCGTTATGGCGCGAAAACGCAGCAAACCATGATGCACGAGCAGGTCCTCGTCATAGCGGGCCTCGGCGAATTCCAGCACGAGGCGTGTCTGTCCACGCGGGCCGATGATCAGCACCGCGTCGGCGAGGCGCGCCTTGATGCTGTCCATGATGGCACGCGTTTCGGCCTCGCCATGGGTTTTCGACCAGACGTGCAGCGTGACCAACTGGTCGGCATCGTTCTGGACCCCGGTATCCCAGTCGAAGGCGCTGGTCTGGCCGCAGGTTACGTGGGGAAAGGCGGCGTTGTCGGCCGCGTGTTCGAGCAGCCCGGCGCCGCCCAGCAGCGCCGACAGCGATGCATCGCTCCTCAATCTCTGGAACAAGGCCTGCTGCAAGTCGCCGGACGCGGTCATCGTTTTCCTTCATCGTAGCGGCTTGCCGATCATGTGCCGGGATCGCCTCCAAGGGTATCCGGATTCTGCCCGGCTTGCCAATCAGCGGACGCCGCGCAACCTAACCACGAAACTGCGCAGCGCAAGCACCAGCACCGTGATGATGATCAGAATCACGGAAAGCGCGGCGATCGCCGGATCGATGTTGTCGCGCAGCCCCATCCACATCAGCCTGGGCAGCGTGATGGCGTTGACCGAGGTGATGAACAGCGTGACGCCGATCTCTTCCCAGGACAGCACGAAGGACAAAAGTGCCGCGGTGATGATGCCGAACTTGATGTTGGGCATGATGATGCGGGTGGCTCGCTCCCATACCGACGCGCCAAGGCCGCGCGCGGCGAGGTCGATGCGCCGGTCGAGCTGGCTGAGCGAGACCAGCATCAGCACGGTGGCGAAGGGCACCGTCATCACCGAATGGGCCATGGCAACGCCAAGCCACGTGTCGTAGCCGAAGAGCGAGCTGAAGCCGGAGATCGAGGTGAGCAGGAAGTAGAGCGTGATGGCCGAGACCACCGGCGGCACGACCATGGGCAGCAGCACGAAGCCGACGAGTGCAGCAGTGAAACGCGGCTGGAACATCCACACGCCGAGGCTGAAGCACAGCGCCAGCACGGTGGAAAAGGCGCTGCTGACGATGCCGATGCGGATGCTGAGCAGGATCGAATCGATCCAGCGCGGATCCTCGATCAGCGCCCTGTAGTGGCGCAGCGACAGTTCGCCTGATGGCATGGCCAGCATGCGGCTCGGCGTCAGCGACACCGGGATGACGGCGAGCAAGGGCATCAGCAGGAACAGCGCCACGAAGGCCGCGATGATTAGGGAGACGGGACCGGGGCGATAAGTCGGCATCAGATCAATTGCTTCGGTCTGACATAACGGAACAAGAGCGCCATCAGCGCGCCGACGAACAGCACCAGCACGACGCTGATCGCCGCGCCCAGCCCCCAGTCCGGGCTCTGGAATATCCTCAGATAGATCAGCTCGGCGACCATGACGCTGCGGCCGCCGCCGAGGATCGCCGGCGTCACGAAGAAGCCCAGCGAAAACACGAAGACGATGAGGGCCGCGCCGATGATGCCGGAGCGGGTCATGGGCACGAAGACCGACCAGAAGGTGCGCATGCGGCTGGAGCCGAGCCCGCGCGCTGCCAACAGCACGCGGTCGTCGAGGCTGCGCATGGCAGACGCCAGCGGAAAGACGGCGAAAGGAATGAGGAAATGCGTCATGCCGACGATGACGCCGAATTCGTTGCGCACCAGCGCCAGCGGTTCGGAAATGAAGCCGATCGCCTGCAGCCAGGTGTTGATCAGGCCGCGATTGGACAGTAGCGCCACCCAGCCGAAGGCGCGGGTCAGCACCGAGATCCAGAAGGGAACGAGAATGCAGAACTCGGCAACCAGGCGCTGAGCCGGGGTTCCGCGCACCCAGACGACGGTGATGGCATAGGCAGCGGCCACCGAGACCACGGTGACGACCGCCGCGATGCGCAGCGTGCGGATGAACACCGACTGCACCAGATCGTCGGTGAGCAGCGCCTCATACTGGCCGAGCCCCGGCGTCGGCAGCGTAAAGCTCCATTTGACGACGCCGAGGAACGGCCAGGCATAGGCCAGGACAAGAAACAGGAGCAGCGGCGCCATCAACAGCGCCGCGCCCATCCTGTCGGAGAGATATGCTCTCATGTCGACCCGATAATCCCTGCCTCGGTCAGGCGGAGATGATCTTGGTGTATTCGTCGAGCGCTGGCCCGTAGTTCTTGGCGTACCAGTCCATATCGAGCGCGATCTGCTTCTTCATGTTCTCGGGGTCGACCGGGTTGATGCGCTTCTTGTCGGCGGGGATCAGCGCGTCGGCGGCCGGGTTTGCTGGGCCCTGGCCGAGCTTGTCGAACATGACCAGCTGCTTTTGCGGGTCCTGGGCGCTGGCGATGAACTTCATCGCCGCGTCCTTGCCGCCGGGATTGCCCTTGAGCACGGCGAGCGCGCCGGGCGAGATCAGCCCCTGGTCCCAGATGAACTTGATCTTGCCGCCGGAATCCTGCTCGATCAGCGAGGCGCGGGTCGACCAGACGATCGCCATCGAGGCCTCGCCATTGAGCAGCACGCTCTGGCTTTCGGCACCGCCGCCCCAATAGGCAACGACGTTCTCCTTGAAGGCGGCGATCTTGTCGTGCGCGCGCTTCAGGTCGAGCGGATAGAGCGAGGCGGGCGCGATGCCGTCGGCCAGAAGCGCTGCCTCCCAGCTCGACACGCCCCATTTGTAGAGCGAGCGCTTGCCGGGGAATTTCTTCACGTCGAAGAAATCGGCCATGCCGGTCGGCGCGTCCTTGCCGTATTTCTCGGAATCATAGGCGATGACATAGGAGAAGAAATAGGTCGAAGCGGCAAAGTCCCAGCCGAAGCCGGGCCGCATCTTCTTCTTGTCGACGATGTTGTAGTCGATCGGCTCGAGCATGCCTTGCGCGCCGAGCGTGATGGCGGAGAACGGGTCGACGTCGACGAGGTCCCAGGTCGGCGCGCCGCTCTTGAACTGCGCGGCGATCGCGCCTTCGGTCGGGCCGGAGCCGTCCATCTTGACGGTGATCCCGGTGTCCTTGGTGAAGGCCTGGCCATAGGCGGCATCATAGGCCGTGATGGCGTCGCCGCCCCAGTTGACCAGTACCAGTTCCTTCGCAGCGGCGAAGGCTCCGGTCGAGCGCAACAGCATCGGCGTGCCGGCCAGCACGATTGCCGCCAGCTGCGCGAATTGCCGGCGCGAGATCTCGCCGCGCCCTGCCCTTGCGGACAGGCTCTCGATGGCTTGTTTCTTGGTGTCATTTGTCATGTCAGTTCCCCTTTTTTGTCGTTGATAGTACCGGAAAGCGGTGGCGCCGATATCTCGCCACACCGTTCGTCATTGTCCTCCATGCGGAAGGAGGAAACCCTTTTCCGCAGGCCAGGTGAGCCAGACGGAGTTGCCCTTGCTCAAGGCGGCGGCAGCTATCTCGTTGGGCACCGAGACCGTGACCTTCGCGCCTTGCCGCGTCGTCAGGTCAAGCCGCGTTGCCGCGCCAAGATAGGTGGAGTTGGTCGCGGTCGCGGCGATGCCGTTCTCGCCGGCTGCCGCCTCGCCTGATATCGACATGTATTCGGGCCGGATCGCCAGGATTGCATCGCCGCGCACCGTCTCAGCCTTGCAGCGCATGGAGACCGCGCGGTCTTCGCAGAGGCCGGTCGAGCCATTGTCGGCCGGGCGCACCCCCTTCAGCGGCAGCATGTTGATCTCGCCGAGGAACTCGGCGACGAAGCGGTTGTCTGGCCTGTCGTAGACCTCGTCGGGCGCTCCGACCTGCAGCAGTTTGCCATGATTGAAGATGGCGACGCGCGACGACAGCGCCAGCGCCTCGCTCTGGTCGTGGGTGACGAAGACGAAGGTGGTGCCGGTCTCTTGGTGCAGCCGCTTCATCTCGGCCTGCATCTGGCCGCGCAGGCCCTTGTCGAGCGCGGAAAACGGCTCGTCGAGCAACAGCACGCCCGGCTCGAACACCAGCGCGCGGGCGAGCGCGACGCGCTGCTGCTGACCGCCTGAAAGTTGCGCCGGTAGCTTCTTCTCGTGGCCCTTAAGGCCCACGCGCTCGATCATCTCGCCGACTCGGCGCTTGATGTCGGCCGCCGATTTCTTGCGCACCTTGAGTGGGAAGGCGATGTTGGCTTCCACGCTCATATGCGGGAACAGCGCATAGCCCTGGAACACCATGCCGGCCGCGCGCTGTTCGGCCGGTCGGTCGGTGATGTCGACGCCGTCGCTGAACAGCCGGCCCTCGGTCGGTTGCACGAAGCCGGCCAGGATCATCAGGAAGGTGGTCTTGCCCGAACCAGACGGCCCGAGCAGGGTAAGGAACTCGCCACGGCCAATATCGAGCGTCAGATTGTCCAGCGCACGGAACGAGCCAAAGCTCTTGCCGATTCCGATTGCCTTGATCTCTGCGGCCCGGCCGGGTTGCTGCATCCTGCCTGTTTCCTCAATTCCAAAAAGAAATCGTAGGGCAGCGTGCGGCCTCACCGCAACCAAATAGTTTTCGCCGGATCGGCAAATTCCATTCATCTGTCCAATCGGTGGCGCCCGTGGTCGGCCATGACCTTGGCAATGCTCTCCGCGAGTTTCGATCGCAGCCATCCGGCAAACGCGTCAAGCACCGGATGCGTCGCCTTGGCGTGTTCTGAGACGAGGAAGTAGGAGCGCGGCGATTTGATCGCGATGTCGAAGGGACGCACGAGCCTGCCTTCGGCCAGGGCCTTGCCGCTGGTCAGTTCGTCGCCCATGGCCATTCCCTGGCCGGCGATCGCGGCCGAGAAGACGAGATTCATGTCGGAAAAGAAGATTCCGCCTTCCGGGTCGGGGTTCTCGACCTTGGATAGAGCCAGCCAGCGCGCCCAATCCTCGGTGTCGCCGAGATGCAGGAGAGTGGCGCGCAGCACATCGGCGGGCTTGGAGAATCCGCCGACCTTGTTGAGGAGCATCGGACTGCAGAGCGGCGTAAAGGAAATCTCGCACAACAGTTCGGCGGCCCGGTTCGGCCAATTGCCAACGCCAAAGGCGATGAAGGCGTCGGCGTCGGCATTGCTGACGTCATCCAGCCGACGCGGCGTCAGGATGCGCAGCGCGACATCGGGGTACATCTGCCTGAACTCGCCGATATGGGTGCACAGGAACAGCGAGGCGAAGCCCGGCGTGCAGCTGATGCTGAACGAGCCGCCGACGCCTGTGCCGGCATGGCGCGTCACCGCATCGCCCAGCACGGTCAACGCTTTGCGCACGTCGCTGGCATAGCGCTGGCCACGCGGCGTCAGCGCCACGCCCTTGCCGATGCGTTCGAGCAGATCGAAGCCAAGGTCGCGTTCAAGCAGGCGAAGCTGATGGCTCACCGCGCTGCGGGTCAGATGCAACTCGTCGGCGGCGCGCCAGACGCTGCCATGACGAGCGAAGCTGTCGAGCGCACGCAGCGCCTGGGTGGATGGTATGCGCAAGAGACCTCAGGTGAACCGAATTTGCRTGAGCCGGGAAAACATATCACTTTCTAGCGAACCGCTTCACTGCTTTCTTCTCGTCTCATGGAGGAACCCGTGGCCACCTCGGCGCAAACAACCGCCCTTGCCTGTCTCGACGACATCCAGCCGTTGCTGTCGGCGTGGACGCGGACCATTTTCGACTTCGGCGAGACCGCATGGCGCGAGTATCAATCTGCCGCCTGGTACGTGGAGCGGCTGAGGCGCGAAGGCTTTTCCGTCGAAGAGGGTTCCGGCGGCATGCCCACCGCCTTCTGTGCCCATTGGACCAACGGTCCCGGCCCGACCATCGGCATGTACGCCGAATACGACGCGGTGCCGGGCAATTGCCAGGATGCCGCCACCGTCAAGCGTCCGCGCCCAGGCCTCTCCGAACATGCCGGGGGTCATACCGACCCGCATTCCGGGCTGGGCATTTCGGGCCTTGGCGGGCTGCTGGCGACCAAGGCGGCGATGCAGCGCCACGGCATTCCAGGCACACTGCGCTTCACCGGCGAGCCGGCGGAAAAGGTGCGCGGGTCAAAGCCGATCCATGCCGCCAAGGGCTATTATGACGGCCTTGCCGGCATGATCTCCTTCCATCCGTTCTACATGCTGCCGCTCTGCAACACGGCGCGCTGGGACACGCATTGCGGTGCGGCCTACGCCATGATCTATCGCTTCATCTGCGACCAACCGGAGCGCTGGGCGAGCGCGGCGGGCGGCGCGGCGCCCATTCCGCAGGCGCATTCGGCGGTGCGCGCGCCCGGCGCCAACGACGCGCTCATGATGATGTACATGGCGTCCAAGGCGCTGCGCGATTCCATGCTGCCGCACCAGGGCGGCTGGTCGATCAGCGAGGCGATCCTCACCGCCGGCCAGGCGACCGCCGACAACCTGCCGGCCGAGCTGGCCGAAATCCAGTACATGATCCGCGTGCCGACGCTGGCGATGGCCGAACAGGTCACCGCCGTGCTCGACCGCAATGCCGAGGCCGCTGCCGCCGTGAGCGGCTGCCGCCACGAGCGGCATTGGGTGTCGAAGTCGCGGCCCGGGCTGGCCAATCACGCCATGGCGGAAATCGCCTATGAATCGCTGTCGACCGTCGGGCCGCCGCGCTGGGACGAGGACGCCAAGGCAATCGCGCGCGACATGCAGGTCAATGCCGGGCGCATGGCGAGCGACGAGCCGTTCATCGAAGAACTTGAGCGCCTGATCGAGCCGCAGGCGGCGGAAGCGATCCTGCGCCGCGATCTGCCGCCCTCGCAGGTGAATTCGACCTCCGACGATTACACCGACATGAGCTGGCATGCGCCAACGGCGCGCTTCTATGTCGCCCGCCCGGCGCTGCGCTCGGAAACCGGCTACCCCTATCCGTCATGGGTGATGAACGCTCTGGGTGGCATTCCCGCCACCATCGACCCGATGGTCGTCTGCGCATCGAAGACCATTGCGCTCGCCGGCCTTCGGCTGCTGGAAGACCAGGCCGCCCGCGATTCGGCGATGAATGAATTCATCGCGCGCACAGGCGGAGGAATCGGCGGCTCGAACTGGATCGCGCCGCTCTGCGACTACGAACCGCCGATTGGATTTCGGTGGCCGGAGTATGTCACCACCCCGCGCGGACGAGACTGGTGGATACCGGGCAACCAGCCCAAGTCAAACGCATGATCAAAGCACGAGGAGAAACCCCATGACCGTTCATGACCGCATCGTCGCCGAGCCGTTTTCACTGCAGCGCCGCAACCCGGCCGGCGGCACCAAGCCGCTGACTGCCTGGGGCTTTGCCAACGAGACCGATGTCTTGACCGACGTGCTGCTCGGCTCGCCCAATTTCCTGCGCCACCTGTCGACCAGCTCGCTGTCGCGCAAGCATCTGCGCGAGGCGCCTTGCAACATCCAGATCGCGCAGGCGCAGCACAAGGACCTTGTCGCCGCCTATGAGCATTTCGGCGTCAACATCCACTGGCACGAGCCGACACCGGAACTGCCGATGCAGGTCTATTCCCGCGATTCCAGTGTCATGACGCCTTACGGCGCCTTCATCACCGCAATGGCCAACTGGTGGCGGCGCGGCGAGAACTACGCGGCGATCCGCACCTACGAAAAACTTGGCATCCCAATCTACGACATGGTCACAGCGGGCACGTTCGAGGGTGGCGACTTCAACGTCATCGAAGAGGGCGTCGTATTGATCGGCTGCGGCGGCGCCCGCACACAGGAAGAAGGCGCGCGGCAGGTGCAGGCCTGGTTCGACAAGGAAGGCTGGGAAACCCGCATCGCCTTCATCGACGAGTACTATGTCCATATCGACCTGATGGTGGTGCCGATCGCCGAGAAACTGACGGCCGTCTGCCTCGCCTGCACCGAACCCGGCATCGTCGACTGGCTGAAGGGCAAGGGTCACGAGATTATCGACGTGCCGTTCCAGGATACGATGGCGCTCGGCTGCAACTTCATGTCGCTGGGCAAGGACCGGGTGATCGCGCCGACCTCCAGCCAGGCGCTGATCGGCCAGCTCAAGGCACGCGGTTTCGAGGTCGCGGCGGTCGACATGAGCGAGATCTCGAAGACCGGCGGCGGCATCCACTGCATGGCGCAAGCGCTGAAGCGCGAACCGGCCTGAGGAGTGGAATAGCGCTGCGCTGCTTCGTTCACATTCGCATCAGCATGATTGGCATCCTGCCGGCCGAGGATGCAAGGTTGGGCGTGAAAACCGGCTGAGATCGCCGGCTGGCAGAAGCATGTGCCCAAGCCAATGCAATCACTACATCAGCTGCGGACGCCCACTTGGGCGCCGCGACGGTGGCCAATGCGAAACTTGCACGATATCTAATATAAGCGCACAGTAAAAATGTTTTTTGGGGAGGGGGACGGCTCATCTGCAAATCGGGAGGAAACCATGAACACCATGAGCCTCACCACGCTTGAACGCGGCAAAACGACAATCGACGCCGCTGCCTTGGAAGCATTTTCGGCACAATTGTGCGGCACAGTGCTGAGCGAAGGCGATGCCGCTTACGACGAAGCACGGACTGTCTGGAATGCCACGGTCGACCGACGGCCTGGGCTGATCGTGTGCTGCGTGGGCGCTTCCGACGTCATCAGTGCCGTGAATCTCGCCAGGGAGAACAGACTTCTCGTCTCCGTGCGCGGCGGCGGCCACAACATTGCCGGAAGTGCGGTCTGCGATGGTGGCCTGGTGATTGATCTGTCGTTGATGAAGTCGGTGCGGGTCGATGTCGCTGCGCGGCGGGCATGGGTCGGGCCTGGCGCGACGCTTGCCGATGTCGACAAGGAAACGCAGGCCTTCGGCCTGGCGGTGCCGACCGGCATCAACTCGACCACCGGCATATCCGGCCTGACACTGGGTGGCGGCTTCGGCTGGATAACCCGCAAATTCGGCCTGACCATCGACAATCTTGCCTCTGCGGATGTGGTCACCGCCGACGGCAAACTGCTCCGGGCCAGCCAGACCGAAAATCCGGACTTGTTCTGGGCGCTGCGAGGCGGCGGCGGCAATTTCGGCGTCGTCACGGCATTCGAGTTCCAGCTCCATGAGCTTGGACCGCAGGTGCTGGCGGGGCTTGTCGTCCATCCCTTCGCCGATGCCGAAAAGGTACTGCAGGAGTATCGCAAGGCGCTCGAAACCGCTCCTGACGAGTTGACCTGCTGGGTGGTCATGCGGCAGGCGCCGCCGCTGCCCTTCCTGCCGGCCGAATGGCATGGCAAGGAGGTGCTGGTTCTGGCCATGTGCTATTGCGGCGACATCGCCGCAGGCGAAAAGGCGACGCATAAGCTTCGAGCCATCGGCACGCCGATTGCCGATGTCGTCGGCCCCAGCCCGTTCACCGGCTGGCAGCAAGCATTCGACCCGCTACTTGCGCCCGGCGCCCGCAACTACTGGAAGAGCCATGACTTCACCGAGTTTTCCGAGGAGGCGGCTGCGGTCGTCACGGGGGCAATAGCCAAGCTGCCGGGACCCGAATGCGAGATATTTGTCGGCCATGTCGGCGGCGCGGCAGGTCGCGTCAAGGCGGATGCTACGGCGTTTCCACAGCGCAGTTCGCATTTCGTCATGAACGTTCACGCCCGCTGGCGCGAACCGGCGATGGACAAGGCCTGCACCGACTGGGCTCGTGCGATCTACGAGGCGGCCAAGCCTTATGCGGCCGGCACCGTCTATGTGAACTTCATGCCGGAGGACGAGGTTGACCGGGTCGAAGCGGCCTATGGTGGCAACCATCGGCGGCTTCTGGAAATCAAGCAGCGCTACGACCCACTGAACCTGTTCCGCATGAACCAGAATTTGCGCCCGAAAGAGAACCTGCGGGCCGCTTGAAGCGTTCAATCGCAGATCGCTTTGACGTCGAGCCAGACGCTGACCTGCCAGTTCGAGGCACACCGTTTCGAACTGGCGATCCTCGACATGAGCGAGATCTCAAAGACCGGCGGCGGCATCCACTGCATGGCGCAGGCGCTGTAGGGCGAGCCGGCCTGAGGCGGCAGCGGTTGGCTGGGCGCCAACTATCCCGCGTTGACTGACAAAATCGGCGCGCGGCTTTACGCTGCGCCTGTCATCTCAGCGTATCGTCTGAGCCCCATCCCGGCAAAAAAGATGACCATCAGGATGGTGAAGGCGATGAGCAGGCCGATGCGAAAGAACTTCGCAAGCGGCGAGATCTTGACGTTTGCAAGCTGCTTGAACGGAACGCCCCTCGGTTTCGTCGCCGCCAGGCCAAGCCAGAAAATGCAGGCGATGACAAAGAGCACACCAATATAAGAATCCATCCAGTCCGGCACTCTCATAAACCCGAAATTGAACGCGAATGCTCGGCTTACGGACAGGAACAGCAAGGAGGATATGGAGCAGATAAAAAACAGGCGTTTCATGCTACTTTCTTTCGCTGCAATTTTTAGCTCACCAAACATATAATTTGCCTTGATTGAAGGAACGTTATGTCTGCTTGCCTTCAACAATTTACCTTTCTCTGGGCGCGCGACAGAGTTGCCTTTCACGCTGCCCCCTGCCCTTGCGCCAACAAACCTTGCATCTGTGTCCTCGCCGCCCTTGTGAGCGTCCACAAAATGGATGAATAGTCGGGACAGGGCGCCGCCCTGAAATTGCCGGTTTGCGGTTTTCAGGTCACGCCACAGCCGAGCCGGATTTCCGAATGGCCAGTCCTGAACCGCACAAGAGAAGAGGTCCGATCGCAGCCCGGCTGCTGGCGCTCGATGCATGGCTCGATTCCTCGCTCTATGAGATCGGTTTCAAGGCGCGCCAGTTCTGGGAAGCCGCGACGATCTTCTCCCGGCGCTTCCGCGTCAACGGCTGGCGCCGCGGCATCATTGAACTGTTGAGCGAAGGTTTTACGCTGGGCGCCGGTGGCATAGTGGTGATGCTGGCGCTGGCCGTTCCGGCATTCCAGGATACGGCTGGCGACTGGCGCGCCCAGGGCGACTTCGCCGTCACCTTCCTCGACCGCTACGGCAACGAGATCGGCCAGCGCGGCATCATCCAGCGCGATTCGGTGCCGGTCGACGAGATGCCCGATCACGTCATCAAGGCGGTGCTCGCCACCGAGGATCGCCGCTTCTTCGATCATTACGGCATCGACGTGCTTGGCCTTTCACGCGCCATCTTCGAGAATGTGCGGGCGAACTCCGTCGTCCAGGGCGGCTCGAGCATAACCCAGCAGCTGGCCAAGAACCTGTTCCTCACCAACGAGCGCACCCTGGAGCGCAAGATCAAGGAAGCCTTCCTGTCGCTGTGGCTCGAGGCCAATCTGTCGAAGAAGGAAATCCTGCAGCTCTATCTCGACCGCGCCTATATGGGCGGCGGCACGTTCGGCATCGAGGCGGCCGCTGACTTCTATTTCGGCAAGAGCGTCAAGGACCTGAACCTCGCCGAAGCGGCGATGCTGGCCGGCCTGTTCAAGGCGCCGACGAAATATGCGCCGCACATCAATCTGCCGGCGGCGCGCGCGCGCGCCAACGTGGTGTTGTCCAACCTTGTCGATTCCGGTTTCATGACCGAGGGTCAGGTGCTGCAGGCAAGGCTGCACCCTGCCGATGTCGTCGATCGCGGCGAACAGAAAAGCCCGGATTATTACCTCGACTGGGCGTTCGACGAGGTCAAGAAGATCGCCAAGCCAGGCCAGCACTCGCTGGTGGCCCACACCACCTTCGACGCCAACATCCAGAAGGCGGCGGAAGAATCGGTGGAGTTCCACCTGCGCCAGTTCGGCAAGGAGTATAACGTCACCGAGGGCGCTGTCGTCGTCATCGAGACCAACGGCGCCGTCAGAGCCATCGTCGGTGGCCGCGACTATGGCGCCAGCCAGTTCAACCGCGCCACCAAGGCGCTGCGCCAGACCGGCTCGTCGTTCAAGCCCTATGTCTATGCAACGGCGATGGAGCACGGCTTCACGCCCGACTCCATCATTTCCGGCGGCCCGATCAGCTGGGGCACCTGGTCACCGCACAATTACAGCGGCGAATCGGCCGGCCGGATCACACTGATCATGGCGATGGCCAAGTCGATCAACACCGTGCCGGTGCGACTGGCCAAGGACTATCTCGGCATCCCGCCGATCAAGGCAATGGCCGAGGCGATGGGGGTGGAATCGCCGCTCGAATCGCACAAGACGATGGTGCTCGGCACCTCGGGCATGACGGTGATGGATCAGGCGACGGGCTACAGCGTGTTCGCCCAGAACGGCTTCGTCGGCTCCCGGCACGGCATCACGCAGCTCGTCACCCGCACCGGCGAGGTGGCCTACGACTTCGCCAAGGATGCGCCGCCGCCGCACCGGGTGTTGTCCGAGCAGGCGCTCAAATCCATGAACACCATGCTGGCGGCGGTGCCGGTGATGGGCACGGCGCGCCGCGCGCAAATTCCGAACATAGTCGTTGCCGGCAAGACCGGCACGACGCAATCCTACCGTGACGCCTGGTTTGTCGGCTTCACCGGCAACTACACGGCGGCCGTGTGGCTGGGTAACGACGATTTCACGCCAACCAAGAACATGACAGGCGGCTCGCTGCCGGCAATGGTTTGGCAGCGTCTCATGGTCTATGCCCATCAAAACATCGACCTCAAGCCGATCCCCGGCATCGACAAGCCTTTTGTCGATGAAGAGATCGCGGCCAAGGCCGGGGAAGCGCAGAAGAAGAGCGACGACCAGGCGGCAGCCGATGCCGCGGCCGAACGGCCGCCGGTGTTGTCCAGCCGGACCACGCAGACGTTGAGGGACATGACCAAGCAGTTCCAGTCAGCGCCGGCCCTCGCCGCGCCTCAACCGCCGGAAAAGCTGTCGGCACTGTGATTCTTTTCGACTGGGTGGGTGTTTGCGACTGGCTTGGGCGGGCAAATCCATCGGCCCGCTTGCCACGGGACCCCGCACCGCGATATCCCCGAGCGGCAACTCTTCGTGTCCCCGGCCCTTCATGCTCAAGAATGCACTCCTGACGCTGCTTTCGCTTGTCATAGCCATCGGCGGCGGTGGCGGCAGCGTCTGGTATGCGCTGAAAGCCCAGGATGGTGTCGGCGCCATCCGGATCGGCCAATGGACGGCCTTTCCCGATATTGGCACGCCAGCCGCCGACCCCTATTCGAAGGCCCGCGTGGCGCGCGAGGGCGTACTTGCGCTCGGCCGTGCCGAAGGGCTGTCCTTCGTCGCCGAGCGCGACGCTGGCGGCAGCGAACTCAAGCGCGAATGCACCTACACGATCGAGGGTGGATTTCCGACGGCACGGTTCTGGACGCTCTATGCCGCCGATCAGTCGCTCGGCGTGGTCGAAACCGGCAAATCACGGCTTGCGGCGCTGCAATCCTATGGGGTGGTACGACAACCCGACAATTCGGTCATCATTTCCGCCAGCGATCACCCCATGCCGGGCAACTGGCTGCTGACCGGCGGCTTCGGCAGAATGTATTTCGTGCTGACATTCTACGACACGCCGATCGCCAGCAGCACCGGCCTGTCGGACGTTTCGCTGCCGCGGATCCTGAAGGTCGGCTGCAATGCGTAGCTCTTATGCGGCGATGCGCAAGCTTCTGCATGCCGTCCTGCTCGGCCTGGTCGGCGCCGGCATCGTGCACATCGTCGTGCTGCTCCTGGTGCCTGAATTTTCCGAACGAGACGCCTGGTCGCGGCTGTCCATGACCTCGGACCTCTACAGGATGACCCGTCTCGATGCGGAGGCCGGTGGCGCGCCAGTGGTGAAGTCCGTCGACCCGTTGTTCTACGCGACGGCGTGCCGGTTCGATTTGGGCGAAGGAGTGGTTCGCATCAAGGCGCCGGGACATGTGCCGTTCTGGTCGGTGTCGGTCTATGACCGCAGCGGCCACAACATCTATTCCTTCAACGACCACACCGCCAACGACGGCGTGCTGGATGCCGTCGTGCTGACACCGGCGCAGATGATCGACGTTCGCAAGGACCTTCCCGAGGACCTTCAGGGAGCAATCTTCGTCGAGGCGCCGATCGAGGAAGGCATCTTCGTCATCCGCACCTTCGTGCCCGATGACAGCTGGAAGCCGATCGTATCAAGCTTCCTCGAAAAGAGTTCCTGCGAGCTGCAGGACTTCTAGTGGTGAGGAACCGGCTTCGTCCCTGGCGATCCCGGCTTGTCGGGATCGACCGGCCGCACTTCGCCGGCATGTGACCGCTCGTAGCGGATGCCGGGGAAGATGATCACCGCCGCCGGAATTTCGGCGGGTTGCTTTGTCCGATTGCTTGGTGCCGTACGCGGCACGAAAGACAGTACCATGCCCATGATTCGCGCATTCCTCTCGGTTTCCCCGGAGCACAACGCAACGCCTCCAAATGTCATTAAGAACGGCAGAGGGTTAACGGAGCGCTAACGGATCGTCGCTAACTTGATCTTTGTCTCGAGGTCAGGGCGTTCTGACCCGCGGCAAACGCGAAACCGACACAGTCCCGGTCGAGCGTGGTCGAGTTTGTGTCGAGTGCGGGCGTATCCTTCGTGTCATCTTCCGACTTCAGGCAAATCGCGATACGGACGGACTCGGGCAAAGCTGAAAGGCTGTTCCGCGCCGCGGTGTCGGCGTTCTGCTCGCTCACCCGCCCGTCACGCCGCGAGATCGGCCAGCTCGAAGACCTGACGCTGCCGCTGTTCGACAATGTGTCCGTCGAATCGCGCCGCTACGTGGCGGCCGCCCTGTCCGAATGCGAATATGCCCCCGCCGCCTTGGTGCGCCGTCTTTGCGAGGAGCCGGTCGACATTGCCGCGCCGCTGCTCATCCGCTCCCGCGCGGTCAGTGACATCGACCTCATCGCGCTGATCGGGCGGCACGGCCTGCCGCATGCACGCGCCATTGCGCGGCGCAAGGACTTGAACCCGACCATCGCCGACCTGATCAGGGCGCTTGAAAGACCAACCCTGGTACGCGTGCGGGAGCCGGACGCGAACGGCATCGCCGCGGACAGGGCCGTGACGGCCACGGCGGACAAGATTGCACCGATGAGCACGGATGCCGTCTCGGAAGAGCCCGCCAGAGAACGGGCGGCCGGCATTGCCGCTGAAAACGCACGGCGCAGGCTGCGCACCATGATGCGCACCGGCGACGAAGCCGGGGCGACGACCACCGATCCGTTCACGGGCGCGGATGCCTATGTCAAACTGCGCGAGACGGCGCTGACGGGAAACGCGGCGTTCTTCCAAACCGCGCTCGCCGACGCACTGGATATCGATTTCTCGATCGCGCGATCGCTCACCGGCAACCAGAATTATGCCTCGCTGCTTGCAGCACTGCGCTCTCTCGACCTCAGCGAGGACCGGGCATTCCTGATCACGGTTGCGGTCTATCCCAGCCAATTCCCGCATCCGCAGGCCATCCGCGCCTTCCTCGACCGCTACCGCCTGCTGCATCGCGATGCGGCTCAGGACAAGGTGCGGCTCTGGAAGGCGGAGACCCTTTCAAGAGCGGTTCGCGATGCGGCACCGGCAAACAGCGATAACCGGACGGGATCGAACAGCGACGATGCGGCGGCTTCGTCCGGCCTCAGGGCGACTTCACGGAAATAAGCTCCTCGACGGAGACGGCACCGGCCTCGATCTCGACCACCCAGATGTCGGGATCGAATTTCTTTTCCCGTTCCAGCCGTGCTTCGAGCACGGCGGCATCATCGCCGGCGCCGAGAAGGCTGAAGAAGCGATCGTCGGGCTTCGCCGAATCGTAGCTTGTCTGCGGTGCCGGCCCGAACAGGGCAATGTCTCCAGACCTGCCACGCGCCAGCACGAACACAGCGCCGGCTTCGGTTGCGCCGCGCTTGACCACGGCGGCAAATCCGCCGGCGCCGAAAACCCGGCGCAACAGGGCCGAGACCCACAGATCCGATGTGACGCGCATGAGAAGCTCCAGAAAGCGTACGGGCTATCTATCGATATTTCCGCCGCTCCGCGAGCCGTCGTTTCAGCCCTAGTTGGTCAGGCCGATCTCGCGCATCTTGACGTACACGAGTTCATCGGGCTCGCCGGTCTGGGGCAGCCCGAACAGTGACTGGAATTCCTTGATCGCCGCCTTGGTGCGCGTGCCGACGACGCCGTCGAGCTGCATGTCGTCATTGCCGAATGCCTTGAGCCCGGCCTGGATCTTGACGATGCGGGCATCGGGTGCCTGCGTCGGCGCATTCGCCAAGTCGGCATTCGCCTGCCCGGAATTGGTCTGCCCAGAATTTGTCTGCAACGACACCGGAACGGCGGCCGGCGTATCCGGACGCGGCTGCGGTCTCGGTATGACCGCCGCTGTTTTCGGCGTCGCGCCCAATTGGTCCAGCAGAAGCGCGTCGATCTCGCCGGACGCGTTGAGCCCGACCTTCTGCTGATAGGCCTGAATGGCCTTGCGCGTGTTGGGCCCGGAAATGCCATCGACCGTTCCGGAATAGAAATCGAGATCCTTCAATATGCCCTGCACCTGCTCGACCACCGGATCGCCCTTGATCGGTGCCGGCGTGCCGGATGGCCGCACGATGTTGAACGTCGTCTCCGGTTCGTCGGACGCCGTATGCCGGAAGCCCTCCATGCTGCGGGTCGCGAAGAACGCGCCGGCATGCGGGAAAGGCTGGTACCACAAGGCATTGGCGGAAACGTAGAACAGCGTCACCAGGAATGCCGTCGACCCGCCGACCAGGACGGGATTGCGCGAGATCGCGCCGCCGACGGCGACGGCGCCGTCCTGAAAGGCGTTGCTGCGGCGCTTGACCGCCTTAGGCCGTTTTGCGGAGCGAGCCATTTCTGTCCCCTTTCGCCATGGCCACCGGCATCGTCAGCACTCCGGCCTTCTCCGCCTGGTGTCCCTTCGGTCCGTTCACCGGCAGGCTGATGGTCACCGTGGTGCCCTCGCCCGGCATGCTTTCGATGGACATCGTGCCTTCGTGCAGGGCCACCAGGCCCTTGACCAGCGAAAGGCCGAGGCCAGTCCCCTCGAACCGGCGGGTATAGTCGTTCTGGATCTGCGTGAAGGGCTTGCCGAGGTTGGCAAAATCCTCCTCGGCGATGCCGATGCCGGTGTCCCTGACCCAGAAGTGCAGGCGCGAACCGATCCGCTTGGCGCCGACGACCACATCGCCACCATCGGGGGTGAACTTGATCGCATTGGAGACAAGGTTGATGAGCATCTGCTGCACGGCACGCCGGTCAGCATTGATGTCGCCGGCGTCCGGCGCGATCTGCGTCTGCAGATCGATATTCTTAGCCTGCGCCTGCAGCCGCAGCATGGACTGGCACATGTCGACCGCTTCCGCGAACCGGAACGGCTCCGGCTCGGTCGCATAGACGCCCGACTCGATCCTGGACACGTCGAGTATCGAGGTCACGACGGCCAGCAGATGCTGGCCCGAATCCCTCACCAGGCCGACATACTCCTTCTGGCGCGGATCCTTGAAGGCGCCGAACATCTCGTGCAGCAGCATGTCCGAGAAACCGATGATGGCATTCAACGGCGTGCGCAGTTCGTGGCTGACCACCGCCAGGAAGCGTCCCTTGGCGACTTCGGCCGAGGCCGCCGCCTCATTGGCCGCAGCGAGATTTTCGCGCAGCCGGGCCACGTCGTCGTTCTCGCGCAGGACAAGCGTGAAGACGTCGCCCTGTTCTTCACCTCGCACCAGATCGAGTGAGAACGGCCGGTAATTGTCGGCCGCCTGTCCATTGCCGTTCTGAGGCAGCCTGATGCGCAATTCGAGCCGGCGCGACAACGCGCCGTCGCGCATGTCGGCCAAGGCGCTGAGATAGCAGACGCGATCCGACAGATGGACGCGATCGAAGAAGCCGTTTCCGGACAGCAGCTCGGGCGGCAGCTTCAACAGCGTGCGCGCCTTTGCCGAAGCGTCCAGAACCTCGCCATGGCGGGCGACGCGCAAGACCACCGCATCTATGATGTCTTCAAGACGGTCTGCCGTGTCGGTGACGTCGGCCGCACCGGTCGTGTTTTGAAACGCCGACGCGCGCGGAATCAATGTGAGGGCCCAGGCCAACGGCACCAGCCAGTGCCACGCGGCAATCTGTGTTCCGGCGAACGGCAACAGAATTCCTGCCAGAGGCTGCGCCAGGATGGCCACAGCGGCCGACACGGCTCCCCACAATGCCGCACGCCGCGAGGCGCCGATCCACCAAGCTTCGAACGGCAGCGCCACAACGAGCATGGCGACGGGAGAGCCCAGGCCACCGGCGGCGGCGATGAGACCGCCGAGCGCAATGCCGGCCGTCGCCAGAGCGACCTGAGCAGCGATGGCCATCTTGCCGGTCGCCGCCACCAGCAGGGCGACGAACCAGCACAGGCCAAAGGCCGCGAAGATGGCGGCCACGGTGACGGCGGCGCCCATGCCCGACGTGACCAGCGTGACCGCGGCGCCGGCGGCAAAAAAGGGAGCCGCCAGCATGACGCCGATGAAGCGGCGCTGGCGCTCGCGGTCGTTCTGCCCAAGGATGGACGGGTGCACCATACGTTCGCAACCAGCCGCCATCGCGCCAGGCAATTCAACGTATCTGGCCTTGATCGAACTCAACTCAACGCACCCGTACTCGTCGTGGACAGCTCTGCTTTTGCAGATTGTTTTGGTTGACTCAGAAACTCGCATCGAGCGTTTAAGGAATGGATAAGGCAGCGCCGACCAAGGCCCGGCCTGCGGCAAATATCGGGATGCCGGCAGCCGAAAGCCCGGGCAAATGCAGCCATAGTAAACGGAGGGTTATCCGACGCCCACGCCCAAGGGGTGTATCCACGCGACGCCTGGACTCCCGGGTTTCACGAAAAACGCATTCAAGACAAATAGATAGATGGTTATCCGGCGTTAAGGAAAATCGTTCGGATTTGAAACAAACTGTTTGCACAACGGTTCGTTTCGGATTTGCCTAAAATTTGCGGAAAATTCTCGGCGAACCTGCAAGCCGTCCTTTGCGCCTGTGTGCCAACATCCTGCCTACAAAAGAGGTCATGCCATATGGATGCATGATCCGGTCACGACGAGAGGCAAGGGAATGGTCTTCCTGATAAGAATGGCTTTCTGGTTCTCGCTGGTGCTGCTGGCGCTGCCACTGACTGTCGGTCCCGACGAATCGGGCCGCGAGAGCGTCGGGCCGATCCAGGCCCTGTTTGCGGCGCGTGAAGCGGTTGGTGACATCGCCGGCATTTGCGAACGCAAACCCGACGTCTGCGAAACCGGCAAGTCGGCCATGCACACCATCACCGCCCGTGCCAAGGAGACCGCCAAGATCGCGGCCGCGATGCTGGACGACAAGTCCACCGCTGGCCCTGACACGTCGACGACGACCGGCAGCGTGCCGGAGGAAATCGTCTTGCCCCAAACGGTCAATTTGCCAGTCAACCTACCGGTCCAGAATTAAGCCGTCCCGACGGCGCACCGCGGGCTGTCTGCCCTCTCGACGCCCGCGGTGTCCTTGTTTTTTCCGTGACGTGGCGCCGCCGCGTGACTATATCCGAACTATGACGACGACGATCCAGACGATCCGCGACGACTTCTCGTTCCTCGAGGAATGGGAAGACCGCTATCGTTACGTCATCGACCTCGGCGAGGCGCTGCCGCCATTTCCGGACGATGAGCGCAACGCCGCCAACAAGGTGCCGGGCTGCGTCAGCCAGGTCTGGCTGACCACCGAACGCGGACCGGGAGCCGATCCGGTCATCACCTTCACCGGCGATTCGGACGCCCATATCGTGCGCGGGCTGGTCGCGATCATGCTGGCACTGTTTTCAGGCAGGACCGCCAGCGAGATCCAGAAGACCGACGCGGAAGGAACGTTGAAAGAGCTCGGCCTCGACGAACATCTGTCGCCCCAGCGCGCCAACGGCCTTCGCTCCATGGTCAAGCGCATCAAGCGCGACGCCGAGGCGGCGCTGAAGCAGACCGCCTGACAGCCGGAGCGGTTCATCGTTCCACGGAGCGTAGAAGCGCTCTACTTCGTCATCTTGACGCAATTCCGGATGGAAAACCCTTTCACACAAAATCAAACGGCGCCCGAAGGCGCCGTTGATGTCGATCAGATCTGGCGAGCAGCGATTACCGCGCCTTGCGCTTGCGGCCGAGACCCATCTTCTTGGCAAGCTGGGACCGCGCAGCAGCATAGTTGGGTGCAACCATCGGATAGCTCGGGTCGAGGTTCCACTTTTCGCGGTACTGATCCGGCGTCAGGTCGTAGTGGGTCATCAGATGACGCTTCAGCGACTTGAACTTCTTGCCGTCTTCAAGGCAAACGATGTAGTCGTCATGAACCGAGCGCTTCGGGTTGACTGCCGGCTTTTGCTTGTCGGCAGGCGGCTGTTCGGCAGTTCCACCCACGCGCCCGAGCGCGGCATGGACATCGGATATCAGGTTCGGCAATTCGCCGACCGGCACGGGATTGTTGCTGACATAGGCGGCCACCACATCGGCGGTCAATTCGATCAGCGCATCGCTGTTTCTGGAAGGTGTTTCGACAATATCCATGGTCATCAGGCCCCAACAAGAGTTACATCAGTGTGCGCCCTTTTTTTCAGGCAGGGCATCGCGCGAATTTTTATGCAGGTAGAGCTTCTGCGATTCGTGTCGCGTGCACATCAATGACCCTGCTGACCAAGTAAGTCAATTCGAACTTTGCGCTATATTGAACAATGTTGATCAATTGTTCCCGGATTAGCTTCAACCTTTCGTGCATTTTGTAATTTTTCGATATTTCGCCCGCCAACCAGCAACCGCTGACGCTACGTCAGTTCGTCGTTACATTCGCGATAACTCACAAAGCAGGTTTCAATGCTTGATTTTGCTTGGCAATCGCACGGGCAAGCTTGGTTGCCCATACCTGTCCACAAAACCACAGGTTGCCGCATGTCCTGCGCAAGCAACCAGGCGACATGCCGGTCATGCGAACTGCCTCGGATCAGTTGCCGCAAGGTCAGTCAATGCGGCGTGATGTATTTGCCATAGGCCCAACCTGTGACGAAGTTGCCGTTCTGGGCCGGGTCATGCCAGACTTCGCACCAGCGATAGCGAACCGTCCGTTCCTGCTTCCACGCCGGCTGATTGGCGATGTCGAGCAGGTTTATCCCGCCGGTGCATCGTCCGGTCATCTGCAGAACGGTTCCGTTCGGATACGCCGCCTGTTTCTGGGATGTGCCCGAAGGGTATTTGCGCACATTGAGCGTGTCACCGAACGGCACATTGGCCACTTGCCAAGCCGCGAATACGGTCGCATGAGACTGGCCGGCAAAAGTCAGAGTTAGCGAAGCAACGGCGAAAGCTGCCGCAATCCGAGCATATATATTCATCATCTCTCCTCCCGGCCCATCATCTGGAGCCGACACGACCCGTAAGCTGCGGCTCTTGAACCCGACCTGATCGGCGTGTTCATTCGCTATTCAAGATAGTTCCCCATTCAAGATGCTTCCCCATTCAAGATATCGGCAAAGCGAGACGCAATGACCAGCACTTCCGCATTTCCGCACGTCAGCCCGCCAGCGCCCGAGAAACGGCCGGTTTCCGACACGCATCACGGCATCACGCGAACCGACGACTATGCCTGGCTGCGGGCCGACAACTGGCAGGAGATGTTCCGTGATCCGTCATTGCTCGATGCAGGGATCCGCGCCGAGCTCGAGGCCGAGAACGCCTATCAGTCGAAACTGATGGCCGACACAGCCGAGTTGCAGAAGCAGCTTTTCAAGGAAATGAAGGGCCGCATCAAGGAAGACGATTCCTCCGTACCGATGAAGGACGGACCCTATGCCTATGGCTCATCCTTCAAGCTTGGCGGCGAGCAGCCGCGTTATTTCCGCATGCCGCGCGACGGCGGCTCCGAGCAGATCCTGCTTGATGGCGATGCGGAGGCGGCGGGCAAGGCCTATTTCCGTCTTGGCGGCGTCGATCATTCGGCCGACCACCGCAAGCTCTTGTGGGCATTCGACGACAAGGGCTCCGAATTCTACACGCTTCGCGTGCGCGACCTTGACGATGGCAAGGAGATCGCCGACCGGATTCCCGACACGGGCGGTTCAGGCGTCTGGAACGCCGGCGATGACGGCTTCTTCTACACGCGTCTCGATCCCAACCACCGCCCGTCCAAGGTGCTGTTCCATGCGCTTGGGCAAAGCCCTGAGAGCGACCGGCTGATCTATGAGGAAAGCGATCCCGGTTTCTTCATGAATGTCGACGGCACGCGCAACAACGAATGGATCATGATCGGCATCAACGATCACGAGACCTCGGAATACCGCCTGATGCCCGCCAGCGACCCGTTTGCGGAACCGAAGCTGGTTTCACCACGCGAGACCGGCCTTCAATATGATCTGGAAGAAGGCGGCGACATCTTCTTCATCCTGACCAATGCCGATGGCGCCAAGGATTTCAAGATCATGACCGCGCCGGCGAGCGATCCGGTGCGCGCCAACTGGCAGGAACTGGTGCCGCATGAACCTGGCCGGCTGATCCTGTCGGTGATCGGCTTCAAAGACCACATGGTCCGGCTCGAACGCTGGGAAGGCCTGCCGCGCATCGTCGTGCGCGACCGCAGCAGCGGCGAGGAGCATCTTTTGTCCCTCGACGAGGAGGCCTTCTCGCTCGGCCTGTCGGGCTCCTATGAATACGATACCGAGATCATGCGCTTTTCCTATTCGTCGATGACGACGCCGGCCCAAGTGTTCGATTACAATATGCGCACGCGCGAGCGGGTGCTGCTCAAGACCCAGGAAGTGCCCTCCGGCCATGACCAGGATCACTACGTCACCAGGCGGCTGATGGCGCCCGCCGCCGATGGCGAACTGGTGCCGATCTCGCTTCTCCACCACCGCGACACGCCGCTGGATGGATCCGCACCTTGCCTGCTTTACGGCTACGGCTCCTATGGCATCACGGTGCCTGCCGCATTCAACACCAACTGGTTCTCATTGGTCGACCGCGGCTTTGTCTTTGCCATCGCTCATGTCCGTGGCGGCAAGGACAAGGGCTATGGCTGGTACGATGACGGCAAGCGGGCGCACAAGATGAATACGTTCACGGATTTCATCGCCTGTGCGCGCCACCTCGTTGCCGAGCGCTACACGACGCATGACCGCATCGTTGCGCAAGGCGGCTCGGCCGGCGGCATGCTGATGGGCGCCATCGCCAACATGGCGCCGGAGTGTTTTGGCGGCATCGTCGCCGAGGTGCCCTTCGTCGACGTGCTCACCACGATGCTCGACGCCAGCCTGCCGCTGACGCCGCCGGAATGGCCGGAATGGGGCAACCCGATCGCGTCCGCCGACGACTATCGAACCATCGCCGCCTACTCGCCCTATGACAATGTCGCCGCGCTCGACTATCCGCCAATCCTGGCGCTGGCCGGCCTCACCGATCCGCGCGTCACCTATTGGGAACCGGCCAAATGGGTGGCACGGCTGCGCGACCGCAAGACCGGCGACAATCCCGTGCTGTTCAAGATCAACATGGATTCGGGCCACGCCGGCGCTTCCGGCCGGTTTTCGCGACTGGAGGAGATCGCCTATACTTATTCCTTCGCACTGAAGGTGATGGGCAAGGCGCAGCTTACAGGAGAGATTCGCCAATGATCGATCTGTCAACATTGACAGCCTACATCGCGGTTGTGCTCGGCTTTGTCTTCATTCCAGGTCCAGCCACCCTCCTTACTGTCGCGCGGGCAACGAGTTCCGGAACGAAGGTGGGCATAGCGACCGGTGCCGGGATCGCAGCCGGCGACGTGTTTCACACGGTCATGGCCATGGTCGGCATATCGGCGATCATCGCCACGTCGGCGGCGCTGTTCAGCATCGTAAAGTACATTGGCGCCGCCTATCTCGTTTATCTCGGCATTCGGGCGATCATCGAGAAAATGCCGGCCAACCCGGCTGCCGGCGCGCTTGCCATCTCCGCCGGCAAGGCGTTTCGACAGGCTATCCTGACCGAAGTGCTCAACCCCAAGACCGCGCTTTTCTTCCTTGCGTTCCTGCCCCAGTTCGTGCGGCCTGAAAATGGGTCGGTGATGCTTCAGTTGACCGCACTGGGGGTCATCTTCGTCATGCTGGGTCTTCTCAGCACGGTCGTCTTTGCCGTGAGCGCCGGTCGGCTTGGCACTTTCCTGCGCCGAAATCCGAGGGTGCTCAAGTGGCAAGGCAAGATTGTCGGCGGCATCTACTGTGCTTTGGGCGTCCGTCTGGCCTTGCAGCAACGCTGAGGCTGCGGACACGACGTTCACTTTTGGGTTCAGCGATCATGACTTTTTGAATTCCGCATCGCTCATTTCCCCTCGCAATTGCGATGGTCGCGCGCTACCCAAGGCACGACTTTCCCGGGCGACGAAGCCCGCACTCGCACAAGGGTCCATTATGCTGCTCGTCGACGTCTATCTCGACAAATCGCCGATCCAGGGCATCGGCGTTTTTGCCAAGCACCACATCCCCAAGGGCACGCTGATCTGGAAGCTCGACCCCCGCTTCGACAGGATCATCGACGTCGAGACCTATGAGGGCGAGACCGGGCCGGTGAAGAATTATCTCGATCGCTATTCCTACCCGGACCGGCGTGATCCGTCTTACATCGTCTTCGAAGCCGATGACGCCCGCTACATGAACCATGACGATGAGC
>NZ_JBFUDZ010000029.1:0-75373 GCF_056404455.1 Mesorhizobium sp. P2_D1
GGTGTGTCGCGAGGGGCGGTGCCAGCGTGACCCGCAGAAGCCCGCGCACGCTCTGGTCGCGCCCGAAGACGCGCGTCTCCAGCAGGTGCGACGACGCTTCCATCTGGTCCGCGAACTCGAGGACCTCCTCGCCCGCAGCCGTCAGGCGGTAGCCCGACGGCAGCTTTTCGAACATGTGCACCCCGAGGCGTTCCTCGAGCTGGGCGATGCGTCGCAGCACGGTCGAGTGATTCACACCGAGGCGCTCGGCGGCAGCCCGCACCGAGCCTCCACGCGCGACGGCAAGAAAGTAGCGAACGTCATCCCAGTCGATCATGGTGCAATCTCGCACCGCGCGGTGCGCCTTCCAAAGCCCACATCTACCACATCGAACAGCATCTCGTTTGCGGTAGCACGGCGATGATCATAACCCATGCCAACCAGCGCGGCCCAATCCTGAATGGCGGACACCGGTCGTCGCGGCTGGCGTCCGTCGTCCAGCCGGTTCGATTTTGCACCACCGATGTGCGCGCTTCCGCACTCAAAGCCTTACCCCGGCAGACTTATTTCGAGGCTCTCGGGGTTCTTCCCGAACGACCAAAGGCAGAGCCTGAAAGGAAAAATCGTGGGAAAGCTGGACGGTAAGGTTGCGGTCATCACGGGTGGATCGAGCGGCATGGCGCTGGCGAGCGCCAGGCGGTTCGCTGAAGAAGGCGCCTATGTTTTCATCACGGGCCGAAGGCAGGAGACGCTCGACGAGGCGGTCAAGCTGATTGGCCGGAACGTGACCGGCGTGCGCGGCGACGCGGCCAATCTCGACGACCTCGACCGCCTGTTCGACAAGGTCAAGCAAGAGAAGGGCAAGATCGATGTCCTGTACGCGAGCGCCGGCATGGGCGAAGCCGTCCCACTGGGCGAGATTACCGAGCAGCATTTCGATGCGGCCTTCAGCCTGAATACGCGCGGCACGCTGTTTACGGTTCAAAAGGCGCTGCCGCTGTTCAACGATGGCGGATCGATCTTCATGACCGGGTCAGTTGCTTCGGTGAAAGGCTTTCCTGGTTACGGCGTGTATGCGGCAAGCAAGGCAGCGTTGCGCTCATTCGCACGCACCTGGCTCAACGAACTGAAAGACAGGAATATCCGGGTGAACGTACTGAGCCCGGGGCCGATCGCCACACCGATGCAGGACCAAGTTCTCACGGAGGAGGCGAAGCGGATGTTCGAATCTCTGATCCCGCGGGGAAAGATGGGGCGTCCTGAGGAAATTGCGGCGGTCGCGCTGTTTCTTGCTTCAGACGATTCAAGCTTCGTGAATGGGGTGGAGTTGTCTGTCGACGGCGGCTTCTCGGCCATCTGAAATCGCGCCCGATCGCCGGAAGTGGTTGACCGTCCGGGCGCGCGGAAGTCGTTACGGCAGGACGACTACGCGTCAATTCAGGAATTCGAACCGATGTCACGCATCGCTTGCGGTGGCGGTCCGAAGATCTCGCGAAGGTCGCCATGCAGCGAAACGGATAACCCAGCGCTGTTGAAGGCCGGGCAATCAGTATCAACACCGATAGGAGAAGCATTATGAGCTACGCAATTGTAGGATTCGGTAAGATAGGCCAGGCCCTCGCCCACGCCTTCGCCCGTAAAAACATCGACGTGACCGTCGCGAGCCGCCGGTCGCCCGAGGCGTTGGCGACGCAGGCTGGGGCGATTGGACCCATGGTCGTCCCCAAGTCGCTGCCGGACGCACTCGAGGCCGACACAATCATCTTGGCGGTCCCGTTCGGGGAGCATCGCGAGGTTGCGAAGGCCCTGCCGAGTTGGAAAGGCAAGACGGTCATCGACGCGATGAACGCGTTGGTTCCCCTTGAGGAACTAGACGGCCTCCCGTCCTCCGCCTTCGTTGCGAAGTCGTTCACCGGCGCCAAGCTCGTGAAAGGTTTCAATCACCTGGTTGCGGCCACCCTGGCTGCCGATCCGATCGTCGAGGGCGGCCACCGGGTGGTCTTCCTGTCGAGCGACGACGAGGACGCGATCGCTCCCGTGGCGGATTTGGCCAAACAACTGGGGTTCGCACCCGTCAAGCTGGGAAAGCTCAACGAGGGTGGCGCGCTGGTGCACGCACGCGGCCGCACTTGGGGCCAGCTGATCTTCCAGGACCTGTTCAAGAAGGAGCAGTAACGGATTTACTGTCCACTGCCGAAACGCCAGCCGCTCAGTTCACCCGGCTGATGCAGAAATCGATGACGTCGATCAGCGCCGATTTCTGCGGCGTCGCTTCCAGCGGCGCCAGCGCGTCGCGGGCGATCTCACCGAAATGGCGGGCACGCCCGATCGTGTCGGCGATCGCGCCGTGGCGGGTCATCAGGCCGATCGCCTTTTCCAGGCCGGCGTCATCGACGACATTGTCCTCGATGGCGCGCTTCCAGAAGGTGCGCTCGGCCTTGGTGCCGCGCCGGTAGGCGAGGATGACCGGCAAGGTCACCTTGCCCTCGCGGAAATCGTCGCCGACATTCTTGCCCAGATCCTTGCTGGTGCCGCCATAGTCCAGCGCATCGTCGATCAGCTGAAAGGCAAGGCCGAGGTTCATGCCGTAGGAGCGCAGTGCGGCACGGTCGTTGCGTGTCGCCTGGGCAATGACCGGGCCGACCTCGGCAGCGGCCGAAAACAGCGCTGCGGTCTTGGCCTTGATGACGGCGAAATGCTCGTCCTCGGTGGTATCGAGGTTCTTGGCGGCGGCGAGCTGCATGACCTCGCCCTCGGCGATGATCGAGGCCGCACTCGACAGGATGTCGAGCGCTTCGAGCGAGCCGACGTCGACCATCATGCGGAAGGCCTGGCCGAGCAGAAAGTCACCCACCAGGACGCTGGCCTGGTTGCCCCAGATCATGCGGGCGGTCTTCTTGCCGCGCCGCATGCCGCTTTCGTCGACGACGTCGTCGTGGAGAAGCGTTGCCGTGTGCATGAATTCGACCGCCGTTGCGAGCTTGACGTGGCCCTCGCCGGCATAGCCGAACATCTGCGCGGCGGCGAGCGTCAGCATCGGCCGCAGCCGCTTGCCGCCGGACGAGATCAGATGGTTGGCAACCTCCGGAATCATCTCGACGTCGGAGCCGGCCTTGGACAGGATCAATTCATTGACGCGTCCCATATCGGCCGCCGTCAGATCGATCAAATCCTTGATGGAGGCGGGTTCCCGCTTCCCGTTTTCGATGTTGAGAACGACACCCACGACAATCACTCCCGTCTTGGTATAACGCGTGCGACGGCACCCTTGGTCCCTACAGGGACTCTAGGGCGCTAGACACGGCCACGGCAAGTGGCGAATTGGCGCGGCGGCGATGACAGCCTGTCAACCGACGCCGGGAGAGCAGTTCTGCGGGTGACGGAAATCCGCCTGCCCGTTTACATATGCGCCGCAAACTGAGAGTTTCGCCCGATGATAGAGCTCATTCGCACCAACGACGCCGTCATCATCTCCTTTGTCGAATCGCTGATGCGCGATGCCGGCATCGGCTGCTTCGTCGCCGACCAGAACATGAGCGTGCTCGACGGCTCGCTCGGTATCCTGCCGCGACGCGTCATGGTCGATGCCGACCAGGCCGACGCGGCACGACGCATCCTGACGGATGCCGGCATCGCCAACGAGATCCGCGGGAAATAATGTCCGCCGCGCCGGCCACCCTTGCCCCGGACACGCCGGCCCATACGGTCGATGCCTTCCATCGCGGCCGGTTCTGGCTCGTGCAGCCCAAGCAAGGCGGCCATCGCGCCGGCATGGATGCCATGATGCTGGCGGCGTCCGTGCCATCCTCCTTTGGCGGACGTCTCGCCGATTTCGGCGCCGGCGCCGGGGCCGCCGGCCTGGCGGTGCTGTCGCGCTGCCCTGCGGCTGCGGCCGTGCTCGTCGAACGGGCGCCGGAAATGGCTGCTTTCGCCGCAGCAACGCTTGCCCATCCCGGCAATGCCCATCTCAGCGACCGTGCCTCTGTGCTCATCGCCGATGTCACCGTATCGGGCCGGGCGCGGGCGGCGGCCGGCCTCGCTGACAACGACTTCGACTTCGTCATCATGAACCCGCCTTTCAACGGCGCACGGGACCGCGCCACGCCCGATCGCCTGAGAAAGGAAGCCCACGTCACGGAGGACGGACTGTTCGAAAGCTGGATCAGAAGTGCTGCCGCCGTGGTCAGGCCGCGCGGCGGCCTCGCAGTCATCGCCCGGCCCGAGCAGCTCGGCGCCATTCTCGATGCGCTCTCCGGCCGCTTCGGCGATGCCGAGATCCTCGCTGTCCATCCCCGCCCCGACGCGGCGGCGATCCGCATCGTCGTCAGGGCTGCGCTCGGTGCGCGGGGGAAGCTCGCCATCCTCCCTCCCCTGATGCTTCATCCGCAATCGGGCGATGGACCCGATGAGCGCAGCGAAATGATTGCCAACGGCCTCGCCTCGCTGTTCGGAGATTGAGCTATTCTTACCGGCCACATTGCCGTTGGCTGGGGAGTTCCTACATGCCTGCAACCTATCGACCGGAGACCGCGCCCTCGTGAAACGTTTTATCAACCGCCTGCTGCCGAAGTCCTGGCGCTCCACCGTCGTCACCATTCCGGTCATCCGGCTGCACGGCACCATCATGCCCGGGGGTGGCCAGTTCCGGCCGAGCCTGTCGCTTGCCTCGACCGCCGGCCTCATCGAGAAAGCGTTTTCCTACGACGCGCCGGCGGTCRCCATCTCGATCAATTCGCCGGGCGGCTCGCCGGTGCAATCGCGACTGATCTTCAAGCGTATCCGCGACCTTGCGAGCGAAAAGAACAAAAAGGTGCTGGTCTTCGTCGAAGACGTCGCGGCATCGGGCGGCTACATGATCGCGATCGCCGGCGACGAGATCTTCGCCGATCCGTCCTCCATCGTCGGTTCGATCGGCGTGGTCTCGGCCTCGTTCGGTTTCCCGGAGCTGATGAAGAAGATCGGCGTCGAGCGCCGTGTCCACACCGCCGGCCAGAACAAGGCTGTGCTCGATCCGTTCAAGCCGGAGAAGAAGGAAGACGTCGAGCGCCTGAAAGCGCTGCAACTCGAGGTGCACGGCACGTTCATCGACCTCGTCAAGGAAAGGCGCGGCACGAAGCTGAAGGACGATCCGGACCTGTTCACCGGTCTGTTCTGGACCGGCATGAAGGGTCTCGAACTCGGCCTGGTCGATGCACTCGGCGACATGCGCACGGTGCTCAAGACTCGGTTCGGAGCGAAGACCCAGCTCAGGCTGGTCACGGCGCCGCGCGGTTTCCTCAGCCGCTTCGGCCTGTTCGGCTCGAGCAAAGGCTTTTCAGCGCCCGATATCGCCGCGGCAGCCGCCAGCGGCGTGATCGATGCGGCGGAAGAGCGCGCGTTGTGGGCACGGTTCGGGCTTTGAAAAACCGGCAAAACCGTCTAGCATGAGGGCTTAAAGCGCGTCACGCTGAAACGGATCGAGCTTTAAGCCTTTGTTTTTATGCATGTCGTTGTCCCAGGGCTACTTTTGGGCGACATGCATTGACCGACCCGACCGGCCGCCGCCCAGCGTGGGAGGAGTTTTGACATGCCGCAGATCATTTTCTTCACCGTCGTTGGCGTCGCCGCCTATTTCGGCTACCGCACCTTCATCCGGGAAGCCGAGCGCGTGACCGCCAAGGTGCGGCGCACGGAAAAGCAGGCGGCCAACGGCGCGATGGGTACKCTGGTCAAGGATCCGAAGACCGGCGAATACCGGCTGGCCAAGGACTGAGCATCATCCCGCACACGACTGACGCCGTGGACACCGAGATCGGGTCGCGCACCTGGCATGCGCACGCCAAGATCAATCTGGCGCTGCATGTCACCGGCAGGCGCCCTGACGGCTATCACCTGATCGAAAGCCTGGCGGTGTTCACGCGTTTTGGCGACCGGGTTGAAATCGCGCTCGCCGACAGCGATGATTTTACCGTGTCTGGCCGCTACGCGCAGGCCGTTCCGCTTGACGCCAGCAATCTCGTGCTCAAGGCCCGCGATGCGCTGCGAAGAGAGGCTGGGCCCAAGAGAACCCCGACGGTCGCCATCCGGCTCGAAAAGAACCTGCCGGTCGCCTCCGGCGTTGGCGGCGGCTCGAGCGATGCGGCAGCCGTGCTGCGCGGGCTGGCAGAGACATGGACCCTGAACATGGACAGCACCGAGCTGGCGCGGATCGGCCTTTCGCTTGGCGCCGATGTGCCGATGTGCCTGGCGGCCAAGCCGCTGGTCGCGCGCGGCATCGGGGACGAGCTGTCGATGGTGCCGGATTTTTCGGCGTTGGGGCTGGTGCTCGTCAATCCAGGAACGGCCCTCTCGACCGCCGATGTGTTTGCAGCCCTGTCCCGTCGCGACAATGAGCCACTGCCGCCTTTGCCGCGCAGCATCGATTTCCATAGCCTGCGCAACTGGCTGGAGATCACCCGCAATGATCTTGAGCCCGCGGCGCTGGCGATGCAGCCCGCCATCGGCAGAGCGCTTTCCTGGCTTAACAAGGCTGGATCGGGATTCTCCCGGATGTCCGGATCCGGCGCGACATGCTTCGGCCTGTTCGAGACCGGCAATGTCGCCAAGCGCGCTGCAGCCGACATCCGCAGCCGCCAGCCCGACTGGTTCGTCGCCGCGACGCGCAGCATGGCATCGGAGGCTGACTGAGATGGCCAGGATTGACGAGAGCCGGCCTTTCATCCCGATCCGCATCGCGGTGCTGACCGTCTCGGATACGCGCAGCCTCGCCGACGACAAATCCGGCCAGACACTGGCCGACCGCATCACTGAAGCCGGCCACGTCCTCGCCGCCCGCGATATCGTCACCGATGATCGCGAAAAAATCCGCGACAAGGTGCTCGGCTGGTCGCAGGATGCGGCGATCGACGTCGTCATCACCACTGGCGGCACCGGGTTCACCGGCCGCGACGTGACGCCGGAAGCGCTCGAGCCGATCTTCGAAAAGCGCATGGACGGCTTTTCGGAAGTCTTCCACCGCATCTCCTACGACAAGATCGGCACCTCGACGATCCAGAGCCGGGCGACCGGCGGGGTCGTCAACGCCACCTTCGTCTTCGTGCTGCCGGGCTCGCCCGGCGCCTGCAGGGACGCTTGGGACGGCATCCTGAAGGCGCAGTTCGACTACCGGCACATGCCCTGCAACTTCGTCGAGATCATGCCGCGCCTGGACGAGCATCTGCGGCGCGGTTGAGGCCAAACGGCAAGCAATTCAAGCGCCCGACCTCGGTTTCGCCAGCAGAACACTGCTTGCGCCTTCGAAGTGTCATTCCCAACCGGATGCCGCATGAATAGTCTCGGCCACGATTTTGACGGCGGGACCGGCTGGGATGGTTCCCTGTCAGCGGATGACCGGCTCGCCGTGAAAGCGCCGGCGTGAGGGCGGCGACACGCCGAAGCCGACTTCCATCATCAGCCGCGGCGTGCGCGCCGGCACCGTGCCCATGTGGAAGCCAAACGGATCCTCGACGAAGCCGAGACCGGCTTCACCGGTCAGCGTCACCGGGCTGTGCTCGCCGTAGACATCCAGAACCTCTTGTGCGGGATGGCCGACCAGCAAGGTGAGCTGATGCTTGAGGCTGCGGCGCTTGTGACTGCCCCGGACATAGACATGCGGGCCGGTGTCGGCGTCGACCGGCTTGAGATAGAAGAAGAATTTCAGCATGCGCCAGTCGTCGAGGTCGAAATGATACTTGCCGAGCGAGGCAAGGTTCTTGTCGGCGTCCGTAGCCTCACCCGTCGGAAAACTCCACCAGACGCGCGTGGTGATCAGTTTTGCCTGGCCGCCGAGATAGTGCGCCGCAATATCCAGAAGCAGCGGATCGCGCTGGATGGCGAGTGCCGCCCGGCAGTCGAGGATGCGCTCGAAAAAATGTCCGCTGAGCAGTGAGCGGCCGAAGCGCTTCTCGGCCTCGGCATGTTCACCCGGCATGAATTCGAGACGGCGATCGAAATTGCCAAAGCAAGGCGTGCGCTGGGCGAAACTGGCGATCTCTTCATGGATCGCCAGTGGCAGCATCAGGCCCGAAAACAGCCCGTCGGAGCGCAGCGCTTCGACCACGGCTTCGCGGTCGACGCCGGCAAACATCGTATCTCCAGAATCATAGGCCGGACGAGCGCGTTTTGCGCCCAGCCAATGCATCCGGCGTCCTGGCATTGTGCGTGCCAGCACGAACATCGGCAGCCAGGCAGGGTTTTCGCGCAGGTCCGTCAGATAGGTCGGAATGCGCACGGCGATGCGGCGCAGCAGGCTGCCGTTGCGCGCAACGGCTTCAAGACTGGCAGCGCCGGATTTGTCGGGGGTTGAAAGCTTCATCGGGTCCTCGGCTAAGAGCGTGGCGCCGATGCCGCATCGGAGCTCGTCACTCGGTATGACCCCAACCCAATCCACCCGTCTGACCGGGAAACTAACCTCGCGTCAGATTTTGTGCAATGCACAATGAACAGAGCAGCCGCAAAAAGATCACTCCGGGGAGCGCTGCTTCGGCGGTGCCACCCAGATTTCGGCGTCGAGCCGCTTTGCCGCGAGGCCGCGTGCGATGGCCTCGGCGCTGCCGGCCCGCTTCGACGCTGCCGCGGCCTGAAGCTTGCTGATCAGCAATCCATCGGCCAAGGCGCGGTTTCCCGAAAACACCCGGGCCAGGAACGGTGTGCGGCTGCCCCGCGCCCGCGAGAAGCGTGCCGCCATGGTCTGCCTGGCCGTGTGGGCAACGACCGCATCGATCCAGCCATCCATCAGCCGCGAGCCCGGCTCCAGGAGCAGCAGCCAGTCACCCTTGGCCTGCCGGATGCCGGCAGCGATACCTCCAGTTACGCAGTGACAGCCGGCATGCTCGGCAACGCGATGCGTCTGGTCGGTTGAACCCGTGTCACAGACGATGACGTCACGCACCACGCCCTCGACCGCGCCGCCAATCAGCGAGGCGAGCGTGCGGGCGAGGCCCTCCTCGTCATTGCGGGTTTCGATCAGGACACTGAGCATCATTAGCCGAATAGCGGAAAGCCGAACGCAGCGCCAGTTTTTGCAATGCACCATTGAAAGTTCTTGCTTTGTTCTCATCGACGAAATAGGAATAATTTCATGAACAGAGCGATTCGACACAACATGGACAGTCCCTGGGAGCGGGCGAAGATGGAACAGATCGTGCGCGCCGACATTGCAGCTTTCGGAGCTGGAAGAGCCGAGATGGCCAATGCGATGATCGAGCAGAGTGGCGTGCGTGTCCGTCCGGACCGCAATCGCGGCAGGTCGGCGGGCATCAATCCATCCGGCCGGTTCGAGCCGGTCAGCCGGCATGTCTTCGATGATGGCTGGAATTCGCTGGAGGAACTGCCGCCCTTCAAGACCGAGGTGCAGGTCGAGAAGCCACGCACCATCATCACCCGCAACGAATCGCCCGACATCTCCTTCGACCGGTCGATCAATCCCTATCGCGGCTGCGAACATGGCTGCGTCTATTGCTTTGCCCGGCCGACGCACAGTTTCATGGGCCTGTCGCCGGGCCTCGATTTCGAATCGAAGCTGTTCGCCAAGCCGGATGCGGCGCGACTGCTCGACAAGGAACTGTCGAAGGACAGCTACCAGCCGCGCACCATCGCGATCGGCACCAACACCGATCCGTACCAGCCGATCGAGAAGCAGTACCGGATCATGCGCGAGATCCTCGAAGTGCTGGAAGCGCGCGGCCATCCGGTCGGCATCGTCACCAAGTCCGCTTTGGTGACGCGCGACATCGATATCCTGTCGCGCATGGCCGAGCGCGGGCTGGCCAAGGTGGCGCTGTCGGTGACGACGCTCGACCGTATGCTGGCCAGGACGATGGAGCCCCGCGCCTCGACGCCGACCAAGCGGCTGGAGGCGATCCGGCAGCTTTCGGATGCCGGCATTCCGGCCTCGGTCATGGTGGCGCCGATCATCCCCGGCCTGACCGATCAGGAGATGGAACGCATCCTCGATTCGGCACGCGCCGCCGGTGCGCGCGAAGCGGGTTATGTCGTGCTGCGCCTGCCGCTGGAGGTCAGTCCGATCTTCAAGGACTGGCTGCTGCGCCACTATCCCGACCGTTACCGCCACGTGATGTCGCTGATCCGCTCGATGCGCGACGGCAAGGACTACGATTCGGAATGGGGCAAGCGCATGAAGGGTGCTGGTCCCTACGCCTGGCAGATCGGCCGGCGCTTCGAGATCACCGCAAAGCGGCTCGGCCTCAATGTCGAACGGCGCACGCTTCGGACCGATCAGTTCGTGGCCGGCGGCAAGGACCAGGTGCAGCTGACCCTGCTTTGAAAAGACAATTCGCCGAGGCGGTTTGACCTGTCGCGGCACAAGAATCCCGTCCGGCCTGCCCCGGCCTGCAGACGGTGCCCTCCCGGTCCGGCGCCCCACCCGACCCGGAGGGACTTGCGGAGAATCGGAGCCGATGCGAACCTCGCCGCAACATGGCTCGCGCGCGTTCCGATTCTCCGCTTCTCTTTGAGATCATCGAGAAACCCGATTTCTCCTTCGAGACGAAGGCGATGGCCGATGGCCTGTGGCCGGTGGCGGGCATGGACGAGGCCGGCCGCGGTCCGCTGGCTGGGCCGGTGGTAGCGGCGGCGGTGGTGCTCGACCCCGCCAACATTCCGGACGGGCTCGACGATTCCAAACGTCTCAGCCATCTGCAACGCGAGGCGCTGTTCGTACGAATTCTTGGCTCGGCGCTGGGCGTTTCGATGGCGTCCATCAGCGCCGAGGGCATCGACGGCAGCAACATCCTCAAGGCCAGCCTGGAAGCGATGCGCCGCGCCCTGGTCGGCCTGTCGGTCCAACCGAAGCTTGCGCTCGCCGACGGGCGCGACGTGCCGCCGGGGTTGCCCTGCGCGGGGCGCGCACTGATCAAGGGCGACCAGCGCTCGCAATCGATCGCCGCCGCCTCGATCGTCGCCAAGGTGATGCGCGACCGCATGATGTGCGGCTGCGGCAACCATCATGATCGCTACGGGTTCGAAGTCCACATGGGCTACGCCACGGCCCGCCATCGCACGGCGATCGAAGAGCATGGCCCGGTGGCGCGGCTGCACCGCGTTTCCTTCGCGCCGTTCAGGTTGGGTGGTGCGGAAGCGGTTGAGGAAGAGAGCCTCGCTGGCCTCGACTGACCTGAGGAGATTGGCGACAGCGGTGATGACAACCAATCTCCCCCCTCGTGGGGGAGATGTCCGGCGGGACAGAGGGGGGCGCGAAGGATCGCGACGTTTGATCTCTCTCGTCTTGAACTTGTGGCGGCTTCAAAGCGGCGGCCGGCATTTGGAACGACCTGATTGATAGGTCGGCGGGACAGCGCCCCCCTCTGCCCTACCGGGCATCTCCCCCACAAGGGGGGAGATCGCGCTCAGCCGGTTTCGCTACCTCCGGGACAATTTTCCACAACAAAAAAGCCGCCAGGTTGCCCGGGCGGCTTTTAATTAGACTGCGTCTTCTAAGGCCTAATTCAGCTTGGATTTCACATCCGCCAGCGATGCCTTGAAGAGGTCGGCGCCGGCCTTGGCGTCCATCTTGCCGGCGAGCAGCGCACGCGCGGCCTCGACGGCGATGTCGACGGCGCTGGCACGGACTTCGCTGATGGCATCGCGCTCGGCCTGACCGATCTTCTGTTCGGCAAGCGCGGTGCGCCTGGCGACATAGTCCTCGGTCTTCTTGTGCGCTTCCGCAGCAAGCATGTCGGCTTCGCGCTTGGCGGCCGCAACGATGTCGGCGGCCTCCTGCTCGGCTTCCTTGCGCTTGCGCTGGTACTGGCCGAGCAGCTGCTGGGCCTCCTCGCGCAGCCGGCGCGCTTCATCCAGCTCGTCGCTGATCCTGGCGGCACGGGCGTCGAGCGCCTTGGCGATCATGCCAGGCACCTTGATGTAGACGGCAACGCCGAGGAAGATGATGAGGGCTATCGTTGCCCAGAGCGTCGCGAGAGATGTGTAATCCATGATGCGCTCCTCACCGGGCCACGGATTTGACCGCGGCCGCGATCTCGGCCTTGCTGGCCTTGCCGCCGACCAGTGCCTCGACGATCGCCGACGCGGTGTCCTCGGCAATGCTGCCGACTTCCTTCATGGCGTTGGCCTTGATGGAAGAAATGCGGGCTTCGGCCTCGCCAAGCTTCTCGTCGAGGGCTGCCTCGACCTTCTTGCGTGCGGTCTCAGCTTCGGCCTTGGCCGCATCGCCGGCCTGCTGGCCGATCGCGTTGGCCTTGGTCTTGGCTTCCGCCAGTTCCTGCTCGTAGGCAGCAACGGCAGCGTCAGCCTCGCCCTTCAACTTGCTCGCCTGGTCGAGGTCCTGGGTGATGCGGTCGTTGCGGACCTCGATGATGCCCGCGACGCGCGGCATCGCGACCCGCTTCAGGAAGAGGTAGAACAGCCCGAAAGTGATCGCCAGCCACAGAAGCTGCGACGGGAACGTCGCAGGATCGAATGGCGGAAAGGTGCCGTGCGCTTCGGCAGGCACGCTGGTGCCGGAATGCGTGTCGCCTTCCGTTGCAGCGTGGCTGGTGTCGGCTGCAGGTGCGGACTCTTGCGCGAAGGCAGATGTCACGAACATGGACTATCCCCGAAATTCAGGCCTGCCGCTCGCGCGGCCGGCCTGTCCAATCTTCCCAGTGCTCAGCCGAACAGGGCCAGAAGCGCGATGAGAAGCGAGAAAATGCCCAGAGCTTCGGTCACGGCGAAGCCGAAGATCAGACGGCCGAACTGGCCATCAGCAGCCGACGGGTTGCGCAGAGCGCCCGCCAGGTAGCTGCCGAAGATGTTGCCGAGGCCAATGCCCGCGCCACCCATGCCCAGGCAAGCGATGCCGGCGCCGATGTACTTTGCTGCTTCTGCGTCCATTTGTTCAACTCCTTTGGATCTAAAATTCAGTTGCGATTCAATCCGGCGCCAATGTTGGAAACTCTTGGGCCGGAAACTCTTGCTCAGTGCCCGGGGTGCAGGGCGTCGTTCAGGTACATGCAGGTCAACACCGCAAAGACGTAGGCCTGCAGGAAAGCGACCAGCAGTTCCAGTGCCGTCAGCGCCACCGCCATTGCCAGGGGCAGCACCGAGCCCGCCACGCCGACTGCGCCCAGCGCGCTCAGGCTGACGACAAATCCAGAAAACACCTTCAGCGTGATGTGGCCGGCGAGCATGTTGGCGAACAGACGAACCGAGAGGCTAACCGGGCGCGACACGAAGGAGATCACCTCGATCAGCACCACCAGTGGCAGGAGGAACACCGGCACGCCATGCGGCACGAACAGCTTCAGGAAGCCCAGACCGTGCTTCATGAAACCGTAGACGACTACGGTTCCGATCACCAGGGCGGCGAGGCCGAAGGTGACGATGATATGGCTGGTGACGGTGAAGAAATACGGGAACAGGCCAAGCAGATTGGCGACCAGCACGAACATGAACAGCGAGAACACGAACGGGAAGAACTTCATGCCCTGCGTGCCGGCGGCATCGCGCAACATGTTGCCGACGAACTCATAGGCCATCTCGGAGACCGACTGAAGCCGGCCGGGAACCAGGCTGCGGCTCGAGGTCGTGAGAAACAGAAATGCCGCCGCAACGACCACGGTTGCGACCATGAACAGTGCGGAATTGGTGAAAGACAGGTCGTAGCCGCCGATCTCGATCGGTATCAGCTTGTTGATATGGAACTGGTGGATCGGATCGACCTTGTCAGCTGCCACGTTCAAACCCCGTCAATGCCGCGTACGGCTTCGTTACCATTACCACACATGAAGCGCGGTCATTTCCTGTCGTCCTGGTCACGGCGCGATTTATCGCCCTGTCCGAATTCTGCCACAACGCCCGCGGAACGCATCACATTGAGCACGCCGGCGCCAAAACCCAGCAGCAGAAACACGATCAGACCCCATGGCGATGTCCCCGCCAGACGGTCGATGATCCAGCCGATGCCGGCACCCACCACCACTCCGGCGATGAACTCGCTGGAGAGTTTGAGCGCCTGGCCATAACCGGCCACACTGCCCGCTTTCGCGTCGTCTTTCCCCTCGAGCCGGTCCGGCCGCCTTGTCGCAAGCGATGCTTCAAGTACACGCCGGCGGCGCTCAAGATCGTCGTCGCGGATTTCGGCTTCATGCTGCTTGCCGCGGCCGGTTTCTCCGGTTCCGTCTGGCCTGTTTTTATCGGCCATCGCAACCCCCCTGCCCGGTCAGACCGTCACCGTCCGTCCGCTTCTAAAGTCGCCGGCAACATAGTTAGAGGGTTTGCGCCAGTCAAGCCACGGGCGGAAGTTCATTGTCATGTATTTTAGGCAACAAAATCAATTGGTTATAAAGGTGCGACATCGTGCCCGCCACGACGACGGGGATGCGCTGCGCGAATCCCCCCGGCATTGGCTCTTCGATCGGCTGCACGCAGCGCGAAAAGATCGGTGACTGTGCGGTGCTCAGCTCCAGCCGCCGCCATAGGTGCGGTAGAAGATATGCAGGCCGATCTTGGTCATCTTCTGCATCGTGCGCGCCCAGCCGGGATGGACATATTGGGCGTAGTAGTGGGTCGACGATCCGACTTCGGGGATGAAGATCTTGCCCGCGGTGACGGCCATGGCGATATCCTGCGCGGTCTTGTAGGCGGCGGGACTGTCGATGCGCTTCCTCCTGCCGTCGCAAGCGAAGGAGAACTGGCAGCGGTTGAACCAGCTGTCGTTCTGGTAGACGACGCCGCAGATCGAATTGGGATAGGCCGGGTTGCGGACGCGATTGAGGATGACCTGAGCGACGGCGGCCTGGCCGCGCACGGATTCGCTTCTCGCCTCGAAATAGATGCCGTTGGCAAGGCATGCCTGCTCCTTCTTGGAGAAGACACTCGCCGGCAGCGGGTTCTGGATCCAGGAATGGTCGCCCTTGGCCATCGGCGGGATGAAGCGACCGTCATTGGGCTGCTCGTCCTGAAGCAGGGCTTCGAAGGGCGATGCCTTGGCATAGTCGGGCTCGGCCTGCGCATAGGCGGTCGCCAGCACATCGGGATGGTCGTTGTTGACCAGCGCGGCAAGCATGGCCGGCACGCCGGGATCCGGCTTCTTGTCCTCACGCGCATGGAATGCCGCGGCGATCTGGATTTCCTTGCCTTTGATCTGCGGTTTGGCGAAAGCCATCTTCAAGCCGCTATCCATGCTGGGCCGCAGCAAGGAGGAGGTGCGCTCGAAGATCGAGCCGGCATTGAAATTCTTCGGCGGCGCGACGGGAGAAACCTGGACGATGCGGCCCTTCTTGTCGGCCCGCACGATGCGATCCTCGTCGGGCGTGCCGCTGACCTTGCCGCCCTTGCCACGAAACGACACGTTGCCGACGCCGGCCAGATGGACGCCCGATCCGGAGATGGAGCCGGTGACGTCGGAATCGACAAAGGGCATCTCGGCCGCATGGGTCGAGCCGGCGACGGATTTCTCGACATAGGAATTCCAGCGGGTGTTCGACGCTTCGAGGCCCGAGACAAAGCTGGTCATGTCCTGGTAGGCGGCGGCGGTCGGAAAGCCGATCCAGATGCCGAGACCGATGACGAACGGGGTCAGAAAGCCACGTTTTTTCTCACCGGCGGCGGCCGCAAGCCGCTTCAACACACGTCGATGCACGGAACTCTCTCCAGGAACGCGACTGACCCCACTGGAGAGCAAAATGATGCATTAACCTTGATGGGACGTTAACAGGTTCGATCGGGTTTTCTCAGTCGGCTCAAGGTCGTGGTTCCGAAGTCGGGCGATTTTGCGGCCGGCCAACGAAGTCAGGCCGGCCGCAGGAAGATCGGCCGAGCGATCAGCGCGCAGATGGCGGCCGAAAGCCAGACGCCCGTCCATGATCCGACAACCAGAAGCCCGGGGATGGCGATCGGCACCAGGAAGAAGGCGACGAAGACAAAGCTGTTGGCCAGACCGAGCGCCGTCCCGGCATTGCTGGCGCCGGCAAGCGTGGCGATCTCGGTATAGGCAACGCCGTGCCACGCTGAAACACAGATGCCGGCGACGATCAGGATGGCAACGATCGTTGTCGCGAGCATAGGCTGCCAGCCGGGTACGGTGGTCACGACAAACACAAGCAACGTGAGGGTGGCGAAGGCCGCCGCGCTCAGCATGCTGAAAAAGCGGAGGAACGAGCGGCGGTTGCCGCGTCGATCGGTGAAGCGGCCGCTCCAGACGCGCATGACCATGGCGCCGACCTGCACGGCTGCCAGGCTGGCGCTGATCACTGCCGTTCCCATGCGGCCGAAATCATGCAGGAAGACGGAGGCGAAGGTGAGCACCGCCACTTGCGGGACGCAGAGCAGGCCGATGGCCATTGCGATGCGCCAGACGTCCGGATTGCGCAGCGGCGCCGGTCCGGCCGACACGATGGCGTCGCTGGCGGACGTTGCGTCTTCGCCGATTGGTGGCTGATGCAACCAGCGCCATGCGAAAAGCGCCGTGACGGCGGAGAATGCGGCCAGCAGGCCGTAGACCGCTGCAAAGCCATGCGCCGAGGCAAGCGACGGCAGGACAAGGGCGCCGAGCCCGCCGCCGAGCGGCACCGCGGTCTGCCTGATGCTCATGGCGAAGCCGCGCTCGCCTTCACGGAACCAGGCCATGATGGCGCGGCCGCTTGAGCCATTGACGCTGCCGCCAAGCAGGCCAGTGACAAGCAACACGGCGGCCAAAAGCACAACCCCGGGAAGGCGTGCCGGCGACGGCACGACCAGCAATGCCATGAGAAGCAGCCATGCCGCGGTGGCACCGAGTCCGGTCAGCAGCACGCGGCGATCGCCCCAGCGATCGGTGAGCAATCCCCACGGCAGTTCGCTCAGCGCCACACCCAGGCCGAGAAGACCGAGAACCAGCCCGAGCTGACCATTGCCGAGCTGGTAGCCAGAGCGCAAGAAGACCGCCGTCGCCGGGATGCCGGAGAAGGTCGCGGAAAAGCTGGCATTGGCGGCAACACCGATGCCCAGCACCTTCCAGCGATGGTTGGAGCGGACGGTCGCGGCACCAGCGGCGGCTGCGCCAGCTTGTTGCCGAGGCCTGCCCTGGCTGCATTGCAAATCCGTAGCGACGAGCGACATGACTGAATTCCCTTGATGGTCCGACTGCATCCGGACCTTGACGCCTCGTCTTTACCGCCATAGCTTCATGCTGAATATCGGGAAGTTTTTTACTTACTATCCTGAAAATCGGGACTATTGCCATGCGACGCGTGACATTCGACCTCGACGTTCTCCGCAGTTTCGTCACCGGCATGGAGCTGGGCAGCTTCGCCAAGGCTGCCGACCGGCTTGGCCGGTCGACGTCGGCGGTAAGCGCCCAATTGAAGAAACTGGAGGAGCAGGCGGCGACGCCGATCTTCCGCAAGTCGGGACGTGGCCTCGCCTTGACCGAGGCCGGCGAGACCATGCTCGGCTATGCGCGGCGGCTGATTGAGCTCAACGACGAGGCGGCATCCGCCATCCATGACGTCGAGCTGGAAGGCTGGGTACGGCTTGGGCTGCAGGAGGATTTCGGCGAGGCGGTGCTGCCTGACGTGCTCGGGCGCTTCGCCCGCGCCCATCCCAAGGTCAAGATCGAAGCCAGGATCGCGCGCAGCTACGAACTTGCCGAGCGCGTCACTTCAGGCAATCTCGACATCGCGCTCGCCTGGCACAGCGGCGAGACCCTGCCCTACAGCGAGCACGTCGCCGACGTGCAGATGCGCTGGATCGGCCCGGCAAAGCGCATCGCGACCAGCCTGCGCAACGGCGAGCCGCTGCCGCTGGTGGCGCTTGAAGCACCCTGCCTTTTGCGCACGGTAGCGACCGAAACGCTCGACCGCGCCGGTCTGTCGTGGCGGATGGCCTTTTCCAGCCCAAGCCTTGGCGGCATCTGGGCAGCTGTCGCGGCGGGACTGGGGCTGACCATCCGCACCGACATCGGGCTGCCGGCCAGCGTCAGCGCGATGACACCGGAGATCGCCGGGCTGCCGACACTGCCCAAAATGGCGTTGTTCCTGCATCGCAGGGACGCCGAACCCGAGCCGGTGGTCGCGCGCCTCGCCGAGATATTGTTGCAGGCGGCACGGCAGGCGCTGCCCGACAATACGCGAACCAACGAAAACGGTTTGCGCGACGTGGCTTGATCATGGCGCCAGGACGGGCAGCGATGCTCAGCTGCGTTTCTTGGCCCTGCCGGCGAACGGGTTGTCCGAGGTGCGCAGCGCAATGCGGATCGGCACGCCGGGCATGTCGAAGGCTTCACGCAGGCTGTTGGAGAGATAGCGGACATAGGATTGCGGCATCGCCTCCGGCCGGGAGCACTGGACGACGAAACCCGGCGGCCGCGTCTTGGCCTGGGTGACGTATTTGACCTTCAGCCGACGACCGGCGACGGCCGGCGGCGGGTGATGCGCCAGGATGCTTTCCAGCCAGCGGTTGAGCTTGCCTGTCGAGACGCGGCTGTTCCACACCTTGTGGGTCTTCAGCACCGCATCCATCAGCTTGTCGAGGCCGCGCCCGGTTTCGGCCGAGACGGGCACCGCCTGGATGCCGCGCACCTGCGGCAGCAGCCGCTCGGTCTTCTCGCGCAACTCCGCCAGAAGCTCCTGGGGATGGTCGATCAGGTCCCATTTGTTGAAGGCGATCACCGGCGCCCGCCCCTCGCGGATGATCAGGTCGGCGATCTGCAGATCCTGCTTCTCGAAAGGAATGGTGGCGTCGAGCACGATGATGACGATCTCGGCGAAGCGGATGGCGCGCAAGCCGTCCTGCACCGACATGACTTCCAGCTTTTCGTGGATCCTCGCCTTGCGGCGCATGCCGGCCGTGTCGAACAGTTTCAGGCGGCGGCCATGCCAGTCCCAGTCGACGGAGATGGAATCACGGGTGATGCCGGCTTCCGGCCCGGTCAACAACCGCTCCTCGCCGATCAGCGCGTTGATCAGTGTCGATTTGCCGGCATTCGGGCGGCCGACCACGGCGATGCGCATCGGCTTGGTGTCGTCGTATGAAGGCACATCTTCCGCATCCGGGTCGACGATGTCCTCGCCGATCAGCACCTCGCCGGCGACGACCTCTTCGCCTTCGCCGTCTTCTTCTTCACCAAAGGCGCGCGCCTCGCCAAGCGCTCCGATCACCGCGTCGCGCAGGTCGGGCATGCCCTGGCCGTGTTCGGCCGACACCGGGATCGGCTCACCGAGGCCGAGCTCCCAGGCCTCCAGCATACCGCCCTGGGCGCCTTTCGCCTCGGCCTTGTTGGCGACCAGCACGACCGGCTTGCCGGACTTGCGCACGATCTCGGCGAAAGTCTTGTCATCGGGCATCAGGCCGGACTTGGCATCTACCGTGAAGAAGATCAGGTCGGCCTCGCGGATGGCGATCTCGGTCTGCGCCCGCATGCGGCCGGGCAAGGTCGAGGCGGCGGCATCCTCGAAGCCGGCCGTGTCGATGACGTCGAAATGCAGGTCGTAAAGCTTGGCGGCATGCACGCGGCGATCACGGGTGACGCCCGGCGTGTCGTCGACAAGCGCCAGCTTCCTTCCCACCAGCCGATTGAAAAGAGTCGATTTGCCGACGTTAGGTCTGCCGATGATGGCGACTTTGAAGGTCACGACGCACTGCCCGACCCGCGGATCAGCTCGGACATCAAGGTTGCCCGCTCACGAGTGTTGCGCGGGGCGCCGTCATCGGCGGCAATCTGGTCGAACAGCTTCAGCGCATCCTGGGTCTTGCCTTCCTTCCAGGCGGAAAGACCGAGCGCCTCGCGCGCCGTGTGGCGCAGCGTGTTGGTGTCTGACGTAAGCGCCTCGACCCGGCTGGAGACATCGGCGAAGGAGCCATGGTCGACAAGCAGGAGCGCTGCCCTGAGCCGGGCCATGTCGCGAATGCCTGAAGGAATGGCCGTGTCGGCGGCGACATCGTCGAAGTCCTTGACGGCAGCGTCGACGTCGCCCTTGCTGGCCTTGACGGTCGCGGCGCGCATGCGGGCAAGCAGCGGATAAGCGCCGTAGCCATCCTTCTCCAACTGGTCGAGAGCGGTCAGCGCTTCGTCGTTCTTGCCGTCATTGGCAAGCTTCAGCGCCTGCGAGAACGCATCGCCGGAGCGGTTGGCGCGCGTCTCGTCCCAATAGCGATAGCCGACGAAGGCGGCGGTGCCGAGCACCACGAGGATCGCGAGGACAAGCAAGGCGGGACCGAAACGGTCCCATAGCTTCTGCGCCTGTTCGCGACGCATCTCGTCGTTGACTTCACGGATAAAACTGTCGTCGGACATCAATCAAACCATTCCTGCCCTCTCGGGCCGTTGTCAGCCCGCGTTTTAGCGAAATTTTGTCGGCATGGAAGGGGTTCGGCGGGAAAATCGCCTATTCCCACGGCGGGCCGCCCAAAAGGCCAATCGCACCCGCGCCACATTTGCGCGATAGCCGGCTTCCAGACATCCTCCGAGGTCAAGATCAGATTGCCGATGTATCGTCCGTTCCGCGCTGTTGCGTTTTCCCTCGCTTCGCTCGCCACCGCCGGTGTGGCTTTGGCCGATCCGCCGGCGCCACCGACGCCGGCAAAGCCCAGGCAGGTCGTCATCATCTCGTTCGACAGCGCCCGCGACATTTCGCAGTGGAAGCGCAGTCGCGCGCTGGCGCAGCGCACCGGGGCGCATTTCACTTACTTTCTATCCTGCGTGTTCCTGCTGTCGCCGGAAACGCGCAAGGAATACACGGCGCCCGGCAAGACATCAGGCAAATCCAACATCGGCTTTGCCGCCTCCAAGCAGGAAGTGGGCGAACGGCTCGAGCAGGTCGGACTTGCCGCGCGTGAGGGCCACGATATCGCCAGCCATGGCTGCGGCCATTTCGACGGCAAGGACTGGAGCAAGGCCGACTGGCTGAAGGAGTTCGGCTCGTTCGAGCACATTCTCGAGAACGCCTACGCGATCAACGGCATCGCGCCCGAACCCAACGGCTGGCGCGATTTCGCAAGGCATGCGGTGGTCGGTTTCCGCGCGCCGTATTTGTCGACAGGCAAGGCGCTCTACGAGGCGCTGCCGGCGGCCGGTTATCAATTCGACGCCAGCGGCGTCTCGCAGGGCCCTGCCCGGCCGACGGCCAGCCACGGCATCATGCACTTTTCACTGCCGCAGATTCCGGAAGGACCGAAATCGAGGCCAGTGATCGCCATGGATTACAATCTCTATGTCAGACATTCCGGCGGCTTCGAGCGGCCGAGCAAGGCGGACGAGTTCGCCAACCGAACCTACGATGCCTTTCGCGCCGCCTTCGATGCGCAATATCAGGGCAAGCGCATTCCGCTGGAACTCGGCTTCCACTTCGCCCTGATGAATGACGGCGCCTACTGGAACGCGCTGGAGCGCTTCGCCGGCGAGGTCTGCGTCAAGGCCGATGTCGAATGCATCAGTTTTCGCGACTATGTTTCGCGGCAGAAAGCCGGCGAGACACAGGCATCGGTTGGCGGCTGAGCCGCCAACCCGGTTCCAAACCTCAGCTCTTTAAGCCGGGTCCTCGGCGCCTTGGCGTTCCAGATAGCGCTGATCGATCGGCGGCRGCGGCTCGCCTTGCAGCGTCGCTTCAAAGGCGCGCAGGCGTTTGTGGACCGATTGCAGCTCGACGATGGTCGACCAGGAGGTGAGCAGAAACTGCAGCGAACTCGTCACTTTGCCGAATGCGTTCGAGATCTGGTTCAGTGCGCCGAAGGTTATCTTGTGCGCCACCAGTGACGGCCCAAGGATCAGCAGCGAGAAGATGTTGTCGGCCTGCAGATACGTATACCGGACCACGTTGAAATATATGTAGTGGAAATAGAGCCTGAAATAGTTGTGACGAACGTTCGCGAACAGCTCGGCGGTGGTAGCTGGCTGGGCCCTCTCCGCATGATCCTCGCCATAGACAAGTTCCTTGCGATAGGCGGCCTCAACACGCTGGTTGCGAAACTGCAGTCCCGGAAGTTTCAGCCCGGCAATCATCACCGAGATCGTCCCGAACAGACACCAGGCCAGGGCTGCGACAACCAATGGCTGCGGGATCGCGCCGACAATCGGCAACTCGCTGATGTGAGCCTGCAACTGGATCATGACCGGCAGGAATGCGATCAATGTCATGATCGACTGGACGAAGCTCGAGCCGAGATCCTCCATGATCTGCGAGAACCGCATCGTGTCTTCCTGGATACGCTGCGAGGCGCCCTCGATATGGCGTAGCCTGCCCCAGTTCTCGACGAAATAATTGTTCATCGCGGTGCGCCAGCGGAAGATCCAGTGGCTGACGATAAAGGCGTTGACCACCTGCACATTCATGCCGACGAGCGCTAGCCACGAAAAATCGGCCAGCCCGATGTAAAACTCACCGTTGGTCGACTTTCCAGTCCCCGACATCAGCCCCTGCACATAGTCGAAGAAGGGACCGTACCAGGCGTTGACCGCGACGCTGACCTGCACATTGAAATAGATGAAGAACAGGATGACCGCCGTCATCAGGATCGACCAGCGCTGCCAAGGATGCGGCGAATACCAGTTCCAGAACGCGTAGAAGACGAGCACGCAAAACGCGAAGTAGAGATAAAACCAGAGAAACGGCGGCGACAAAAGGATGGCGATGCCGATGATGGGGGGCGCGCCAGCTGCGGCCGGCGGCAATCCGAAAACGGCGCCCAACTGCTCGCCGCCGAAAAACCAGAACAGGATCGCCGCAAGGCTCCAGATGGCTGCCGAAGAGAAAAAGAGCTTCGGCTGCGGGAAGAAGGATACGAACACTGTGGGGGATTCCTCGGTCGATGCGCAAATCAGCGGGGTTTAGCGGGCATAAAGTCACATATTAGGTTGAAAGCAAATGCCTACCCGATGCCCGGCATCGAGCAACCCCACAATCATGGCGATTTTGGCGCAGCCGACCATGTGATGGCGCCGGAGACGACCAGCATCACTGCGGCGGCAATCGAGGCGAGGAAGAAATCGCCTGACATCTGCGCCAGCAACCCGGCGGCGATCGGGCCGATGATCTGGCCAAGGCCGAAGGACGCCGTCATCAAGGCAAAGATACGCCGCGGCGCTTTTGGTGCCTGGTGCCGCGCGGCCTGCAGGCCAAGCGCCGTGATGGCAATGAAGGTGCCGCCGAGCAGCAGGCCGCCAAGCAGCGGCCCTGTGCTGCCGCCGATGGCCACGCTGGCGGTGACGCCCGCAACTTCGATGAAGCATGCCAGCGCATAGGCTGCGTAAAGCCCGATCCGGGCGGCGATCTTCTGCCAGAGCCAGGTGGAGGGAAAACCGGCAAGGCCGGCGACCATCCACACCATCGCCTCGAAGACGCGGCTGCCGCCGCCTTGCCGGACGATGGCGACCAGGAACGTCGCCGTCACCACATAGCCAAAACCGAACAGGCCGTAGGCGACGATGATCTTCATCAGCGACCAGTTCTTCGGCAGCGCCGGCTCGCGCGCGGCGTCGCCATTGGCGAGTGGGCCTTCGTTCACCAACAGCGCGACGACGACGAAACCGCAAGCCGAAATTGCCGCCGACCAGAGCCAGCCAGCCGCCCAGCCGGCATGTTCGGCGACCAGCGCCGCCATCATCGCCGCGGACACCGCGATGCCGAGACCAACGCCGCCAAAATGCCACGCCTGCAGGTCGCCGCGGCCGGCAGCGTTAATATGGCTGAAGACGATGCTGGCCATGAACACCATGACGAAGGCGCTGGTCAGGCCGGCCAGAAAGCGGATGACGAGAAAGGCGACCATCGTGTCGGACAGGCCCATCAACGCAGCGAGGGCCGTGCTGGCGCCGAGACCCACCAGCATCAGCATGCGTTCACGTCCCTGCGCCCAACCGCCCGCAGCCGCCAGCGCGCCGACGAGGTAGCCAAGATAGTTGGCGGAGGCGATCCACCCGGCATCGGCCGGCGACAGATGGAGCTCCTCCATCATGCCAGGCAGGATCGGCGTGTAGACAAAGCGCCCGATGCCCATGGCAACGGCCATGGCGATCATACCCGCGATGGCGAAACGCAGTGCTGTCGAGGTGGGTGTCATTGCAGTGCACAATAAGTGCGCGAGCCGGTGAAACAATCCACCTTTGGTTGGGCCAGCGCGGTCGCAATGCGCGGCGCTCGCCTCGACTTTTGCCTAAGCCGGAAAGCGAGGCGTCCGTTCAGAGACTGCTTCGAAATTCGCTCTGTCGAGTCATATGGTGGTGGTTTCGAGAACCTTAGAGCAGCGGACATTTGGTCCGTGAGCAACGGAAGCGCAGAAAACGCCATCAGATGGCCGCCAGAGTAGAATTTCCAAACAGGCTCTCAGCAGCGTCCACCAAAACCGGCATGCCATGCAGCAGTCTCGTGCACCGTCCGCCGCGCCGTCAGCCTGAACGGCACATCACCCAATTCGCGCTCCGACATGGTGTTGAGCACAGGATGCGAAAGCGGATCGGTCAGCCATCTCTGCGTCACGCTCTCCCGGCTTGGCTCTTGCGGAGCATGGGTCGAGAAAAAGATCTTCAGCGATGACAACATGCTCAGCATTTTGGCTCCACGGGTCTGGCTCCCTCCGTAAAGTGTGCCGTTCCGATGTGTCTTTCAATTGAGATTTCAGCCGGATCGGTTTAGAAAAACTCAAATGGCCATGCTCAATCGCGTCCATCTCAACGGCCTTCGCGCCGTCGAAACCGTCGCCCGTCTCGGCTCGCTCGCGGCGGCCGCCGGAGAACTCAACGTTTCCGTCAGCGCCGTCAGCCAGCAGATCAGCCGCACCGAGAAGCAGCTCGGCCAGGCGCTGTTCGAGCGAACGGCGAGCGGTCTCGTGCTGACCGAGTTCGGCGCTGCCTTCTCGGCCCGCCTCGGTGTGGGGTTTCGCGAGCTTGCCCACGCCGTGGCGCTGGCCGACGAGGCGACGCAATGCACATTGGTGGTTTCGGTGGCGCCGGCCTTTGCCTCGAAGTGGCTGCTGCCGCGGCTGTCGCGTCACTTTGCGCGGCATCCCAACGTGCTGTTGCGCATCGATGCTTCGGTGCGGCTGGCCGATCTCGACCACTCCGACATCGATATTGCCATCCGGCTCGGCGACGGCAAATGGCCGGGCGGGAGGGCGGAACTGCTTTTGGCCCAGGAAGTCTTTCCGGTCTGCGCCCCGGTGATCGCCAGGAAGCTGAAATCGATCGAGGACCTTGCCCAGACCTGCGCCATCACCGACGAGCGGGCCATGATCAATTGGGAAAGCTGGTTCGAGGCAGCCGGTGTTCCACCCGTCACCTTCCTGAAGGGCGCGCGCTTCACCGATCCGATGCTGTGCCTGGAATCGGCGATCGCCGGCCATGGCGTGATGCTCGGCTGGCAATTGCTCACCGCCGATGCGCTGGCCGACGGCCGGCTCGTGGCGCCGTTCGGAATCCGCGCCCAGAGCGGCCTCGGCTATTGGCTGGTGACCTCCTCGGCCAAAGCCGAAAACCGCAAGGTCCGGGATTTCAAGATCTGGATCAAGGAAGAGATCGAGGCGACGATGGCACAGTTCGGGTCGCCGAATGCGGCCACCGCGCCCACCGGTGGGATCGCGGTGGAAAGCACCGTGGCGCCGTTCTATGTAAAGTGAGACATCAAACTACGGCAGGCAGGATCATGACCACACATTCGCGCGGCGTTGCCGCATCGATAGACCCGGTGAAGCTCGACAGGCTGGCGGAAGTCGCAATCAAGGTCGGGCTGCAGTTGCAGCCCGGACAGGATCTGGTGCTGACGTCGTCGATCGCGGCGCTGCCGCTGACCAGGCGGATCGTCGAGCATGCCTACAAGGCCGGCGCCGGGCTGGTGACGCCGATCTTCAACGACGACGAGATGACGCTGGCGCGCTATCGCTTCGGCGCCGATGCCAGTTTCGACCGCGCCGCCGGTTGGCTTTATGAAGGCATGGCGAAGGCCTTCGCCAACAATGCCGCGCGGCTTGCCGTGCGCGGCGAGGATCCGTCGCTGTTGTCGGCGCAGGATCCGGCGAAAGTGGCGCGCGCCAACAAGGCGAATTCGATGGCCTATCAGCCGGCACTGGAGAAGATCACCGGCTTCGATATCAATTGGAACATCGTGGCCTATCCGGATCTCGCCTGGGCCAGGCAGGTCTTCCCAGATGATGCCGACGACGTTGCCGTGGCGAAGCTCGCCGACGCCATCTTCGCGGCGTCGCGGGTGGACGTCGAGGACCCGATCGGCAACTGGAAGGCGCACAATGCAGCACTTCGTGGCCGCACCGAATGGCTCAACGGCCACAATTTCCATGCGCTGCATTTCACCGGGCCGGGCACCGACCTGACCGTCGGGTTGGCGGACGGCCACGAATGGATGGGCGGCGCCTCGACCGCCAAGAACGGCATCACCTGCAACCCGAACATCCCGACCGAGGAAGTCTTCACCACGCCGCATGCCAGGCGCGTTGAGGGCCATGTCTCCTCGACCAAGCCGCTGTCCTACCAAGGCACGCTGATCGACGAGATCTCGGTGCGTTTCGAGGAGGGCCGGATCGTCGAGGCGAAGGCTTCGAAGGGCGAGGACGTGCTGAAGAAGGTGCTCGACACCGACGAGGGCGCGCGCCGTCTCGGCGAGGTGGCGCTGGTGCCGCATTCCTCGCCGATCGCGGCCAGCGGCCTGTTGTTCTTCAACACGCTGTTCGACGAGAACGCCGCCTGCCACATCGCACTCGGCCAATGCTATTCGAAGTGTTTCGTCGACGGCGCCTCGCTCAGCCAGGACGAAATCGCCGCACGCGGCGGCAACAAGAGTTTCATCCACATCGACTGGATGATCGGCTCGGACAAGATCGACATAGATGGCGTCCACAAGGATGGCGCCCGTGTGCCGGTGATGCGCAAGGGCGAATGGGCCTGACAGGCCCCTGAGGAGGGTCCGATGGCCTTCGACCTGGCGGTCAAGCGGATCTACGAGCCGCCGGCGCCCGACGATGGGCAACGGGTTCTGGTCGACCGGATCTGGCCACGCGGCGTCAGCAAGCAAGAAGCCGTGCTGGCGCTATGGCTGAGGGAGATCGCACCGAGCGACGGCTTGCGCGGATGGTTCGGCCATGCGCCGGGGCGCTGGGCGGAGTTTCAGAAGCGATATCGGGCTGAGTTGGACGGGAATGCAGAGGCGGTCGGGCAGTTGCGTGCGCTGCTCGACAAGGGAAAAGTCACGCTGCTCTATGGTGCGCATGACGAGGCGCACAACAATGCGGTGGCGCTGGCGGCGTATCTCAGAAAGTCGGATTGAAGGGCGCCTATTCCCTGCAACGGTGGCGATTGGTCGATCTCCCCACTTGCGGGGGAGATGCCCGGCAGGGCAGAGGGGGGTGCTGTCCCTCCGGTCTGTCAACTAATTGCAATTGCGGCCACGTGCTTCGACAGGCCCCTTTGGAATAAGTCGGCCGACGGTTGGCGATCCTTCCCACCCCCCTCTGGCCTGCCGGCCATCTCCCCCGCAAGGGGGGAGATCGGCAGCTTCGCCGTCCTACTGCTCCTACTTAAAACTGGCCACCGCCTGCTGATAAACATCCGGCTTGAAGCCGACCAGAATCCTGTCGCCCAGGTCCAGCACCGGCCGCTTGATCATGGTCGGCTTGGCCAGCATGAGCGCCTTGGCCTTCTTCTCGTCGAGGTTCTGCTTGTCCGTGTCGGCCAATTCACGGAAGGTCGTGCTTGCCTTGTTGAGCAGGATTTCCCAGCCGACCTTGCCGACCCAGCCATCCAGCCGCTTCGCCTCCAGCCCTTCCACCCTGTAGTCGTGAAAACGATAGGGCACATCATGACCTTCCAGCCAGACGCGTGCCTTCCTGATCGTGTCGCAGGTGGTGATGCCGTACATCGTGATGGTCAAGCGCACTTCCCCAAACTGACAGTCGAATCCGCTCCCAGCCTAGAACCGCCCTTCCCGCTTTGCCAGCACCCCTGGTTGGCATCCTTCGAATTTTGGCTGTTGCCAACACTAAGGAATTTTCCTAAGTAATGGCCAAAACCGGAAAGGAATGACCATGGCCAGGATCGTTGTATCGGAACTCATCTCCATTGATGGCGTGATGGAAGCGCCGGGAGGCGAGCCGGGCTACCGGCACACCAACTGGGTCGGCAAACGGCACGAGGCCGGACAGATCGAGTACAAATTCCAAGAGGTCCTGGACCACGAAGCGCTGCTGATCGGCCAGGTGACCTATGAAAGCTTCGCCGACGCCTGGCCGACCTACAAAGGCGCCTTTGCCGACCGGATGAACAGCATGCCGAAATATGTGGTGTCGACGACGGTGAAGACCCCGGCCTGGAACAACACGACAGTCCTTCAAGGCGAGCCGATGGCCGCCATCCGTAAACTCAAGCAGGATCTGAAAGGCGATATCGTCGTTGGCGGCAGCCGCACGCTGGTCAATGCGCTCAAGCAGCACGACCTTGTCGACGAATACCGGTTGATGGTGTTCCCGGTCATACTCGGCAGCGGCGCGCAGCTTTTCGACAGGACCGAGGACGCGACGGACCTCAGGCTGGTCGAGACACGCTCTTTCGCCAACGGCGCCGTGGTGCTCACCTATCGTGTCGAGCGGTGATCGCCATGACAAGTCTGCAATCCGCGACACAAACACCGCCACCAATCGACGGTATTTTTCGCGCCCTGTCGGACCCGACGCGGCGACGCGTGGTGGAGCGGTTGAACCGCAGCCCCGCCTCGGTCAGCGAACTCGCCCAGCCGTTCGACATGGCCCTGCCCTCGTTCATCGAGCATCTCAGGGTCCTCGAAGGCTGCGGACTGGTGCGCTCGGAAAAGACCGGCCGGGTCCGAACCTATCAATTGGCGCCTGAGCCGCTGAAGCTTGCCGAAAACTGGTTGGCCGAACAGCGCACATTGTGGGAACGCCGCCTCGACCAGTTCGACGCCTATGTGATGACCCTGAAGGAGAAAGACGCATGAGCTATCCGTTCAAGCCGGACCCCAGACTGGACCTCGTGCTCGAGCGTGTCGTCGATGCGCCGCGCGAGTTGTTGTGGAAAGCCTGGACGACCCCTGCCCATGTCAAGCAGTGGTTCACTCCGAAGCCGTGGACCGTCACCGACTGCGAGATCGACCTTCGGCCGGGCGGGCTGTTTCGCACGCGCATGCAGTCGCCTGACGGCAAGGAGGTCAGCGACCGACATTGCTGCTATCTGGAAATCGTGCCGAACGAGCGGCTGGTGTGGACGGATGCGCTGCTGCCGGGTTACCGGCCGTCAGGTGAGCCGTTCATCACCGCGGTCATTTCCTTGAAGCCGGACGGCAAGGGTACGCGCTACACCGCCACCGCCATCCACCGCGACGAAGCGACCCGCAAGAACCATGAAGAGATGGGCTTCTTCGATGGCTGGGGCACGGTGGCGGATCAACTGGCAGAGTATGTGAAGACGATCTGAGCTCTCACATGCGGCCGGGCTATCGTCCCGGCCGCCATGCCTATTTTTCAACCCTGCAGCGAAGAGAGCAGGCTCGCGGAAGCCGGTATTATTTCCGGCCTCAGTAGTAGAAGCGCTCTTCGGTGATCTTGCCGTTCTTGACCGTGTACACGCCGACCTCATCCATGGTGACACGCTCGCCCGTAGCCTTGGGCGTTATGTCAAACTTGAAGCGCACTGCGAACTGGTCGCCGTTGACATAAGGGCCTTCGACCGAGCCGCCATGGACTTCGTGGTTCTCTTGCCACCACTGGCCCTTCTGCTTGAGGGCCTCCTTGCCATGGGAGACGGCCATCGGCCCCTCCATGGCTTCGTAGCTGACGATTTCGTCGGCATTGTATTTCTCAGCGGCACCGTGGCGGTCGCCTTGCTGTAGGAGTTCGGTGAAATCCTTGGCAATTTCCGCGATGGTCATTTGTGTTCCTCCTGTTCAGACGCATTGCAATTAGGGGACAGCCTGTTGGCCTGCCATCATCAATCCGCTTGGTAGCTGACAAGCCATGTCAGGATGATGATATCGCGCGGGGTATGTGACGACGATTTGAGGGAGCGATCGGCGGATCACATCGCCCTCAGCGGCCGGCCGCTTAGGCCACCATGACCGCTTTGGAATGCCGAAGTCGATTTCGCCTTGCAGATACATACGCATACGCCCGCAGAAGTACGCTCCTGCCTTGTACGATAAAGAACAAAACAGGAACATAGCTTCGAGTCAAGCGTGGAAATTTCCACGCCTACGCCCCGTAGCCGACGATGCCGTTGACCTCGAGGAGTGGCGGCCAATGTCGGTGAAACTAGCTTGGCAGCATAGGGCAGTTGGCGCCGCGGCGCAGGCTGATATGCGCCACATCGCCGACGCTGAATTGAAAACCATCGGCCTTGCGCGGCGCATCGATGACGATCGGGGCGCCCTGCCCGAGCTCGGCATGTAGGCGCAACGTGCGGCCGTGAAAGACGATGCTGTTGACGCGGGCCGGCGCCGTGCCGGGTGCCGCCTCGGTGGCCGCCAGCAAATCCTCGGGCCGCACGCCGACGGTGCGGATCGTGCCCTCGGCCGGAGCTTCGCCGGTTTCGGAGGTCGCTTCCAGCGGCAAGGCCCCGGCGGCGAACCGCAGGCGATCGCCGTCGCGTCCGATAAAACGCGACTGCAACAGGTTCATGGTGCCGATGAAACTGGCGACGAATGTGGTGGCGGGCCGGTCGTAGAGCGTTGCCGGCGGCGCGATCTGCTCGATGCGGCCCTTGTTCATGACGACGATGCGATCGGAGATCGACAGCGCTTCGGTCTGGTCGTGGGTGACCATGACGAAGGTGGTGCCGAGCCGCGACTGCAGCCGCTTCAGCTCGACCTGCATCTGTTCGCGCAGATGCGCGTCGAGTGCCGACAGCGGCTCGTCGAGCAAGAGCACACGCGGTTCGCAGACGATGGCACGGGCGAGCGCGACGCGCTGGCGCTGGCCGCCCGACAGTTCGGAGACGCGGGCGCCGAGCTTGTCGGCCAGACCAACCATATCGAGGGCTTCGCCGAGGCGCTTTGCCTGCTCGGCGCCGGAAAGTTTTCGCAAGGACAGACCGAAGCCGACATTTTCGGCAACGTTCATATGCGGAAACAGCGCGTAGTCCTGGAACACGGTGTTGACTGGCCGGTCGTAGGGCCTGAGTGCCGTGATGTCACGGCCGTCGAGCAGCACCTTGCCGCTCGACGGGCTTTCGAAGCCGGCGATGACGCGCAGGCTCGTGGTCTTGCCGCAACCCGACGGTCCAAGCAGTGTGAGAAACTCGCCGCGGACGATGTCGAGATCGACGGCGTCGAGGCCGACAATGCCGCCTGGAAATATCTTCGAGACCGCCTGCAGCCGGACAAGAGGATCAGGCGCCATCGCGAACCTCGGACGGCTTGGTGGTGTTGACCCAGAGTATCTGGCAGCGCTCGGCGCCCGGATTGCGGAAGGCGTGCAAAAGCGTGCTCTTGAACGCAAAACTGTCGCCGGTCTTCAGCACGTAGTTCGTCGAATCCACCACCAGTTCGACCTCACCCGAAACGACGAAGCCGAATTCATGGCCGGCATGGGCATAGGCCTCGGCGGTGCCGCCGCCTGCTTCCACCGACACGAGCATGCCAGTCAGCGTCGCACCCGGCGGCGACAGCAGCGCCTTGGCAATGCCTTCGGACTTCACCGGAATGGCGCGGCGGCTGTTGGCACGCACGCAATAGAGATCGCTAACGGCATCGTTGCCGTCGGCGATCAGCGCCGACGGCTCGATATCGAGGGCGGCCGCCAGCGGCCAGATCACCTTGACGCGCAGCGAGGACATGCCGCGCTCGATCTGGCTGAGCGCGCCAATCGACACGCCGGCCCTGGCGGCCAGATCGGCCAGCGACAGGTTGCGCTCAAGCCGCAACGCCCGCACGCGCCGGCCAACCCGCACATCGGCATCGTCCTTCGGCTTTTCAGCCGCTTCGTCCAGCATGTCCATGCATTCGTCCTCGTTGCAGTCAACTTTTGGGCGGGGCGCTTGCTGGGCTTCCCTTCTCCCCTTGTGGGAGAAGGTGTCGCCGAAGGCGACGGATGAGGGGTGTTCCAGCTTGGCAAAGACGGTGATCCGTCCAACACCCCTCATCCGTCTCTGCGCTGCGCGCCGATCCACCTTCTCCCACAAGGGGAGAAGGAAGAACCAGGCTCAGCCGCCTGCCTTGACCTTTTCGAACATCTTGGCGAGTTCGTCATTCTGTTTCATCGGTCCGGTGAAGATGGTGGTCTTCAGCATCACCTCCGGGTCGGACGGCAGCTGCAGCTTCTCCAGCTCCTCCTTCGGCACGGTGGCAAAGGCAGAGCTCAGCGAACTGCCATAGCCATAGGACTCGATCAGGTATTTGCCAGAGTCGGCGTCCAGCCGGCTGTTGATGAAATCATAGGCGAGATCGACATTCTTGGCGTCCTTGAGCATGACGAAGCCGCAGGACCAGGTCAGCATGCCCTCCTTCGGTTTCATGAACTCGACCGGCACCCCTTGCTTCTTCAGCGAGGTGGCCGACGCGTTCCAGGTCATGGCGGCGACCAGCTGGCCGCTGGCCAGCGCCTGTTCGACCGAGGTCATGTCGGTGGTGTAGTTGGAGAGCAGCGGACGCTGCTCGCGCAGCTTCTCCGCCACCTTGTCCATTTGCTCCGGCGTCATGTCGAACGGATTGACGCCGGCCAGAAGCGCGGCAACGATCGGCGTGTCATGCACGGCGTCGATGGTCGCCATGCGACCGGCATACTGCTTGTCCCACAGAAGGTTCCAGCTCGCTTCCGGGTTCTTCACCAGATCGGTGCGGTAGAGGATCGAGGTGTTGCCCCAGTCCCACGGCACCATCCAGACCTTGCCGTCACCGGCCTGCAGGTCGGGCAGGTTCTTGAACACCGGGAAGATCGAATCCCAGTTCTTGATGCGCTTGGTGTCGATCGGCTGCAGCAGGCCTTCCTTGTTCCAGCGCGCCACCTTGTCGTAGCAAGGATGGGCGATGTCAGGGCGGAAGCCCGCCTTGACCTTGGTGAAGGCGTCATCATCGTCACCGAATATGGAAGCCTCGACGCCATCGGGATGCGCGGCAAGGAAGCTCTTGTTGAAGTCGGGCAGTTCATAACCCGACCAGGTGAAATATTGCAGCTTGTCGCCGGCGAAAGCCACGGTCGACGACAGTGCCAAAGCCAGGGCGGCCAGGCCGGTCCGGGCCATCTTTCCAGATATCAGGTCGAATGCCATTGCAGTTCTCCTCTCTTGGTTTGTTTTGGTTGTGATGGATCCGCGGGTCGTGGCGCCGCTGCGGACAGGCCGCGATGGCGCAGGATTTCGGCGATTGCAGCAATGACGAAGGAGACGGCCAGGATCGACGTGCCCAGCGCCATGACGGTCGGCAGCGATTTCGGGAACCTAAGCTGGCTCCAGATATAGAGCGGCAGCGTCGGCTCTGTGCCGGCGAGGAAGAAGACGACGATGAACTCGTCGAAGGAGATCAGGAACGCCAGCATGAAGGCCGAGATGATGGCCGGCAGGCTGAGCGGCAGCATCACCCGCCGGAAGGTCGTCCAGTCGGAAGCGCCGAGGTCGAGTGCCGCCTCGCGAATGGTTTTCGGGATGGCGGCAAAGCGGCTGCGCATGATCACCACCGTCGTTGGCAGCGCCACCAGTATGTGGCCCAGAACGATGGCAATGCGCGACGGCCCGAGACCGATGAGGTTGATGAGGATCAGCAACGATATGCCGACGATGACACCCGGGATGAGGATCGGCAGCCGCGCGACGGCGCTGATGGTGGCGGCCAGCGGCGAGCGGCCATAGAGATCCATGTAGGACACAGTGATGCCGCACAGCGTTGCCCCCGTGGCGGCGATCGCAGCGATGACGAGGCTGTTGACGAGCGCGCCGGACAGCATCGAATTGCCGTAGAGCGTCGCATACCATTGCAAGGTGAAGCCCTGTAGCGGAAACGCTGCCTGGACCGAGTTGTTGAAGGAAAACAGCGGGATCAGCAGCACCGGCAAATAGAGAAAGACCAGGTAGGCGATGACATAGACGCCAAGCCAGCGGCCGCCACCCTGCGTGTGCGCGATGTTCATGTGCGGCTGCCAAATCTGCGGTCGGTGAAGCGTGCGACCAGCACCACGGCAAGGATGACCAGCATGACGGCGACGGCGAGTGCGGCGCCAAACGGCCAGTCGTTGGCCTTGCCGAACTCGGCCTGGATCAGCGTACCGATCATGGTGCTGGCCGGGCCGCCGACGAGCGCTGGCGTGACATAGTCGCCGACCGTCGGCACGAAGACGACAAGTGCGGCCGCCAGCACGCCGGGCATCGAATTGGGCAGCACGACCCGGCGGAAAGAGGTGAAGGGTCTGGCGCCGAGATCGGAAGCGGCCTCGATCAGCGACTTCGGGATGGTGTCCAGCGCCACATAGATCGGCAGGATGGCGAACGGCGCATAGGCGTGGGCGAGCGTGACGACGACAGCGGCCGGCGTGTTGAGAAAGGCCAATGTTGGCTCGGACCAGATGCCACTTTCGATCAGCGCCGAGTTCAAGACGCCGTTGTAGGCGAGCACGATCTTCCAGGCGAATACGCGCAGGAGATAGCTGGTCCAGAACGGCAACGTCACCAGGAACAGCAGCAGGCCGCGCCGCCGTCCGGCATGGAAGGCAAGGTAGTAGGCAACGGGGTAGGCGGTGACGACGGTGGCCAGCGTCACCAGCGCGGCAATGACCAGCGAGCGCAGCGTCACCGTCCAGTACAGCGGATCGGACAGCACGGTGGCGAAATTCGCCAGGCTGAAACCGGCGCCGAGCAGCGAACCGTCGTTGTTGCGGAAGGCAAGGAAGAGCACAAGGCCGAGGGCAAACAGGATCAGCAGGAAGGTGACCAATGCGCCCGGCAGCAACATCGCGACCCGGAAGCCCGATGAAGACCGAGCCTCTGGCGCTTGCGTTGCAACAATGGTCGACATCGACCTGCCCATCGAAATTTTGAAATTACCTAAGAATTTTTCATATTCATGAAACTGTCAAGTGGAATCCCGCTGGCATGCTGCGTCAACGCTCCAGCGCATCGAGCAGGCGATACCAGGCGATGGTCGCGGCAACGCCAACCTGCCGGAAGGCGTGGAACGGGATCGGCCGGATCGGCGAGAGCGGGAACGGCAACTGCCTGGCGTCGCCACCGGAAAGATAGGTTGCGATGCGCTCGCCAAGCGCCGTCATCAGGCCGACGCCACGGCCCTGGCAGCCGACCACGGCGACAAGGCCTTGCTCCGGTTCGTGGATGTGCGGCAGGTGATCGGGCGTCATCGCTACCCGACCGAACCAGCGCTTCTCGATGGCGACACCGGACAGGCCGGGATAGAGCCGCCGCAGCGCCCGCTCGAGATGCGCCCAGTCACTGGCGCTCGTCGGCAAGGCCATGCGGCCACGCCCGCCCAGCACCAGACGGCCATCGGCGCTCTTGCGGTAGTAGACGAGGATGCGACGCGAATCCGACACCGCGTGCCCTTCCGGAAGGATCGTGGCCGCCAGTTTGGGCGGCAACGGTGCCGTGGCGATCTGGAAGGAATGCAGCGGCACGATCGTGTCGGCGAGGCCTGGGATCAAACCATCCGTATAGGCGTTGGTCGCCAGCACGACCGCCTTCGCCTGCAATTCAGTGCCGCTTTCGGTCGAAACACGCCAAACGCCGCCGGCGTTGACGAGCTTTACGACCTTCTGGCGCTCCGCTATCCCGACACCAGCCGCCGCTGCGACCCGGGCCAGTTCCGATGTGTAAGCGAGCGGATCGATGACACCGGCGCGGCGGTCGAGCCAGCCACCGAGATACCCTCGAGCGCCGGTCATCGCCGCGATATCGGCCTCACTCAAAAGCTCGACGTCGGCACCCCTCGCCCGCCATTGCCGGTCACGTTTTGCCGCCGCGTTCAGCGCGGCCTCGGTGTGCGCCGCCTGGATCCAGCCATTGCGGACGAAGGGAACCGACAGTTTTTCATCGCGGATCAGTTCGAACACGGTATCCGCGGTCGAAGCGGCGAAATTGACCAGCGCCTCGCCGCGCTCCGGGCCAAAATGCGCGAGCAGCCATTCCGGATCGTATTTCAGGCCGGGAATGACCTGCCCGCCATTGAGCCCCGAGGCGCCGCGGCCGATGTCGCCGGCCTCCAGCACTTGCACGGACATGCCAGAGCGGGCCGCATGCAAAGCCGTCGACAGACCCATGATGCCGCCACCGACAATGACGACATCGACAGGTCCGCCGCCGGCAAACAGCGACTGAAACCTGGAGGCCGCTTGCGGCTTGCGCCAGACGGGATCGGAGAACGGTGCGGGCAAGGGTCACCTGGATGGGCTGCGATGAATGAAAACTCTAGTCAGAATTTCACAGTTTTGAAATAGTATTTGCGGCCCTGACATTTGGACCAACGCCAACGGACCGTTCGGACCAGGCACTTGCCGATCGAACACGGCAATGCAGATTGCCAGCCAACGGGATAGACCTTTGACCGGAATCCGGTGAAAGTGCCGCGCCGATGCGGCCGGCCCGCATTGTCGATCATTTCAGAGGACCGAACGCCATGACCAATCCGACGAACCTGCCCGCTGAAGGTCTTTTTGTCGGCCGCGCCAGGAGCAGCGATGTCTCGTATCCCATGGTGGTCACGGTGCGCGATGGCACGGTCCTCGACATCACGTCGAGCACGGCACCGACCGTGCGTGATGTCTGCGGGATGCCTGATCCGGCCGGCCATGTGCGGACGGCCAAGGGCAAACCGATCAGCTCGCTCGATGCCGTCGCCGCCAACAGTTTTGAGGCCACGCGCGATGCGAACACGCCGTATCTGCTGTCCCCGGTCGACCTCCAGGCGGTCAAGGCCTCGGGTGTCACCTTCGTCGTCAGCCTGCTCGAACGGGTGATCGAGGAACAGGCACGCGGTTCGTCCGAAAAAGCCGACGCCATCCGCGCCGACATTGCCGGGCTGATCGGCCACGATCTGTCGAAGCTCAAGCCCGGTTCGCCAAAAGCGATGGAGATCAAGGCCAAGCTCATCGCGCGCGGGGCCTGGTCGCAATATCTGGAAGTCGGCATAGGTCCCGATGCCGAGATCTTCACCAAGTGCCAGCCGATGGCCTCGGTCGGCTTCGGCGCCGATGTCGGCCTGCACCCGGTGTCGACCTGGAACAACCCCGAGCCCGAGATCGCCATGATCGCCGCCGGCAGCGGCAGGATCGTCGGCGCCACCATCGGCAACGACGTCAATCTGCGCGACGTCGAAGGGCGTTCGGCGCTGCTGCTCGGCAAGGCCAAGGATAACAATGCCTCGGCCGCCCTCGGCCCCTTCATCCGCCTGTTCGACGACACATTCTCGATCGATGACGTCAAGCGGGCCGTCGTGCGCCTGAAGGTCGAAGGCGAGGACGGGTTCTCGCTGGAGGGCGCAAGCTCGATGGCCGAGATCAGCCGCTCGCCGGAAGAGCTGGTTGCCGCCGCCATGGGTCCTCACCACCAGTATCCCGACGGGCTGGCGCTCTATCTCGGCACCATGTTCGTGCCGTCGAAGGATCGCGGCGAAAAGGGCAAGGGCTTCACCCACAAGGTCGGCGACATGGTCACGATCTCGTCGGAAAAACTCGGCGCGCTGGTCAACCGCGTGCGGCTGTCGCCCGACTGCCCGCACTGGACCTACGGCGCCAGCCATCTGATGCGCGAATTGGCCGGGGCCAAGCTCATCTAGCGGCCTCTGCTCGCAAGCCCGTGCCGGCATTCCGACCGCCAAGGTGTGGCGGCTGATGTTGGGGGGGCGATGGCGGAGCTTGCGGGAGTGATCCTCGTCGGCTCCGGCGGCATCGTCGACGCCAATCTTTCGACCGCCGCGAAAAACCACCGCAACTGATGCAATCTGATGGGAGCGTTGATGGCGCCCCGTCAGGCGCCCACTACATCTGCAGATGGAGGCTTGCCATCCGTCGAAAAAGGGAATGCTCTGACGCATCCAACCGGCGCTGGCAAATACGCGATCCGGCGGTCGCCGGAACAAGGGACGGATAAGGAACTGACCATCTACAAACGGGAGGAAATCAAATGCTGACACGGCTAAGACTCGTTCTATATGGCCTGTTGGTGGCGCTGACGATTGTTCCGGCAGCGGCACAGGCCAAGACCTTCTACTGGATTTCGCATGGCGGCCCGGCTGACCCGGTCTGGACCTACTTCCTGGCCGGCGCGAAGCAATGGGCCAAGGACACCGGCAACACCGTCAACACCTCGTTCCACAATGGCGACGTGGCCTCGCAGCAGGAAGCGGTTCGCGCCGCCCTCTCTGCCAAGGCCGATGGCATCGTCACCACCAGTCCCGATCCGGGCAGCCTTGTCGAGATCGTCAAGGAAGCGCGCGCCGCCAACATCCCGATCATCAACTTCAACACACCCGATCCAAAGGCCAATTTCAACGCCTATGTCGGCGGTGACAACGTCACCTTCGGCAAGCACTGGGCGCAGTATCTGGTCGACAAGGGCCTGGTGAAGAAAGGCGACTTCGTCTGGATGCCGGTCGAGGTTCCCGGCGCCACCTATGGCGTCCAGGAAGAAGAAGGCATCAAGAGCGTCTTCGGCCCGCTCGGCATCACCTATGAGATCACCGAAGCGACGCTTGACCAGGCCGAAGTGATCAACCGCATGGTCGACTACCTCACCGCCAACAAGGCCAAGGTCAAGGCGATCATCGGCCTCGGCGACCTGGTGACCGGCTCGATCAAGCGGGTCTTCGACCAAGTCGGCATCAAGCCGGGTGAAATTCCGGTCGTCGGCTGGGGCAACTCGCTCGACACCACCCAGGAAGTGCTGAACGGCTACGTCAATGCCGGCCAGTGGCAGGACCCGCAGGCGACCAGCTATGTCGCCCTCTCCCTGGCCAACATGGCCGCTGCCGGCATTCCTCCGGGCTTCAACGTGATCACCGGTGCGCTCTACGAAAAGGATACCGCCGCGGTCTACGACAAGATCCTGTCCGGCAAATAAGATCCCAAACTCAAACAGTCGCGACTGCCCCGGCGGTCGCGACTGACTTCTCCGTTTTCGCCGAGCCCTTCGCTGTGCAAGGCTCAGCCTTTCCAATCCTATCGCGGGTTGCTCGTGGAAAATCGTTCGCTCATCCAACACCTGATCGCGCGGCCTGAATTCGGCCCCTTGGTGCTGCTCGTCATCGAGATCGCCGTTTTCTGGAGCATCAACCACGACTTCCTGTCGCCGCAGAACATCTCGAACACGCTGGCCTTCACGGTCGAACTTGGCCTGATCGCGCTGGCGATGACGCTGTTGATGACATCTGGCGAGTTCGACCTTTCGGTCGGTTCGCTGTTCGGCTTCTCGCCGGTGCTGATGTGGACGCTGTTCAACAGCGGCCTCACCTCGCTTGAGGTCGGCTTTGTCGCGGCGCTGCTGGTCGCCGCCTTCATCGGGCTGGTCAATGGCTGGTTCGTCACGCAGCTCAAGATCCCGTCCTTCCTGGTGACGCTCGGCATGCTGCTGGTGGTGCGCGGCACCGCCCTTTTCGTCACCGACGGGTTTCCGCAGCGCACCTGGAGCGCCGAAGGCAGCTGGCTGGCGGAGGCGCTGGTCGGCGACTTCTTCATCGGACCGTTCCGCATCTACATGTCGCTGTTCTGGTTCATCGCCGCGGCCATCGCGCTCGGCTATGTCCTGACGCAGAGCCGCACCGGCAACTGGATCCAGGCGGCCGGCGGCAATCCCAATGCGGCGCGCGCCCGCGGCGTCAACGTCAGCGGCGTCAAGATCGGCCTGTTCGTCCTGTCATCGCTGATGGCCTCGCTTGCCGGCGTCATCTCTTCGCTGCGCACCTCGGCCGCCAACCCCAACAGCGGCACCGGCTATGAGCTCGAAGTCATCGCCATGGTGGTGATCGGCGGCACGGCGCTGACCGGCGGGCGCGGCACGATCATCGGCACCGTGCTCGGCATCCTGATCCTGCGCGTCATGCGCAACGGCATTGTGTTGATCGGCGTGCCCGGCCTTGCCTACAACATCTTCATCGGTGCGATCATCCTTGGCATGATGGCGCTCCATTCATGGCTGGAACGCCGGCATCAGGCAGGGACTTGAACCATGGCCGAGCCACTGATCCGCATGCAGAACATCCGCAAGTCCTATGGCCGCGTGCAGGCACTCGAGGACGCCAGTTTCCATGTCAATGAACGGGAGATCGTCGGCCTGCTCGGCGACAATGGCGCCGGCAAGTCGACTCTGATCAAGGTGCTCTCGGGCGCCGTTCCGCTGACCAGCGGCGACATCTTCATCCGCGGCAAGAAGGTCAGCTTGCGCAACACCAGCGACGCCATCGCCCACGGCATCGAGACGATCTACCAGGACTCGGCGCTGGTCACGCAATTGTCGATCGCCCGCAATTTGTTCCTCGGACGCGAGCCGATCAAGCCGCCGCGCTTCCTCAACCGGATGGACCAGGACGCCATGAACACGGTCGCACGCGACCTGCTCAAGCAGGTCGGCATCTCGAAGAACATCCCGCCGACGACACCGATCGGCTCGCTCTCCGGCGGCGAGCGGCAGGCAGTGGCGATCGCGCGCGCCATGCATTTCGACAGCGACCTCATCATTCTCGACGAGCCGACCAACAATCTCGGCGTCGCCGAAACACAGGGCGTGCTGAGCTTCGTGCGCAACGCCCGCGATTCCGGTCATTCCTGCATTTTCATCGCCCACAACATCCACCATGTCTTCCAGGTGGTCGACCGCATCGTCGTCATGCGCCGGGGCAAGGTGGTCGCCGACGACATCGACCCGAAGAAGACCAGCGTGGCGGAAGTCGAGCGGATCATCACCGGCATGTCGGACAAGGAAATCCGCGATGCCATCGCCGATGGCAAGCCATCGCACTGAGTCCGGGACAGCCGTCTTGTCGAGGCGGCCGAATGACTGTCCGGCTGATGGGCGGCAATCAGCCGTCACCTCAAATCGCATCGCTCGTCTGGCGCGGCATCGCATCGGGACATAGGGTTAGGGCATGAAAGCCACCGTCTCGGATATCGCACGCAATTGCGGGCTGTCGACAGCAACGGTCGACAGGGTGCTCAACAACCGGCCAGGTGCGAGTGCCGCCAACCGGCAGCGTGTCATGGAGGCCGCCAAGCAGCTCGGCTATCTGCCGGTCGCCGATCAGGTGACGCTGCCCTCGCGGCCCGCCCATCTCGAATTCCTGCTGCCGATCGGCAGCAATGCCTTCATGCGCGATCTCGCCGGACATATCGAGGACTACGCCGCGCGGCTGCCGCTTGTCGCCTCGTGCCGGATCCACAACCTCGCCGGAATCTCGCCGAGCGCGCTGCAGACCGCCGTCGAAAACCTCTCGCTCAGGGCCAATGGCGTCGGTGTCATCGCCGTCGACCATCCGCGCACACGCAACATCCTGCGCGACATCGTCGACGCCGGCATGCGCCTGGTCACGCTGGTATCGGATGTCCCGGCCGCACCGCGATCGGCCTATGTCGGCATCGACAACCGGGTGGCAGGACGAACCGCGGCGCTGTTGATGGGACGCTTCCTGGGCGGTCGCACCGGCCATCTGGCGATGGTCGTCGGCTCGCGCTCCTATCGCGGCCACGAAGAGCGCGAAATGGGTTTCCGCTCGGTGCTCAACGAAGAGTTTCCCAACCTGACCGTCAGCAGCGCGGTCGAGATCAACGACGAGCCCGACGTCAGCTATGCCGAGACCATGAAGGCGCTGCACAACGAGCCCGAACTGCTCGGCATCTATTGCGTCGGAGCCGGACATTCGGGCGTTGCAAAGGCGATCCGGGAATTAAGGCCGAACCGCAAGCCGGTGTTCATTTGTCACGACCTCACAAAGGACACGCGGGGCTATCTGGTCGACGACCTGCTCGATGTCGTCATCGACCAGAATGCCAGGCTGATCGCCGAGCAGTCGGTCATCCGCCTGCTCGGCTCGATTGCATCCTCGGCGCCCTATCTGACGCGGAAGTTCATCGAGCCGCGCCTGATCTTCAGGGAAAACGTTCCGGTGCAGTGAAGCTTGCCTGCGCTTTTCCGGTCACACTCGGCAACTTTCGCGGGTGATACAGCGAATCTGCACAGCTGCTATGCACGATCCACGATTGCCGAATCATTGGGCAGCCCCTAATTTGCAGTTGTCGGCCATCTACTCCTCCCAGATGCGATGCCGACGCTGAGTGGGGTGCACCTCCTCCCGCGCCACACTCGAAATCGAGCCCGCTGCCACCTCCTCCCGGCAGCGGGCTTTTTTCGTTCCAGTCAGCCGCGATTGCAATGGCGCTCACGCCAAAGGCGTGGCGCATCGTCCATTCTCGGTCGCGAGATCGAAAAGATTGCCGGGGAGAATTCAGCCGGCAGCAGTGCCGCGGAAGGAGACGATCAGCCCTTCCGCCATGCGCACGAACTGCGCGCTGGGGCCTTCGGTACCGACACTTTGAACGCTGACACGGGCGCCTTCAAGCAGAAGCGACAGCGTATCGGCAAGCAGCTCAGCTTGGCCGATGCCGGCATCCCTGCACAGCGTGACAAGGCGATCGCGCTGGGCTTCCTTGAGTTCCTTGATGACGCGCCGGGCCGGATGATCCGCGTCGGTCAACTCGATGGCTGCGTTGGCCATATCGCAGCCGCGGCCGTCAGCCGTCAGGCAATCGGCGGCCATGCGAACCCAGGCATGCAATTGCGCCAGCTTGTCGCCGGGATGCTGACTCTCGAATTTCTCCCAGATCGCACCAGCCTTGCAGGCGGTGGCGCGCAGGCATTGGATGATGAGATCATCCTTGGAATCGAAATGACGATAGAGCGTCATCTTGTTGGTTCCGGCGGCCTCAGTGATGGCGTCGATGCCGACGCCCTTGATGCCATGCTTGTGAAACATGTCCTGCGCCGTCTCCAGGATCCTGTCCCGGGGGCGAACGCGTTCCACAGTGCCGTCTTCCATCAAAACCTCCTTGGTTTCCCAAAAATCCCTCGGTACGCCTCTTGACTAGGGTGTTACCGGTCTGTAACGTCACGAATGTTACTTACTGGTAACACCTATGTCGCCCTCCGTCAATCACAAGACCGTGAACTGGTCCTGCCAGATCGAGAGGGACCTCAGCGAGATGGGCGAACAATTGCAGTTCATGCGGCCTCGGCCGGTGAAGAGTTGAAAACGGTTCGTGAGCATGGGCTGCGAACCGACAGACAAGGAGCCGGCCAATGCCACAGCGCCGCGATCTTACCATAGATGAAGCCGTCCGGGATCCGATGATCCGGCTGGTCATGAAAGCAGATGGCGTCGACCCGCGCGCCTTCGAAAGGATGCTGCGCTCGCTCGCCGATGCGCAGCACAGCGAGATGCCGTTGCTGCATTCGCTGGGAGAGCCCGGTGACGGGCGCGGCCAAAGGCTGTCCAGGGTTGCCAGCGCCTTCGGCAAGGCAAGAGCGGCCAGGGAGGCGTGTGTTTCGTGGTAAACTTTTTCATTCATCGTCCGATCTTCGCCTCGGCGATCGCCATCATCATGGTGCTCGCCGGGACGATTTGTTATTTCCTGCTGCCCGTCTCGCAATTTCCCGACATCACACCGCCGCAGGTCGTGGTCAGTGCTCATTATCCGGGCGCCAGCGCGCAGGTGGTGGCCGACACCGTGACGACGCCGCTGGAACAGCAGATCAACGGCGTGCAAGGCATGACCTACATGTCGTCGACGAGCTCCAATGACGGCTCCTCGACCATCACGATCACCTTCGATGTCGGCTATTCGCTCAGCACCGCCGCCGTCGACGTCCAGAACCGCGTCTCGCAAGCGGCCTCGTCGCTGCCGGCGATCGTCAATCAGGGCGGCGTTACGATCAAGAAACAGAATCCGAACTTCGTCCTTATCGTCAACCTGACCTCGCCCGACAGTTCGGTCGATCCGGTGGCGCTGAGCAACCTTGCCTATTTGCAGGTGGTCGATCCGCTGAAGCGGTTGCCCGGTGTCGGCGACGTGCAGATCTTCGGCGAGCGGCGCTATTCGATGCGCGTCTGGCTCGATCCGGACAAGCTCGCCAATCTCGGCATCACCGCCGTCGACGTCCAGAACGCTATTGCCGAGCAAAACGTCCAGGTGGCGGCCGGCAAGATCGGCCAGTCGCCGGCCCCGGCCGGCACCGCCTTCGAGATGCAGGTCAACGCCGTCGGCCGCTTGAGCGATCCCAAGGAGTTCGGCGACATCGTCGTGCGCGCCAACACCGACACCGGCTCGCTGGTGCGGCTGCGCGACGTCGCCCGCATCGAGCTCGGTGCGCTGCAATATTCATCGTCGGCCTTCTTCGGCAAGGATCCGACCGTGGTGCTCGCCGTCTACCAGATGCCCGGCTCCAACGCGCTCGATCTGCAGCAGCGCGTCAAGGACAAGATGCAGGAGCTGTCGGCCCGTTTCCCGAAGGGCGTCTCCTATGCGATGCACTACGACACGACCCGCTTCGTCTCGGCGTCGATGCATGACGTGCTGATCACGCTCGGTGAGGCGCTGGTCCTTGTCGTCGCCGTGGTGTTCATCTTCCTGCAGAGCTGGCGCACGACGATCATCCCGACCATCGCCATTCCGGTGTCGCTGGTGGCGACGCTCGTCGTCATGGAGATGCTTGGCTTCTCGCTCAACATGCTGAGCCTGCTCGGCATGGTGCTGGCGATCGGCCTGGTCGTCGACGATGCCATCGTGGTGGTCGAGAACGTCGAACGACAGCTGGAGGCCGGGCTGAAGCCACTGGCGGCGACCAAGGCCGCGATGGCCGAGGTCACCGGTCCGATCATCGCCACCACCGCCGTGCTGATGGCGGTGTTCGTGCCGGTCGCCTTCATTCCCGGCGTCTCCGGCAAGCTCTACAACCAGTTTGCGCTGACGGTGGCGATCTCGGTCGGCATCTCCGCCTTCAATTCGCTGACGCTGAGCCCCGCGCTCAGTGCCGCCTTCCTGCGGCATCGCCAGCCAACGCAGTTCGTGCTGTTCCGCTGGTTCAACACAGGCTTCGACCGGCTGTCGCATGCTTATGCGCACGGCGTGCGCATCCTCATCCGCTTGCGCTGGATCATGCTTGGCCTGTTTGCAGCCGGACTTGTCGCCACCTACTTCGTCTGGCAGCGCCTGCCCTCGACCTTCCTTCCGGTCGAGGACCAGGGCTACTTCTTCGTCGTCATCCAGCTGCCCGACGGCGCTTCACTGGAGCGCACCGACGCGGTGGCGCAAAAGGCGCGCGACATCCTGCAGGCGACACCCGGCGTCGACATCGTCGGCTCGATCAGCGGCCTGAACTTCCTGACCAGTGCGGCGCAGTCGAACTCGGCGGTCGAATTCGCCATCCTCAAGCCCTGGGAGGAACGCAGTCCCGACCAGAGCGCGTCGAAGCTCGTCGCCGATGTGCGCGGCAAGCTGCTGCAGATCCCGGAAGCCTTCGCGTTGAGCTTCGATCCGCCCTCGATCCCCGGGATCGGGACCACGGGCGGCTTCGAATTCGTCGTCGAGGATCTCACCGGCCGCGGCAGTTCAGCCCTCAACGACGCGACGCAAGCCGTGATCGCCGAGGCGCGCAAGCAGCCCGAGATCAATCCGCAGCAGCTGTTCTCGCCATTCTCGACCTCGACGCCGCAGTTCAACTACGACCTCGACCGCAGCAAGGCGAAACTGCTCGGCCTCAACCTGCCGGACGTCTTCAACACGCTGCAGATCTATCTCGGTTCGCTCTACGTCAACGACTTCAACCTGTTCGGCCGCACCTTCCGGGTGACCATCCAGGCCGACAAGGATGCACGTGCGGGCGCTGCCGACATTTCCCGGCTCTATGTGCGCAATGCCTCGGGCGGCATGGTGCCGTTGAGCACACTGGGCAAGCTCGTGCCGTTCGTCGGCCCCGAAACCGTGCCGCACTACAACAACAACGCGTCGGCCTCGATCAATGGCGGTGCCGCACCGGGCTTCTCCTCGGGCCAGGCGGTTGCTGCGATGGAACGGGCCGCCGCCACGGCACTGCCCAGGGATTTCGGTTTCGAATGGACCGGCATCACCTTCCAGGAACTCAAGGCAGGATCGATCGCGTCCGTCGTCTTCGGCCTCGCCATCGTCTTCGTCTTCCTGATCCTGGCGGCGCAGTATGAGAGCTGGGCGATGCCGTTCATGGTGCTGCTGGCAGTGCCGCTCGCCCTGTTCGGCGCGTTCGCGGTGCTGTGGGCGCGTGGCATGCAGATCGACGTCTACTCGCAGATCGGCTTCGTCATGCTGATCGGCCTGGCGGCCAAGAACGCCATCCTGATCGTCGAGTTCGCCAGGAGACGCCGCGAGGAAGGCCTCAGCATCGTCGACGCAGCGATGGAGGCGGCACGGCTGCGGCTGCGGCCGATCCTGATGACGGCTTTCGCCTTCATCCTCGGCGTGCTGCCGCTGATGTTCGCCACCGGCGCCGGTGCCGCAAGCCGTCAGTCGATCGGCACCACCGTCTTTGGCGGCATGGTGGCGGCCACCATCCTGTCGCTGGTGTTCGTACCGGTCTTCTACGCGGTCATCGAACAGCTGCGCGAACGCGGCGGCAATGACGAGCCCGCCGCTGACGAACACACTGAACCAACTGCCGAAACCGCCTTCCCTCCCCTGGCGGAAGCGGCCGAATAAGATTGGAGACTAATCATGCGTAAATGGAAAATCGCGTTGGGAACGGCTGTCGCGCTGGGTGCGATCTCGGTGGCCAGCGTCCATCTGCTCGACATGGGCAACGTCAGCCTCAATGCCGGCACCGCTGGTGCGGCGCCCGCCCCGGCGGCGTTCGTCATGCCGGTGCCGGTGGTCAGCGTCGTCAAGAAGACGATCCCGATCTACCTCGACTACGCCGCGCGGACGGAGCCGATCCGCAACATCACCTTGCAGGCCAGGATTCCGGGCTATCTGCAGGAGCAGGCCGCTGCCGACGGCGTCGACGTCCGCCAGGGCGATCTGCTCTACAAGATCTCGCCTGATGACTTCCAGGCGGCTCTCGACCAGGCGAAGGCGCAGGTGCAGCGCGACACCGCAACGCTCGACTATGCCCAGTCCAATCTCGGGCGCGGCACCGAGCTTGCGAAGAGCGGCTATCTCGCCAAGGACGGGTTCGACCAGCGCACCAGCACCTTGCGCGAAGCACAGGCGTCGCTGGCGCTCAACCAGGCGGCGGTCCGCACGGCCGAGCTCAATCTGAGCTATGCCGAAATCCGCGCGCCGTTCGCCGGACGCCTGGGTCGCAACCAGGCCTCGGTCGGGACGCTGGTCAGCGTTGCCGGCACCGTGCTCAACACGCTGGTGCAGCTCGATCCGATCTACGTCACCTTCAATCCGAGCGAGACGGACCTGGCTGAGATCGAGCAGGCTCGCGCGGCCGGTCCGATCGAGGTCGAGGTCCTGCTTCCCGGCGAGACCGAGGCCAGCCAGAAGGGCGAACTCACCTTCATCGACAATACGGTGGACCGTTCGACCGGCACCATCACGGCGCGGGCGACGATCGGCAACGGCAAGTTCACGCTGCTGCCGGGCCAATATGTACGTGTCCGGCTGCATGTGAAGCAGCAGGCCGATGCGCTGATGGTGCCGCAGACGGCGCTGGGCTCGAGCCAGCTCGGCAAATATCTCTACGTCGTCGGCAAGGGCAACACGGTCGACCAGCGGCTGGTTTCGCTTGGCCCGACCAGCGGCAACCAGGTGGCGATCCTGACCGGCGTGGCCGAAGGCGATCAGGTGATAACAGGCAATCTGCAGAAGATCGGACCCGGAATGCCGATTTCTCCGCTGCCGGAAAAGCCGGCCACCTGAACACCCCCGTCAGGTCCGGCCTCAGCGCGGCGCCCCGACCTTCCCATAGGTCGCGGGCGCCGCTTTCGTGAGCAGCTCCAGCAGGCCCGCGACATCGGCACGATCAGCCTTGGCCGGCGGCATGAACGCGCAGTAGGGATGCCCGAGGCGGACCGAGACGGGTGACAGCGCGATCAAGCGGCCTGCCTCCAGATCGGCGCGCGCCATGACCTGCTGACCAAGCGCAATGCCGAGACCCAGCCTCGCCGAGGTGATTGCCAGGCTGGACAGGCCGACGCGCCGCCCATGCGACGGGTCGGGCGAGCGACTGCCGCCTGATGCCGCGAACCAATCGGCCCAGGTCGGATGCGAGGCGTAGTTCGGTCCCCAATTAGTGTGGATGAACAGGCTTTCATGCAGGTCCGCCAGACCCGAATCGCCATTGCCGTGCCGGTGCCAGAATTCGGGCGCGCAGACCGGCAAGACATCATCATGGACAAGCCGGACGAGCTTCAATCCGGGATAGTGATAATCGCCATAGCTGATGCGCAGGTCGATGTTCTGGCGGATCAGGTCGACCGGATCGTCCTCGACCCGGACATCGATCGCCATCTGCGGAAAGGCATCGAGAAGCACGGCGAGCTTCGGGGCCAGCCACAGTTCGGCCAGCGAAAACGGCACGCTGACGACAAGGCGGGTTCGCAAGCCGCCTTCCAGCATGCGCCGGCCGATCGCCGCTATGTCGCCCAGCGCCCGCGCGGTTTGCGGATAGATGGCGTGGCCGGCGTCGGTCAGCGCGATGCGGTTGCCGCTGCGAACGAACAGTTGCTTGCCGAACCAGGTTTCGAGATTGCGTATCTGCTGGCTCACCGCCGCCGAGGATACGCCAAGCTCGGTCGCAGCCAGGGTAAAGCTGCCGGCACGCGCCGCGACCTCGAAGGCCTTGATCGCATTGAGCGGAGGCAGCCGTTCCACATCGATCTTCCCAAAGTTTTTCTTGGCCAATCCTAATTATTTTGCGCGTTGAGGGAAAGATTTTTTTGCCGTCTCATAGGCTCGGAAACTCGGAGCCCACGACCATGAAAGACATCCTCGATCTCGACCGCTATCCGCTCGACCGCGAAGGCAGCGCCGAATGGCAGCGCCTCGTCGACCAATCCGTCGCCGCACTCGAAGCCGACGGCATGTTCAACCTCGAGGGGTTTCTGCGGCCCGGCGTGGCTGAAAAGGCGGTGCGGGAAATCCAGCCGGTCATGGCTGCGCGCTCGCATGTGCACAAGCGGATGCACAACATCTATTTCAAGCCTGACATTCCCGAGCTAGCATCAGACCATCCGGCATTGCGCAAGGTCGAGACCGTCAGCCACACCGTTTGCGCCGACCAGATCCCCGGCAGCGTCGTGCTCGCCATCTACGAATRCGAACCGCTGCTGCGCTTCCTGGCGGCGGCGATGGGCAAGGCCAGGCTGCATGTCATGCAGGATCCGCTGGCGCGCACCAATGTCATGGCCTATCGCGCCGGCGAGGCACTCAACTGGCATTTCGACCGTTCGGAATTCACCACAACCCTCCTGCTGCAGCAGTCGCAGCGCGGCGGCGACCTCGAATACCGCACGGACCTGCGGTCGGACGACAATCCGAACTATGACGGCGTCGCCAGGCTGCTCGAAGGGCGCGACCCAGAAGCCAAGATCCTGCGCATGAAGCCCGGCACGCTCAACGTCTTTCGCGGCAAGAACACCGCGCATCGCGTCACCACCGTGGAAGGCGAACGCGAGCGCATGATCGCGGTGTTCTCCTACTACGAGAAGCCCGGCGTGATGTTCAGCGCCGAGGAAAGGGTCGGCTTCTACGGCCGCGCGGCCTGAGGGCCGAAGGCGCAGAAAGGTCAGCGGTCCCCAAGAATCCGAAATTGACCCCTTGTTAGATTGTCGACAATCTGCTTGTCTTGCTCTCGGTTTCCTTGGGAGTGGCCGAATGGCGAAAGTGGATTTCAGTCCGATCGCGGATACGACGCGGCGCGCCGAGATCGTCGCGCTGCTGCGGCGCGCGATCCTGACCGGCCAGCTGGAACCGGGCCAGAAACTCAACGAGCTCCGGATCTCCGAACAGATGCGGGTCAGCCGCGCGCCGCTGCGCGAGGCGATGCGCGAGCTGGTGCAGGAAGGCATCCTGACCAGCATTCCCTATGCCGGCACTTTCGTCGTCGACGTGACCGCCAAGGACATCGACGATGCCTATTCGCTCAACAAGGTGCTCGACGAATTCGCCATCGAGCGCACCTGGCCGTTGCGCGACCAGCGTTTCTTCGATGAGCTTGACCAACGCCACGAGGCGGTGAAACAGGCGACCCGCAACCGCGACACCACCCGCCAGATCGAAACGGCGCTGCAACTGCATGGCCTGATCTACGAATGGGCCGACAATTCTGTGCTGCTGGAAACCTGGCAGCGGCTGACCAGCCGGTTGCAGATGTATTTCGCCCTGCACCAGCAGGCTCGCAATGAGGCGGTGCCGGCCGAAGACGTTCACGAGATCTATGTGTCGCTGCTCAAGGGCGCCGACATGCGCGCTGCCCAGCGCCATGCCCGCGAGCATATCAACCTCGATTTCGAGGAGCTTCTTTCCTACGCGCGCGATCTCGAACAGCGCCCGTCGAAAGGCGCCTGACCCGTTCCTCACCACCGCAGACAATGGACAGACACGTGCAGATCGAAACCATCAAAGCCTACCATGTCGTGCAGCCCTTCGTGGATGGGCCCTACCGCATGTCCAAGGGGCGCGTTGCCGATGCCTTCGACGCGGTGATCGTCGCCATCACCTCGGATAGCGGGATCACCGGCTGGGGCGAGATGGCGCCGCTCGGCAATTTCTACTCGCCCGCCTTCGCGGCCGGCGTGCGTGCTGGGGTGGTCGAGATCGCGCCGCATCTCATCGGCCACGATCCGCGCGGGCTGGCCGGCATCGGCCGGCTGATGGATACGGTGTTCAAGGGCCATCCCTACATCAAGTCGGCGCTCGACATGGCCTGCTGGGATCTGGCGGCGCGCGCCGCCGATGTGCCGCTGGTGACGCTGCTCGGCGGCCGGGAGAGCGAGACGGCGGAACTCTACAAGGTCGTCACCCATGGCAGCGTCGAGGCCATGGCGGCACTGGCCAAACGCATCGTCAAGGACGGCTTCCACCGGCTGCAGGTCAAGGTCGGCGGCAATGTCCATGACGACATTGAGCGTGTGACGGCGGTAGCCGCTTCGGTGCCGAAAGGCACGGTGATCTTCTGCGATGCCAATGCCGGCTGGACGCCCTACCAGGCGCGGCAGTTCACTGACGCGACGCGGGCCATCGACTACACGTTCGAGCAGCCCTGCACGACGATCGACGAATGCATGTCGGTGCGCCGCTCGCTCGACAAGCCGATGGTGCTCGACGAATCCGTCGCCTCGCTGGACGACATGCTCGACATCCATCGCAAGGGTGCCGCCGACGGCCTGACTTTGAAGATCTCGCGGCTTGGCGGCGTGACGAAGACGCGGCAGATCCGCGATCTCGCCGTCGACCTCGGCTTCATGATCACCGTCGAGGACACCGGCGGCGCCGAGATCGACACCGCGGCGATGGCGCATCTGTCGCTGTCGACGCCGGAGGAACGCCGCCTGCACGCCATCGCCTTCCACGAATGGGTGACGGTGCGCACGGCGTCGAACAAGCCGCCGGTCACCGGCAGCCGCATGGGCATTCCGGACGGACCCGGCCTCGGCATCGACGTGGTTCCCGACTTGCTCGGGGCGCCGTTCTTCGAAATCGGCGGCTGAGATGAAAATCCGCGGCATCAAAGCCACGCCGATCAACCTGCGCCTCGAGACGCCCTACGCCTGGGTGTTCGGCGAACTCGATGGGTTCTCGCCGACCATCGTCGAGGTCGAGACCGAGGATGGGCTGATCGGTCTCGGCGAGGCGCCGACACCGGCTGCGGCTGCCATCATCAACGATGTCCTGGCGCAGCGCCTTGTCGGCCGTGATGCCTTCGACATCGCGGGCGCCGAGAATGCCTGCCTGCCCTACTGGACCGGCGTGCAGTCGATCAATGACCGCACCCGCATCATGGCGTTTGGCGCCATCGAGATGGCGTTCTGGGACCTGCGCGGCAAGGCGTGGAACCAGCCGCTCTACCAGTTGCTCGGCGGCGCCGTGCGCAAGGACATCCCGTTCACCGACTATTTTTCGCTGCGCGGCGACGGGCTGAAGGTCAAGGGCGAGACGACGCCGGAAGAGGTCGCCGACTATTGCGTCGAGCTGCACCAGACCCATGGGACGACCTTCTTCGAAGGCAAGTTCTCGACGCAGGATCCAAAAGTCTCGCTGAGAATGGTCGAGCTGATCCGCGAACGACTTGGCGACGATGCGATGATCCGCATCGATTCCAACCAGGCCTATTCGCTGGCGACGGCACGTCGCCTGGCGCGGCCGCTGGAGGAGCTCGGCGTGCGCAATTGGGAGGATCCGGTGGCGACCATCGAGGAGATGCGCGAACTGCGGCGCCACTGCTCGATCCCGTTCTCGACCCACAACATCGACATTGCACGCGCCATGGACATGAAGGTGCCGGACGCTTTCGTCGGCAACCCGACGACGCATGGCGGCATCGGCCGCATGCTGCGTTTCGTCGGTGCGTGCGAACATGCCGGCATCGATTTCTGGTGCTACAGCGGCGACAGCGGCATCGGCAGCGCGGCCTATCTGCATCTGTGCGCAGCGCTTGGCTGGATCAGGGAGCCCAACCAGTCGCTGTTTCGAATGCTGCCGATGGATGTCACCGAGGAAGGGCCGTTTTCGCCGAAGAACAACGTCGTGCGCGTGCCGGAAGGGCCCGGTCTGGGCGTCACGTTGTCACGGGAAAACCTCGCTGCCTGTCACAGAGACTTTATCGAGAAAGGACCGTGCAACAAGTATCATGACCCGGCAAAGCCCGGAACCTATCGCCGTTTGCCGCTGAACTAGATGACAGGCAGGAGACCAAGAAACGAGAAGCCAACCACCGCGACTTCGGTCTGGAAGGTCGGACAAAGACGGGTGAAAGCAGTGCAGTGAGGAATCCGGCGCATCCACGGCAAGGACTGGATGGACCGGACAAAATCGCATGCTACAGTCCCGGTCGACAGGCTACTCTGGCGGCCGGAAAATGGAGCTATCCGCAAAATTCGTCAGCCATAAAAACATAGGGGAAAGGGTAAAAACCCATGAGCAAGAATTATCACATTCTCGACCTGATCCGGCGCAATCGCTCGCCGCTTGAAAATCACCTGATCGATGGCCTCGTCGACGGCAGGGTCAGCCGCCGCGACTTCATCCGTCACGGCAGCCTGCTCGGCCTGTCGCTGCCGCTGCTGGGCCGCATCGGCGCAGCAGCCGGCCTCGGCGGTATGCCGTCGCTGGCGCGCGCCCAGGGCGCGCCCGGAGCCACCATCCGCGTCGCCAGCAGCGTGCCGGCGGCAACGATCGACCCGGTTACCATTGCCGACGCCGGCGGCCTCCTGGTCATGCAGCAGGTTGCCGAGTTCCTCTGCGTCGACGGCCCCGACCTCGTGCTGCAGCCGGCGCTGGCCGAAAGCTGGAAGCCGAACGACAACGGCACGGTTTGGACGTTCAAGCTGCGCAAGGGCGTGAAATTCCACAGCGGCGGCGAGATGAAGGCCGACGACGTCGTGGCCAGCATCGACCGCCTTGCCGATCCGGCAAACTCGTCCAACGCGCTGTCGGTGTTCAACGGCATCCTGCAGAAGGGCGCCAGCAAGAAGGTCGACGACTACACGGTGGAGTTCCACCTCGACGCGCCGAACGGCAACTTCCCCTACATGCTGTCGTCCGACAATTACAACGCGGTCATCATCCCGGCGAGCTACAAGGGCGAGTACGAGAAGAGCTTCGACGGCACCGGGCCGTTCAAGATCGAGAAATACACGGCAAAGGTCGGCGCCTCCTTCGTCCGCAACGAAGACTATTGGGGCACGAAGGCGTTGCCGGAACGCACCGAATTCACCTTCTTTACCGACACGCAGCCGCAAATCCTGGCACTGCAGGGCGGGCAGGTCGACATCATCAACCAGCTGCCGGTGCTGTCCGGTGTCGCGCTGCTCAACGATCCGAATGTCGACATCATCAGCCTGAAGTCGGTCGCTCACCAGCAACTGCATATGCGCTGCGATTCCGACCCGTTCAAGGACCCGCGCGTGCGCCGCGCCATCGCACTCAGCCTCGACCGTGACAAGCTGGTTGCCGGCCTGATGAAAGGCCGGGCTTCGCCGGGCAATGACAGCCCGTTCGCCCCGGCCTACCCGTCAACCGATGCGAGCGTGCCGCAGCGCAAGCAGGATATCGCGCAGGCCAAGCAGCTGATGGAAGCAGCGGGCGCGGGCAAGGGCTTCAAGGTGACGCTGACCACCGAGCGTTACCTGGAAATCCCCGAATACGCCCAGCTGATCCAGAACTGGGTCAAGGAGATCGGCATCGAGCTGGAGCTCAATATCCTCGACCAGGGCGGCTATTACGGAGACGCGGTGTTCGGCAAGTCGAACTGGCTGGATTCGGTGATGGGCATCACCGACTATGGCCACCGCGGGGTGCCGAATGTCTATCTTGCAGCACCGCTGAAGAGCGACGGCACCTGGAACGCCGCGCATTTCAAGAACAAGGATTACGACACGCTGGCGACCAGCTATATCGCCGCACTCGACCTCGAGGCGCAGAAGGCGACCGCAGGCAAGATCCAGAACCTGCTGCTCGAAGAAACGCCGGTCATCTTCGGCTATTTCTACGACTATCTGACAGCGACGGCGAAAGGCGTGGCCGGCGTGCAGCCGACCGCGATGTCGCAGCTGTTCCTAGACAAGGCATCGAAGGCCTGAACGGAGGCAGACAAGCCCATCCCGCAACTGCCAGCCCCTGCGGGGGCTGGCGCTTTCGCTGCCAGGCCGAGGCAAGGCGCTGCGCGTCGGCCTGACGTGAAACCCCGCGTTGCGGGGCGATTTATCATTGTCCCATGGAGTCCGAGACCCTGCTCACCACCATGCATTGGGGGACTTACGAAGTCCGTGCCGAGAACGGCAGGCTCGTCGGCGTCGAGCCATGGAGCGGCGACCCCGATCCATCGCCGATCGGCAAGTCCATGCTTGGTACGGTACAGGGTGACCTGCGCGTCTCCCGTCCCGCTATCAGGCGTGGCTGGCTGGAGGGGGACAGGTCCAGCGCCAAGGGCGGGCGCGGCAGCGAACCCTTTGTCGAAGTCCCATGGGAAACCGCACTGGATATCGTGGCGGCCGAACTGGACCGAATTCGCGTTGAGCATGGGAATGCCGCGATCTATGCGGGGTCCTACGGATGGGCGAGTGCGGGGCGGTTCCACCATGCCCAAAGCCAGGTCCACCGTTTCCTCAACACGATCGGCGGCTATACAAGCTCGGTCCTCAGCTATTCCTATGGCGCTGCCGAGATCATCCTGCCGCACGTGCTTGGCGGGACTGATGGCCTGACGGGCAATCATTCCACTTGGGACGGGATCGAACGGAATAGCGAGTTGATCGTCGCCTTTGGCGGCCTGCCCTGGCGCAATGCGCAGATACAGGGGGGCGGCGCGGCACGTCACGAAGCGTCGGCGGCCTTGCGCAACGCCGTCGGCAACGGCGCCCATCTGATCAACGTTTCGCCCGTGCGCGACGACGCACCGCGCGGCGTCGAGACAGAATGGCTGCCGCTTCGGCCAAACAGCGACACCGCCTTGATGCTGGCTCTATGCCATGTCCTGATCACCGAGGCCCGTCATGACGAGACATTTCTGGCGCGATACTGCATCGGTTTCGAGGTCGTGCGGGCCTATATCCTGGGAGAAAGCGACGGCCAGCCGAAGAGCCCCAGATGGGCGGCCGCCCTGAGCGGCGTGGCCACAGAAAAGATTGTCGCGTTGGCCAGGGAAATGGCCGCCAAGCGCACCATGCTGATGGTCAGTTGGTCGCTGCAGCGCGCCGACCATGGCGAGCAGCCATATTGGGCGGCAATCACGCTTGCGGCTCTGCTGGGCCAAATCGGATTGCCGGGCGGCGGCCTTGGCTTCGGCTATTCGTCGACAAATGGCGCCGGAAGACCGGAGATGGGATTCCGGTGGCCGTCCGTGCCGCAAGGCAGGAACCAGGTGCCGGACTTCATCCCGGTCGCGCGGATGGCCGACATGCTGCTCGATCCGCGCGGCTCGTTCGACTTCAACGGCGCCGCGCTTGTCTACCCCGACATCAGGCTCGTCTACTGGGCCGGCGGCAATCCGTTCCACCATCACCAGGACCTGAACCGGCTGGTCGAGGCTTGGCGGCGGCCTGAAACGATCATCGTCAACGAGCCCTTCTGGACGGCGACGGCGCGCCATGCCGACATCGTGCTGCCAGTTACCACACCGCTGGAGCGAAACGATCTCGCCTTTTCGAACCGGGAAAACCTCGTCGTCGCCATGAAGCAAGCGATCGACCCGGTTGGAGAAGCCCGCGACGATTATCGGATCTTTGCAGACCTGTCGGCCCGGCTCGGCACCAGCGAAGCCTTCACCGAAGGGCGCGGAGCCAGCGAATGGATCCGGGTGCTTTACGAGCAGGCCAGGGACAATGCGGACGCGGCCGGGGTCGAGATGCCACCCTTCGACCGTTTCTGGCATGACGGCCACGCCGACCTTGCCCGGCAGGTTACGTCGCAGACACTGCTCGGTTCCTTCCGCGCCGATCCAGAGCGGCATCGGCTGGCGACGCCATCGGGCCGTATAGAGCTGTTCTCGCCGACAATCGATTCCTTCGGCTATGACGACTGTCCGGGTCACGCTGTCTGGCGCGAGCCGCGGGAATGGCTGGGCAGCGACCTTGCCAGCAGGTTCCCGCTGCATCTTCTGTCCCCGCAGCCGGCGGACAAGCTGCACAGCCAGTACGATCACGGCTCGGTGAGCCGGGCGGGCAAAGTGTCGGGCCGCGCGCCGCTGTGGATCAACCCTGCCGATGCCGCCGTGCGCGGCATCCTGGACGGCACGGTCGTGCGCGTCTTCAACGATCGCGGCGCGTGCCTCGCGGGCGCAGTGCTGACGGATGGCCTGATTCCGGGCGTCGTCCAGATGCCCACCGGTGCATGGTTCGACCCCTCCTCGCCCGGACAGCCGAACAGTCTGGAAAAGCATGGCAATCCGAATGTGCTGACACCCGACCGGGGGACGTCGCGCCTTGCCCAATCGCCGACCTGCAATTCGACACTGGTCGAAGTGTCGCGATTTGACGGAGCCGTTCCCCCGGTGACAGCGTTCGATCCGCCTGTCACAGTGAGTTTACCCGACGTGTCCGGCATGCCTGGGCCGATGGATCTTACATAAGGAGTCGATGCCATTCTCTCCTTCCTTGCCCGGCGTGTCTCGCTGTCGCTGGTGACGCTGTTCCTGCTCAGCATCATGGTGTTCCTGGGCGGCCAGGTGCTGCCCGGCAATGTCGGACGCGCCATATTGGGCCCGTTCGCCGACCAGCGTGCCGTCGACGCGCTCAATCACACGCTCGGTGTCGATCGCCCGCTGCTGGCGCAGTACTGGGGCTGGATCACGAACTTCGTCCAGGGCGACATGGGCACGTCCTACATCTTCCGCTCGCCGGTCGCGCCCTTCGTCATCGATGCGCTCGGCAATTCGATGAAGCTGGCGGCGGTCGCGTTCGTGCTGGTGGTGCCGATCGGCATCCTCGGCGGCGTCGTTGCCGCGCTCAACCTCAACCGGCCGCTCGACCGCATCATCAGCCTTGGCGGCCTGTCGGTGACCGTGCTGCCCGAATTCGTCACCGGCATCATCCTGATCCTGATTTTCGGCGTCTGGCTGCGCTGGCTGCCGATATCGGCCGCCTGGCCGCGCAATGCCGGCTTCTTCACCCAGCTCTATTACCTGATCCTGCCTTCGTTGCCGCTGTTCCTGGTGCTGTTCGGCTATATCGCCCGCATGGCGCGTTCCGGCATGATCGAGGCACTCGATTCCGACTACACGCGAACAGCCGTGCTCAAGGGCCTGCCATGGCGCACGGTGATCTGGCGGCATGTGCTGCGCAACGCGCTGTTGCCGACCATCACTGTCATCGCGACGCAGACCGGCTATCTCATCGGCGGCCTCGTCGTGATCGAGACGCTGTTCCGCTACCAGGGCATCGGCTCGCTGATCTTCACCGCAGCGCGCGGCAAGGATTTCCCGATGCTGGAATCGGGAATTCTCACCATCGGCATCGTCTATGCCGTGGCGACGCTCGTCGCCGACTTCCTCTATTCCGTGCTCAATCCGCGCATCCGGCTGGGGTCAGATCAATGAGCGCTGTCCAGACCACCTCCCCCACTCCAGACGACACGCGAAAGCGCGGCCCGCTGGCGGAGGTGCTGTTTTCGCTGCTGCGCTCCGGCACCTTTCTAACCGGTTTCGCCATCGTGATGTTCTGGGTTGCCTGCGCCCTGTTCGGCGAGCATTTCGCGCCCTACGACCCGCTTGCCGACGACATCATCAACGCGCTAGCGCCGCCTTCGGCCGAACACTGGTTCGGCACCGACCAGATCGGCCGCGACGTCTTCTCGCGCGTCATCGTCGGCTCGCGCGACATCCTGACCGTCGCCCCGCTGGCAACCTTGCTGGCGACCGTGGCCGGCACGGCACTCGGCCTCATCACCGGCTATTTTCGCGGCCTCGTCGACGATGTCGTCAGCCGCATCCTCGAAGCCTTCATGGCGATCCCGGTGGTCATCGTCGCGCTGTTGGCCATCGTGGCGCTCGGCACATCCAAGACGACAGTCATCGTCGTCATCGGGCTCAGTTTCGCGCCGATCATCGCGCGCACGGTGCGATCCGCGGTGCTTGCCGAGCGCGAGCTCGATTATGTCGCCGCCGCACAGCTTCGGCACGAAAGTGCTGCGCATACGATGTTCGTCGAGATCCTGCCCAACGTCATCCCGCCGATCCTGGTCGAGACCACCGTGCGGCTCGGCTATGCCATTTTCGCGGTCGCCACGCTCTCCTTCATGGGCTTCGGCATCCAGCCGCCCTCGCCCGACTGGGGGCTCTCGATCTCCAACAATTACGGCATGATCGGCGGCGGTTTCTGGTGGACGGTGCTGTTCGACGCGCTGGCGATCGCCTCGCTGGTGATTGGCGTCAACCTGGCGGCTGATGGCGTTCACGGAGCGCTCAATGACTAAATCCGCCAAGGCCGAAAACGCCCTCGAACTCAGCGACCTGTCGGTCGCCTACCGCGTCGCCGGCCGCAACCGCGCCGTGCTGCGCAACCTCAGCCTCAACATCGGCCAGGGCGAAGCCTACGGGCTGGTCGGAGAGTCCGGTTGCGGCAAATCCACGGTGGCGCTCACCGTCGTGCGCTATCTGCCGCGAAACGGTTCGATTACAGGCGGCGCGATCTCGCTCGACGGCCAGGACGTGATGAAGCTGGATGCCGAGGCGCTCAGGCGGGCTCGGGCCGAAAGCGTCTCCATGGTCTACCAGGACCCCGGCAAGGCGCTGAACCCGTCGATCCGCGTCGGCCGCCAGCTGACCGAGATTTTTGAACTTGGCGGCATAACAGGCAAGGCGGCCGAGGATCGCGCGGTCGCCATGCTCAACCGCGTGCGCATCTCCGACCCGACAAGCGTCATGCAGCGCTACCCGCACCAGCTTTCCGGCGGCATGCAGCAGCGCGTGGCGATTGCCATGGCACTGGCCAACGATCCGTCGATGCTGATCCTCGACGAGCCGACGACCGGCCTCGATGCGACGGTGGAAGCCGAAGTGCTCGACCTGATCGCGCAGCTCAGGCAGGAACTGTCGGCCTCGATCCTGTTCATCAGCCACAACCTCGCGGTCGTCTCCAACATGTGCGACCGGGTCGGTGTGCTCTATGCCGGCATGCTGGTGGAGGAAGGGCCGACCGAGGTCGTATTCAACGATCCGCGCCATCCCTATACGGTGGCACTGCTGCGCTGCCTGCCGCGCGGCGGCCAGCGCAAGGATCAGGGTCGGCTCGACACCATTCCAGGCTTCCTGCCCGGCATCGGCGCCGACATCAAGGGCTGTGCGTTCGCCGACCGTTGCGCGCTCGCCGACGACCGCTGCCGCAGCGAATTGCCGCCGCTCTACGATCTGGGCGGCCGGCTGTCGCGCTGCTTCTATCACGAGAAGGCGCAGGCGTTGCCGCGCGCAACCCCGAGCGATGTCGCGCCCGCGCCAAAGGCGGCAGCCGTGCCGGTGCTGCGCGTCGCCGGGCTGAACAAGACCTATTCCAGCCATGGCCACGCGCTGCGCGCCGTGAAGGACGTTTCGCTCGATTTGCGCCCGGGCGAAACGCTTGGGCTGGTCGGCGAGTCCGGCAGCGGCAAGACGACCTTCGCCAGGCTGCTGCTCGGCCTGGTGCCGCCGGATGACGGCGGCACGATCGTGCTCGAAGGCAAGGCGCTGGCGCCGCGGCTGGAAAACCGCAGCGACGACCAGATCAAGGCGATGCAGATCGTCTTCCAGAATCCGGACTCGGCACTCAACCGCTCGCATTCGATCCGGCACCTGATCGGCCGCGCACTGAAGCGGCTTGCGGGCTTGAGCGGCAGGGCGCTCGAGGCTCGTCTCAACGACCTCGTTCGTTCAGTTCGGTTGACCGACCGGCATCTTGCCGTCAAGCCACGCCAGCTCTCCGGCGGCCTGAAGCAGCGCGTTGCCATTGCGCGCGCCTTCGCCGGCGACCCGCGCATCGTGGTGTGCGACGAGCCGACCTCGGCGCTCGACGTGTCGGTGCAGGCGGCGATCCTCAACCTGCTCGCCGACCYGCAGTCGAAGGAAGACGTCAGCTACATCTTCATCTCGCATGATCTTGCCGTGGTGCGTTACCTCTCCGACAAGATCGCCGTGCTCTATCTCGGCCGCATCATGGAACTCGGACCGTCGGAAGACGTCTTTTCCGGCCCGCATCATCCCTATACCGAAGCACTACTGTCGGCCGTGCCCAAGCTCGATCAGACCGAGACGGCGCGCATCCGCCTCGACGGCGAAATCCCCAGCGCCACCAACCCGCCGTCGGGCTGCGTGTTCCACACGCGCTGCCCGCGCAAGATCGGTGCGATCTGCGAGCAGCAGGAACCGCCGCTTAGCGAAGCGCAGCCCGGCCACTCGATCCGCTGCCATATCCCCTACGAGGAACTGGCACGGCTGCAGAAGGAAGTGGTGACCGAACCGGCGTAGCGGGCATGGCCATGGATACGGCCTGACCCGTCACATCTGGCCGGTCATGCCCAGGGAACGGTCGCCTTCCGAAAACCCCTGACCTTCCGCCCAATCTCCAGCCAGCGAGCGCAGCCCGGTGAGCGCGACATCCAGGACATCCGACGAGACCGGATTGCTGGGATAGGCAAGGTAGATCGGGCGCTGGAACACCGGCGCGTTGTCGATGCGGCGCATTTCGCCGCGCTCGATATGCGTGCTCACGGCACTGAGCGGCAGGTAGGCCGCCGCCTGCCGAGACAGGACATGCTGCAGACCGATGAAGACCAGTCCGGCCGAGATGGCCGGCTTGACCATGCCGGCAAAGGCGCGGTCGTGCTCGATGCGGAATTCCAGCCCCCAGTCCATGAGGATGTAGTTTTCGGTCCAGGACTTCGTCTGCGCGGCATGCTGAACAAGCACGACCTGATCGACCGCCAGCGTTTCATAGACGATGCCTGGATGCGGGCGCGGCAGATAGAGGATGCAGATGTCGAGCAGGCCTTCCGCCAGCTGGTCGATCGCCAGATCCGGGAAACTGCCCTCCAGGCGCAGCGCCACGTTCGGCCGCCTGGCGCGCATCCACTCGACCCATGGCGAGGTGATGCGGTCCCACAGATAGGCAGGGGCGGTCAGCCGCAGCAGCGTCTCGTAGCCATCGGGAACGGCGATGTCCTGCCGCGATTGCTCCCAGGTGCGGGTGATGGAGGAGGCATGCGGCAGGAACTGGCGGCCGGCCGGCGTCAGCGTCACGCCATCGCGGTCGCGCACGAAAAGCCGGCGCCCCAACTGCTCCTCCAGTCCCCGGATCCGCGCGCTGACGGTGGACTGGGCGAGGTTGAGCCGGCTGGCCGCGACGGTGAAGCTGCCATGGGCGGCAACTTCGAGAAAGCTGCGCAGATTTTCAGTGTCCATGCCTCACCCCTCGCATCGAAAATTTCGATGGCCCCTATCAAAAAATATCGCTTTGCGGCGGCAGTCAACAATGAACTAGATGGCAAACCCCAAGCCAAGCGAGGAATGCAGCCATGCCAAAGCATTTCAGGATGATCGACGCCGCTCGCCGGAATCTCACAACAATCGAAAATTCCGCTATCGACGAGTTGTTGGCCGGCAGGATGGGCCGGCGCAATTTCCTGCGCCATGGCAGCGTGCTTGGCCTCTCCCTGCCATTCCTCGGCGGCCTCGTTGCCGCAGCCGGCCTCGGCACGCAACAGGCCCGCGCCGAGGGCAAGCCGGGCGGCACGGTGCGCGCCGGCGTGGCCACACCGGGCGGCGCCATCGATCCCGTCACCTATTATGACAGCGGCAGCTACCAGCTGGTTTTCCAGACCGCCGAGTTTCTCTGCATCACCCAGGCGGACCTCACCTTGAAGCCGGTGCTGGCGGAAAGCTGGGCGCCGAACGAGGATGGCAGCGTGTGGACCTTCAAGCTGCGCAAAGGCGTGAAATTCCACAATGGCGAGGACTTCAAGGCCGACGACGTCGTCGCGACCTTCGACCGGCTGGCCGATCCGAGCGGCGCCTCGAACGCGCTGTCGGTGTTCAAGGGCCTGCTGTCGAAGGGCGGCACAAGGAAGGTCGACGACCATACCGTCGCCTTCCATCTCGACGCGCCGAACGGCAGCTTTCCCTATTCGGTGTCGATCGACAATTACAACGCCGTCATCCTGCCGGCGAGCTACAAGGGCGACTACGAAAAGACGTTCGAGGGCACCGGACCGTTCCGGCTGGAGACCTACACGCCGAAGGTCGGCGCGACCTTCGTACGCAACCCCGACTATTGGGGCGAGAAGGCGCTGCCGGACCGTCTCGAATTCAAGTTCTACGGCGACGTGCAGCCGCGCATCCTGGCGCTGCAGGCCGGCGAGGTCGACATCCTCGACGCCGTTCCGCTCGACGTCAGCCAGGTCGTGCTCAACAGCCCCGACATCACGGTGCTGCGCGTCGCATCGACCGCGCATCGCCAGCTGCACATGCGCTGCGACACCGGCCCCTTCACCGACAAGCGCGTGCGCCAGGCGCTGGCATTGTGCATCGACCGCTCCAAGCTGGTCGATGGTCTGTGCCGCGGCATGGCGGCGACCGGCAATGACAGCCCGTTCGCGCCTGCCTTCCCGGCGACCGACAAGACGGTGCCGCAACGCGTCCAGGATATCGCCAAGGCCAAACAACTGCTCGAAGCGGCCGGCGTGGCCAGCGGCTTCGACATCACGCTGACGACGCTGCGTTATTCCGACATTCCCGGCTACGCGCAGCTGTTCCAGAACTTCGCCAAGGAAATCGGCGCCCGCATCGCGCTTAACATCGAGGACCAGGACAAGTACTACGGCAAGGCGGTGTTCGGCCAGTCGGACTGGCTGGACAGTCCGCTCGGCATCACCGACTACGCGCATCGCAGCGTGCCCAACGTGTTCCTCAAAAGCCCGCTGGTCAGCGACGGCCCCTGGAACGCGGCGCATTTCAAGAGCCCGGCCTATGACGGCATGGTCACCAGCTATCTGAAGGCGCTCGATATCGGCGCACAGCGCAGTGCCGCCTCCGACATCCAGAAACTGCTGCTCGACGAGACGCCGGTCATTTTCAGCTATTTCCCCGACCTGCTGGTGCCGGTGCGCAAGAATGTCAGCGGACTGCCGCCGATCGCCGCCGGGCTGCTGCTCGATCGCGTATCCATAGGCTGATCATGAACGTGATCGCCAAGACCAAGAACCGGGAGAGTACCATTCGCAAGCGTCATCTGCGCGGCCGCGGGCCGCATTTTCCGCTGCTCGACAGCATCACCCAATATGATTTCGAGCCGGGCTACGTCGCCTTCACCATGCCGACGCAGAAGCGGCTGCGGGTGCAGGTCGGGTCGATGATTGTCGCCGACACGGTCAACGCGCTGATGCTCTACGAGTCCGACCACCTGCCGGTCTATTATTTCCCGATGAGCGACGTGCGCGAAGAGTTTCTCTTGCCGAGCACGACGACGACCGAGAGCCCGTTCAAGGGCGTGGCGACCCACTACTCACTCAACACCGGCGTGACGCTGGTCGAGGACGCGGCCTGGCGCTACGCCGATCCGGTGAAAGGCAGCCCGCCGCTCGCCGACTACATGTCGTTCTACTGGAGCAAGATGGGCCACTGGTTCGAGGAGGACGAAGAGATCTTCGTCCACGCCCGCGATCCGTTCCGCCGCGTCGACTGCCTGCCGTCGTCGCGGCGGGTGCAGGTCATTCTCGACGGTGAGCAGGTCGCCGATTCACGCCGTGGCGTGTTCCTGTTCGAAACCGGACATCCGGTGCGCCACTATCTGCCGATCTCCGATACGCGGCTCGATATGTTCGCACCCAGCCGCTACATCTCGCGTTGTCCCTACAAGGGCATCTCCAACTACTATCACGTGACGACCAAGGCCAAGCGCCACGAGAACCTCGTCTGGTACTATCCCGAACCGGTGCACGAGGCGGAACGCATCAAGGGGCTGGTCTGCTTCCACCACGAACTGGTCGACAAGATCCTCGTCGACGGCGTCGAAATCCCCAAGGAAGCCACGGCTGCGTCGGACGGCTATTTCTGAGCGATGCAGGGCGCTTGATCGGAGCACGGCTCAGCGCGTACCCTCTCCGAGGCAGGGAGGGCTATCAATGGATCTTTTCAAGCTGGACGGCGATGTCGCGCTGGTCACCGGCGCCGGCAGCGGCATCGGCCAGGCAATCGCGATCGGACTGGCCGAGGCAGGCGCCGACGTCGCCTGTTTCGGCCATGCTTCGAAAGGCGGGTTGGACGAAACCGCTCACCGGATCACGGCGCTCGGCCGCAAGGCGCTGGTGCTGACCGGCACGGTGACATCGCTGAGCGATCTCGCGACGGCGATCGATCGCCTAGAGAGTGAACTCGGTGCGCTGACCGTCGCCGTCAACAATGCCGGCATCGCCGGGTCGGAAGCGGCCGAGACGCTGTCGCTGGAGACATGGCAGAAGGTGCACGAGGTCAATGTCGCCGGCGTGTTCCTGTCCTGCCAGGCCGAAGCCCGCAAGATGCTGGCGCGGCGCAAGGGCTCGATCATCAACATCGCCTCGATGTCGGGCACCATCGTCAACCGGGGCCTGACGCAGGCGCACTACAACTCCTCGAAAGCCGCCGTCATCCACATGTCGAAGAGCCTCGCCATGGAGTGGGCCGACCGCGGGCTGCGGGTCAATGTCGTCAGCCCGGGCTATACGCTGACGCCGATGAACAAGCGGCCGGAGGTGGCGGAAGAGGTCAAGATCTTCAAGCGCGACACGCCGATGGGGCGCATGGCGGCGCCGGAGGAAATGGTCGGACCGACGGTGTTCCTGGCCAGCCGCGCGTCGAGCTTCGTCACCGGCCTCGACCTGATTGTCGATGGCGGCTACGTCTGCTGGTAGGATGGAAGATCTGGCGACCGGGCTCCACTTCGCCTGTAGTCTGAAATTATGCGTCCCGCGGGCGTTAGTCGTTGCGCGACATGAACGTTGGTATATATAATTTCATCCTATGAAACGGTCCTGGCGAGATGGGGCTTGCCGGGCCGACAGCCGAGATCATGGGACCTTGATGGCTCGCACCTTGCAGGGCGCCGCAAGACTGGAAATTGATCCGCAGGTGATCGCTTCCGCAGCGATCCGTCGGCAGCCATGACGCTGACCCTCCAGTCCCATTCGACCATCAGCAGAATTGAGCGCCGTCTTGCCTGCCTTGGCCAAAGCCAGGGCGACAATTCGGCGCCGACGGCCTTGCGCAACGACCAACCTTTCCAACACAATCAAGAAAAGCCGCAAGAAGGGAACGAACGATAATTTTCACAGCTTGAAGGAGAACAAGCATGTCATTTCGCAGCCAGATCTCGAAACTGTCGATGGGCGCGGTCGCGCTCGCGTCCCTAAGCCTGCTGACACCTTCCGCCCAAGCCGCGGCACCCGAATCCAACGACCCGATCAAGATCGCGCTGTTCGACTGGACCAGCGTCAACCTGAATGCCAAGATCCTCGGCGGCATCCTGGAAAAGCTCGGCTATACCGTCGAATACCCGACCGCCGACTACCTCTCCAGCCTGACCACAGGCCTCACCAATGGCGACCTCGATGTCGGCCTGGAGTTCTGGGACACGACCGCCGGCGAAGCCATGAAAGCCTCCGACGCGACCGGCCAGACCGAACGGCTCGGCAAGCTCGGGCCCAAGGCCAAGGAAGAGTGGTGGTTTCCGGAATACATGAAGGAAAAGTGCCCGGGCCTGCCCAATTGGGAAGCGCTGAAGGACCCGAAATGCGCCGAAGCATTTTCGACGGCCGAGACCGCACCCAAGGGTCGCTATCTCGGCGGCCCGGTGACCTGGGAAGGCTTTGACGACGAGCGTGTCGAGGCGCTGAAACYGCCCTTCACCGTCATCCATGCCGGCACCGACGCGGCGATGTTCGCCGAGCTGGACTCGGCCTATCAGCGCAAGGCGCCGATCATGCTGTGGATCTATTCGCCGCATTGGGCACCGGCCAAGTACAAGGGCGAATGGGTGCAGTTCCCCGAATACACACCCGAATGCTACAATGACCCGAAATGGGGCGTGAACCCGGACGCCAAATATGATTGCGGCAAGCCGCATGGCGAGATCTGGAAGTACTCATGGTCCGGCATGAAGGACAAGTGGCCGGTCGCCTACAAGGTGGCAAAGGCGTATACGATCGACACCGATGAGCTCAACAAGATGAGCGGCGAGATCGACCTCGGCGGCAAGACGCCGGAAGACGTCGCGGCCGCCTGGATCGCTGCCCACGAGGCAGACTGGAAAGCCTGGGCGCAGTGATCGTTCCAACTGGAAAAGTGAGGCCCGGCTGTTGATCGGCCGGGTCTCAAGTCTTGATGTTCCAGAAGGAAGCATGGATGACGGATAGGACTGAACAGGCGCCGACACAGCCGGGCAAGGATGCCCGCCCGATAAAGCTCGCCTGCCGCAATGTCTGGAAATTGTTCGGATCGAACGCGGCCAATTTCATCCGCGAGCGCGATGGCAAGGCCAGCATGGCCGACGTCACTGCCGCCGGGCTGGTTGGGGCCGTGCGGGCAGTCGATCTCGAGATCCGCCAGGGCGAGATCTTCATCATCATGGGGCTGTCGGGCTCCGGCAAGTCGACGCTGGTGCGCTGCATGTCGCGGCTGGTCGAGCCGACCCACGGCAAGGTCGAGTTCGAAGGCAACGATCTGCTGAAAATCTCGGATGCGGCGCTTATCGAATTGCGGCGCCACCGGATGGGCATGGTGTTCCAGAATTTTGCGCTCTTGCCGCATCTCAACGTGCTGGAAAATATCGCCTTTCCACTCAGCATCCAGGGACAGGACCGGCCGACGCGCGAAGCGCGGGCGCGTGAGGTCATCGAACTCGTCGGATTGCGTGGCCGCGAACATTTCTACCCGCGCGAGCTTTCCGGCGGCCAGCAGCAGCGTGTCGGCATCGCCCGCAGCCTGGCGACCAAACCGGAAATCTGGTTCCTCGATGAGCCGTTCTCGGCGCTCGACCCATTGATCCGCCGCGAGATGCAGGACGAGCTGATGCGGCTGCAGACCATGCTGCACAAGACCATCGTCTTCATCACCCATGATTTTGACGAAGCGATCCGGCTGGCCGACCGCATCGCCATCATGAAGGACGGCGAGGTCATCCAGATCGGCACGCCGGAGGAGCTGGTGGTCAACCCGGCGACCGACTATGTCGCCGAATTCACCCGCGACGTCGACCGCGCCAAGGTGATCTCTGCGCGCAGCCTGATGCGCGCCTGCGACGGCACCGAGCATGGCGGCACCGTTGCGCCGGATGCCAAGATCGCAAGCTTTTCAGCGGAGATCGTATCCGCCGGCAGGCCGTTCGCGGTGGTCAACGGCACCGGCAAGCCGATCGGCGAGGTGACGCCGCAAGCGGTGATCGACCTGCTGGCCGGCATCGATCGTTCGAGGGCCGGCGCATGACGGTGACGGCTGGCGCCAGCGAGGCAAGGGCGCGTCCGGTTCAGGTCTGGCTGATCGTCTGGGCCTCGGCGCTTGCCGCCGTGCTTGTCGTGTTCCTGCTGCAGGACAGCCTGCCCTGGGCCGTCAATTATCCCGCCAGTGCAATCGTGCCGGTCGCCGACTGGGTCGGCGCCTTGATGGGCTGGATCAAGTCGAACCTGTCGTGGCTGACGCGCTCGATCACCGCGGTGCTCGGCGTGCCGCTCGACTTCGCGCTCAACCTGCTGGCCAAGAACTTCAAGATCGGTCACGGCGCCGACGCCTATGTCTTGCCGCGCCTGTCCTGGGTCGGCGTCTGCGCCGCCGCCTTCCTTGCCGGGCATGCCGCCGGTGGCCGGAAGCTCGGCATGCTGGTCGGCGGGTGTTTCCTCTACATCGCACTGTTTGGCCAATGGACCAGCGCCATGCTGACGCTGGCGCTGATCTCCATCGCCGTGCCTTTCTGCATCGTCACCGGCCTGTTCGCGGGCATCTGGGCATGGCGCAAACCATGGGCGGAAAGGCTCATCGTCTCCCCTGCCCTTGACCTGATGCAGACGATCCCGACCTTCGCCTATCTGATCCCGATGCTGCTCCTGTTCGGCAACAGCCCGGTTTCGGCGATGATTGCGACCGCCATATTCGCCACGCCGCCTATGGTGCGGGCGACGATGCTCGGCCTGTCGCGGGTGCCGTCCGAGATCGACGATTTCAGCGAGATGGCCGGCTGTACGGCGCGGCAGAAACTGTGGCGGGTGCTTTTGCCCTCGGCGCGGCCGACGCTGATGGTCGGCGTCAACCAGGTGATCATGCTGGCGCTGAACATGGTGATCATCGCTTCGATGATCGGCGCCGGCGGGCTCGGCTACGACGTGCTTTTGGCGCTACGCGCGCTGAAGGTCGGCGAGGCGATGGAAGCCGGTCTCGCCATCGTCGCGCTGGCGATTGCACTCGACCGGCTGAGCCAGGCGATCGCGCACAAGCAGGCAAAGGGCCATGTCCACCGGGAAGTGAGCCCCAGCTTCTGGCGGCGCTATCCCAATTTGACGCTGGCGATCGCCATCCTTGTCGTCACCACGCTGCTCGGCCTGTTCGTGCCGGCCTTCGCGGCGGTGCCGAAGGCGATCACCTTCACCACCGCGCCCCTTTGGAAGGCAGCGGTGAACTGGATCACCATCAACTTCTTCGACACGATCGAGGCGTTTCGCGTGGCGCTGATCCTCAACGTGCTGAACCCGCTGCGCGCCTTTTGCGAAGGCTTTCCGTGGCTGGGCGCGGTGTTCCTGCTCGGCCTTGCCGGCTATCAGCTTTCCGGCCTGCGGCTCGCGGCCCTGGTTGCTGCACTCACCGCTTTCTGCGCCGTCACCGGGCTGTGGGAGAAGACCATGGCGACGGTCTATCTCTGCGGCATCTCGGCCTTCATCGCTTGCCTGATCGGCATCCCCATTGGCCTGATGGCCTCACGCAGCGACCGTTTCGAGAAGATCGTCACGCCGATCATCGACACGCTGCAGGTGCTGCCATCCTTCTGCTTCATCATCCCGGTGGTGATGCTGTTCCGGGTCGGCGACGTCACCGCGATGATCGCAACGGTCGCCTTCGCCGTGGTGCCGGCCATTCGCTACACCAATCACGGCATCAGGCAGGTGCCGCCGGCGCTGATCGAGGCTGCGAAGGTATCCGGCTGCACGCCGCGCCAGACCTTCTTTCGCGTGCAGCTTCCGCTGGCGCTGCCCGAAATCATGCTGGGCGTGAACCAGACGATCCTGATGGCGCTGGCGATGATCATCATCTGCGCTATGGTCGGCACCCGCGACCTCGGCCAGGAAGTGTTCATCGCGCTGTCCAAGGCCGATTCCGGCCGCGGCATCGTCGCCGGCCTCGCCATCGCCTTCATCGGCATCGTCGCCGACCGGCTGTTCAACGCGTGGACGGCGAAGGCGCGGGCAAGGCTGGGTTAGTCCAATTTGGTGCCGAATGTCTGAGCCAGGCAAGCCGCCCTTTACCGTCCTCGTTTTCGACATGGCCAGAACCGGCGAGCCGGACGGCGAACATTTCGTCCCGGGCTTCGGCACGCTGGAGGCGGCGACGGCCTACGCCGTCGCGCGGGTTCGCGCCTCGGTGGAGGAACTGCGCAAACCCGGCATCGCGGCCGCTGAGTTGCGCCAGCTCTGGCATCTCTACGGCGAAGACTGCTCGGTATTGAGCAATCCGGTGCGCGGCAGCGATCTTCTCGACGACTTCATCGCAACGCCGGCGACGCCTGCCGAATGCGACTGGCAGGCGCTGGCGCCAAGGCTGCGCCGCTTCCACGCCACCCTGTTGATCTCCAACGACAATGACGAGTCGGTCTGGGTCGGAGGCTTTTTCCGCGAGCCGTACAGGCTATCGGGGCAAGGCCTGCTCGACCGGTTCCGTGACGACGCCATCGCCGCCTTCAATCACAAGGGCATCATGCCGGCGGTGCCGACCAAAATCCTTGTCGCCAATCATTTCGAGCTTCCCTACCCGCCGCATCCGCTGCCAGGCGATATCAGGCCGCTGCGATGCTGGAAGATCGAGATCGAATTTGTCTGCCACGATGTGAAATTCGGCGCCAACGCCGACGGCATCTTTGCATGGCCCGAAGAGCCGGGCGGACCTGCCCTCGCCGCCATGACATTCCTGCTGATGGCGGACACGCTGGCAGTGCGCGGCGATGGCCCCGACTTTGCCAACACCAGCGACGTGCTGTCGGTCAAGGTGACGGAGACCGACGCTCCGCCTGACTATCCGCTGGATTGAAGTCGGCGCGCCTTGCTACTCCGCCGCGACGCCTTTCACCTCAAGATAGCTCTCCATCGAATCATCCAGCGCCTGCAGCCAGGGCGTATGGTGCAGCGGCGCCATGGTGCCGGTCATCAGCGAGCGATAGGCGTGGTCGCGGAAGCTCATAATGTCTTCCCCCTTGTGGTGCTCCCACTCCATGAAGGTCTTGTTGACCGCTTCGACGTCGAAGCCTGGATAATCGGTCTGGTCCATCAATTCCTTGGTGTAGTCGCCCTGGAACCAGATCATCTGCTCGGCGTCTTCCAGCGTTTCCTCGCGCGCCCGCCATTTTGCGCCGTGCGCGGCCATCGCCTCGGCCGACGGCAACTTGATACGGCCCATGATGACATCGCGGGCGAACCAGGCCTGCGCGTCGAACATGTTGAAGGTGTAGAACTGATCCTGCATGCCGATGAAGGACAGCTTCGGGTTCTTCTCCCAGACGACGCCCTCATAGAGCCCGTCCGGCCACATGCGGTTGGCGGTCTTGAGCTTCAGATCCTCGGTGAGGAAGGGGAAGGAATGGAGATAGCCGGTGCACAGGATGATGGCATCGACATCCTTGGTGCTGCCGTCCTTGAAATGGGCGGTCTTGCCGACGACTTTCTGAAGCAGCGGCACCTCTTTCCAGTTCTCCGGCCATTTGAAACCCATCGGCTTCGAGCGGTAGCTGGAGGTGATCGATTTGGCGCCGTATTTGTAGCACTGCGAACCAATGTCCTCGGCCGAATAGGAGCGGCCGATGATCAGGATGTCCTTGCCCTTGAATTCCATGGCGTCGCGGAAATCATGGCTGTGCAGGATGCGGCCGTTGAAGGTCGAAAACCCCTCGAAATAGGGCACGTTGGGGACAGAGAAGTGCCCGGAGGCGACGACGACGTTGTCGAACTCTTCCGAATAGGTAATGTCGTTGGTGCGGTCATGCGCGGTGACGGTGAATTTCTTCGTCGTCTCGGAGAGGGTCACCATGCGCACCGGGCTGTTGAAGCGCACCCATTTGCGCACGCCGGATTTCTCGACGCGGCCCTTGATGTAGTCCCACAGCACGGCGCGCGGCGGATAGGAGCCGATCGGCCGGCCGAAATGCTCCTCGAAGGTGTAGTCGGCGAATTCCAGGCATTCCTTCGGTCCGTTCGACCAGAGGTAGCGGTACATCGAGCCGTGCACGGGATCGCCATGCTCGTCGAGGCCGGTGCGCCAGGTGTAGTTCCACAGGCCGCCCCAGTCGGACTGCTTCTCGAAGCAGACGATCTCGGGAATGTCGGCGCCCTTGTCGGCGGCCGACTTGAAGGCCCTGAGCTGTGCCAGGCCGGACGGCCCGGCTCCGATAACGGCAACGCGACTTTTCATTGCAGGCCTCCCGATCTGATTTCGACTTTTTGTTTGACGCAATCCCGGACGGAAAACCGTTTCACACTTTTCCTGGAATTGCTCTTACGAAACAAATTTCACTCACAGGACARTAATTGGCCCGTTCGTGCTGTCAACAGTTCCTGTGTCGAAACAGCGCTTCGGCTGTGAGGATTTCGCGCAAAACCTCGCGCGACCAAACACGGGATCGGGTGCATGCGCCTTCAGGCGACTTGCCGTCGCGGTTGCGCTCATGTATCGGCACCTGACATGTTCACCTAGAGTGAAATAAATCCGCAGAGTCCGAGGGCGACATGGCCAACAAGATTTCCGATCCCAAGCCTGGTGCCGACCCTGCCGGCGCAAGGGCCAAGCCGCTGCCCAAGGTTTCGTCGGACGGCAAGACCATCCGGGCGCCGCTGACGCAGAACCCGCACGCCATTCGCGACACCCGCGAAAAAGTGCTGGAGGTCGCGATCGGCCGCGAGGTACGGGCGTTCCGCAAGAAGCTCGGCATCACCGTCGCCGATCTGGCGGTCGCCACCGACATTTCGCTGGGCATGCTGTCGAAGATCGAGAACGGCATCACCTCGCCGTCGCTGACCACCTTGCAGGCACTGTCGCGGGCGCTCGGCGTTCCGGTCACCGCCTTCTTCCGCCGCTTCGAGGAGGAGCGCAGCGCTGTCTTCGTCAAGGCCGGCGAAGGGCTCGACGTCGAACGTCGCGGCACGCGCGCCGGTCACCAGTACAATCTGCTCGGCCATATCGGCTCCAACACCAGCGGCGTCGTCGTCGAACCCTATTTGATCACGCTGACCGAGGATTCGGACGTGTTCCCGACCTTCCAGCATGAGGGCATGGAGTTTCTCTATATGCTCGAAGGCGAGGTCGTCTACCGGCACGGCAGCAACCTCTATCCGATGAAGCCCGGCGACAGCCTGTTCTTCGACGCGGACGCGCCGCACGGGCCCGAACAGCTGACGCAGCTGCCGATGCGCTACCTCTCGATCATCTGCTATCCGCAGAACAGCGCGGGTTAGTCCGGCCCGAAGCCCGGCGATGTCGGGCTGCCGTCGTCGAGCTTCGACAGCCACTCGACCAGCGTCGGGCGATAGCGCGTCAGGCCCTTGTAGTTGGCGAGTTCGTCCGGAAGGTCTCGGATGACGCGGTGCAGGCGGCGTGCCCATTTCGGCTGCGTCACCAGTTCGTCCATCTTGATCAGATAGCAGCGAATCGGAAAGACGATGCCGTTCGAGCGCGGCAGCCGCCAGAAACTCTGCAACTCGACGCGCAGGTGCACCTTGTCGCCGACATTCTCCGGCGTCACCGTGGTCCGGTCCGGACCCCATTTGTGATAATTTTCCGGGCTGGTATCGAGGCGCGGATTGATGGTCATCGTCCAGTTTAGGCGCCGCGCCGGCTTGCCTTGCTGGATATTGGTGAGGAATTTCAGCGCCCGGGTGAAAATCCCCTTTTCATGCGCCAGCGGCACCGGCGCGTGCCACTCGAAGAAGTTCATGCCGATGTCGAAATCGAGCGACCAGTCGGCCTGGGTGGTGACCATGCCGGCATCCATCCACAGATTGCCGTCGCGCTGGTCGAGGATGCAGAAATCGCCTTGGCTCTGCCGGGTGATGTACTCCATCGGCCCGTAGGGCAGCGTCGAGGTGTCGCCGAAAGTGAAGGTGTCGTCGATGCCGAGCGGCCGGTTGATCCAGCGCCAGCGATCGCCGTCGCGGGTCAGCGTGAAATGGTCGGGATAACCCAGCGCCTGCTGCTCCATCAGGAGCTCCAGCAGGTCCCAGCCGGCCAGCGTCATGTGCGGCAGCGACTGGCAGCGCAGCGGATCCTCGGCCAGTACCAGCGCACGGTCCTGCATCTCGGCGACATAGTGCTCGTCGACGTCGATCAGGTTTTCCAGCACGCTGCCCTTGGGTCCGACGACATGCGGCTCGATGTTGACCGCATACATGTAGGCGTCTTCGTGGAACGGGAACGGGAACCGCCGAATGTGCTCCGGGCTGTTCTTGAAGGTGAAATCGTCGCGGAACGTTTCCTTGCGAAAGGTGATTCCCAAGCTCGCCTCCTATCTTTCCAACACCAGCGACCGGCCCTCGAAGCGCGACACGCACGGCATGATCTTGCAGCCCGAGCGGTGGTCTTCCTCGCTCAACCAGTGGTCGTTGTGGATGAACTTGCCGTCATACGAGATGACATTGGTTTCGCACTGACCGCAGACGCCGCCACGGCAGAGATAGGGCGGGTCGACGCCGGCCGCCTCGATCGCTTCGAGCAGGCTCTGCTGTTCATCGACCCTGATCGTATTGCCAGTTACGGCAAGCGTCACGTCGAACGGCAGCCCGGGCTGGGGTGCCGCGAAATGCTCGAAATGAACGGTCTCCGACGGCCAGCCCAGGGTGGCGGCACGCTCACGCACCCAGTTGATCATGCCGGCCGGGCCGCAGACATAGAGATGCGTGCCGAGCGGTTGCGACGACAACAGCCGGTCGAGCTCGATGCGCTCGTCAAGGTCGTCATGATAGAGCCTGATCCGTCGGTCGTAGCGCTCGCGCAGCAGATCGGCATAAGTGCCGAGCGAGGCGGTGCGGCAGGTGTAGTGCAGTTCGAAATTGCCGCCTTCCGCCGCCAGCTGCGCGGTCTGCGCCATGAACGGCGTGATGCCGATGCCGCCGGCCAGCATCAGGTGCTTTTTGGCGCGCAGGTCGAGCGAGAACAAATTGACCGGATAGCTGACCACCATTTCATGGCCAGGCCGGACATTCCTGTGCATGAACAGCGAGCCGCCGCGGCCGACATCGTCGCGGCGCACGCTGATCGTGTATTCGCGCGTGTCGAGCGGCGAGCCCATCAGCGAGTAGGGATTGAGCCGGGTGCGCTCGCCGTCGCGCATCTCGACCACGACATGGGCTCCCCCGGAAAAGGTCGGCAAGAGCTGGCCGTCGCGGCGGCGGAAATGGAAGCGGGTGACCAGCTCATTGACCGGCACCACATCGCTGACCACGACATCGAGTTTTGTCGTTCCGGTGCTCATCGAAAAATCTCCTCCATCGGAGGAATCTCGCTGCGATCCTCGGCGTTGATGCAGACACCCTGGAACGCGGCGATGCGCCTGGAATAATGGTCGCGCACCAGGAGCAGCAGGCCGCAATGCGCGCAGGTCGCCGGCTGCGTCGTCACGTTCTCGGTGATGCCCTTGCAATGCACGCACTG